>NZ_JBWKXF010000057.1:0-39794 GCF_059422645.1 Pseudomonas sp. GW821-FHT01C01 | reverse complement strand
GGTGCGACGGCTTCGGTCAACGTGGCGGAGAACACCACGGCGGTCACGACAGTGGCGGCGACCGATGTTGATCTGCCGGCACAAACGCTGAGCTACAGCGTCGTCGGTGGAGCGGATGCCGCGAAGTTCTCGATCGTTTCAGGCACAGGCGTGCTGAGCTTTATTTCTGCACCCAACTTTGAAGCGCCGACTGATTCGGGGGCGAACAACGTCTATGACGTGATTGTGAGGGCGTCGGACGGCACGCTGTTTGACGACCAGGCAATCGCGGTAACCGTGACGGGCGTCAACGACAACTCCCCGGTGATCACCTCCAACGGTGGTGGTGCGACGGCTTCGGTCAACGTGGCGGAGAACACCACGGCGGTCACGACAGTGGCGGCGACCGATGTTGATCTGCCGGCACAAACGCTGAGCTACAGCGTCGTCGGCGGAGCGGATGCCGCGAAGTTCTCGATCGTTTCAGGCACAGGCGTGCTGAGCTTTATCTCTGCACCCAACTTTGAAGCGCCGACTGATTCGGGGGCGAACAACGTCTATGACGTGATTGTGCGGGCATCGGACGGCACGCTGTTTGACGACCAGGCGATCGCGGTAACCGTGACGGGCGTCAACGACAACTCACCGGTAATCAGCTCCAACGGTGGTGGTGCAACGGCTTCGGTCAACGTGGCAGAGAACACCACGGCGGTCACGACAGTGGTGGCGACCGATGCTGATCTGCCGGCGCAGACGCTGAGTTACTCGATCCTGAATACGGCCGGGACGGACTTCAGCAAGTTCTCGATCAGTTCGAGTGGGGTGCTGACGTTCACTTCGGCGCCTGATTACGAGAATCCCCAGGATATCGGTGGCACCGACGGCGACAACGCCTACGTTGTGGACGTTCAGGTGGCCGACGGCAATGGCGGAACCGACACGCAGACCATTACGGTAAACGTGCAGAACGTCGTTGAGACACCAGTTGATACCGTAGCGCCGACGGTGACTTCCATAACCGTGTTCACAGCGTCAGGGGCACAGACACAGCTAGGGAACACCGATAGCGGCAAAATAACCATCACGTTCAGTGAAGCTGTGATTAACTTCGATATCAGTGATTTCAGTGTCACCGCAGGCCGCGGAACCCTCAGCAACTTCTCCGGTAGCGGCACTACTTATACAGTGGACTTCACCAGAACCAGCAATGGTTCTGTAAAAGCCAGCGTTGCAAACACCTACACGGACTTGGCTGGTAATACGGGTGTTGCGTACACCTCTAGCGCAAATCTCCCGGCAGGTGTGGCGGGTGAACCCATCAATCTAGCCCTCAACGTTCCGTCGGCCGCTATCAGCGGCCCAATAACGGTGGCCATCAGCGGGGTTCCCTCGGGATGGAGGTTCAATGCAGGTACCGACAACGGTGACGGCACCTGGACCGTGCAAACCAGCGATCCCGCCGCATTGACTGTGACAACTCCAAGCGACTTCGCCGGTGCGTTGGTGCTTGATGTCAACATGCACTGGAGCAACAGCGACGGCATCCCGGCAAGCGCCTATGTGTCCAACAACGTCGAAATCTATGCCCCAGGCGCACCGATCTTCGCCTTGTCCACCGACGACAACCTGACCGGCTCGTCCGGTGCCGACACCTTCGTCTTCGCCCAGCCGATCGGCAACAACGTCATTTACAGCTTCGACGCGGCGGCGGACAAAATTGACTTGATCGGCTTCACGGGCGTCAACGGTTTTGCGGATGTGAGTATCGCCAACGACGCGAACGGCAACGCCGTGCTCAGCATCAGTGCCGACCAGACGATCACGGTCAACGGCGTGGATGCGGCGGCGTTGAGCGCGGCCAACCTGCTGTTCGATGCGAACCCGGTCACGACCAATACAGGCACCATCACCATTGCCGACGGCGCGATCATGCCGTTCGGTGGCAGCATCGACAACAGCGGCACCATAGAGCTCGGCTCCACCGGCAGCGGGACCGACCTTGAGATTCTGTTCCGTGGCGCTACGTTGACCGGTGGCGGGCAAGTGGTTCTGTCCGACAGCGCGCAGAACGTGATCTTTGGTGGCAGCGCGGACACGGTGCTCACCAATGTCGACAACACCCTCTCGGGTGCCGGCCAGTTGGGAGCGGGGCAGATGATGCTGGTCAACTCGGGCCTGATCCATGCCAGCGGCGTCAATGCCCTGGTGATCGATACCGGTAGCAACACCGTCACCAATACTGGCGTGCTGGAAGCCAGCGGCAGCGGCGGATTGGTGATTGAAAGTGCGCTCGCCAACAGCGGTAGCCTGTGGGCGAACGATGGCAACATCACCGTCCACGGAGATGCCAGTGGCGCGGGAAGCGCGACTATCAGCGGTTCGGCGATACTGGAGTTCGGTGCTGCGTCCGATCAGCATGTGACGTTCGACAGCAGCGCGGCAGGCACGCTCAAGCTTGATGTGTCGGCGGCGTTCAGTGGCAGCGTCAGCGGTTTTGCCACGGGCGACAAGCTGGACTTTGGCGATGTCGCGTTCGGCGCCAATACGCAGATCACCTTTACAGCAAATGACACAGGCACCGGTGGCATGCTCAGCGTGAGCGACGGTGCGCATGTGTCGCAGGTCGCGCTGAATGGCCAATACGCGGCGGCGGGTTTGCAGGCGAACGCCGAGGGCAGCGGCAGTGAGCTGGCCTACGATGCTGCGGCGGCAAACCACACGATGCTGGGCGGCCTGGCCAACGACATTCTGGTCGGCGGTGCGGGTGACGATCTGTTTCTCGGCGGGCTGGGCAACGACACGCTCGACGGCGGCTTCGGCAACGATACTTTCATGTTTGCTGCGGCAGGCTTCGGCAACGACTCGATCCAGGGCTTCGACGTCGATCCGACCGGGGGGCAGGACTTGCTCAATATCGCGGGACTGGGGATCACCAGCGAGACGTTTGCTGCCAACGTGAGCATTGCGGCTGACGGGGCGGACACGGTGATAGGGATCGGAGTGGACTCTATTCGCCTTGTCGGTGTTAGCAGTGCAGGTATCGATCAGACGGACTTTATCCTGTCGGCATGATGCTTTTGCTGCTGGCCGCACGTTGCTACACGGTTGCAGACCCCATCGCAAACAAATCCGCGATGGGGTCTGTGGGCGGTGATTTTCTCGTCACTCCACCCGGAGCGAGGGGGCGCCCCGGGATCCCTGCAGTCTCCTATCTCGGGTGTTGCACTATCGGGGCGAGTGCTGGGTGGTGCTCGATGCCTGTCTGCTGGAAAGACTCAGCTAAAGTCCTGGCTGCGGTGGCCTTTGAAACGGGAACTTCAGGGTACTGCCCAGGTCAATTGGGGCCCTGTATTGCAGATGCCGAGCAGCGCTTTGGCCTGTTCTACTTCAGTGCCGTCCGAGATCAGTCGAGTTCGCCCCCTGATGCCTACCAAGAGTTTTCTGTCGGGACTCATCCTGGCGTTCTGCGCCGTCGCGTCGTTTTGTTCGGTTGCCGCCGAGCGAAGAGCGCCCTCGCAGAGTAACAGCGCATCAACCACCCTGATCGAAACCGCCTCGCGGCAGTATGGAAATGGCCAACTGGACCAGGCCGCTGCCACGCTGGAGCGTGCCCTGCATATCCAGCCGAACAATCCCGCGACGTTGCATTACCTCGGTGTGTTGCGTCTGCAGCAGGGACAGTTCCAGCAGGCTGAAACCTTGGCGGCGCGCTCGAACATGCGGGTTGGCCGTAACGTCGAGTTGCGCAACCGCAACTTCCAATTGATCCAGGCGGCGCAGCAGGCCCAATCTTCGGGTAACCCACCCAATGCCAAAGAGGACCTGGTCGCAGTACAGAAGGGGCTGGAAGAGGAGACCCAAAGGCGCCGCGAAGCGGAATTGGCGGGTGTTGAGCAATCCACTCCGGACACTGGGCGCGAGACTGGCTACTTCGCTAGCGCAGAGACAGATCGGGTTTCGGATGCGTCGGCGGCTGGCAGAGCCGGGCCCGAAGGACAATTACAAATGGCTAGTATCGAGCCAGGGCGGGCGTACGCTGAGGTTGAGATTCCCCGCGGCCATTTGCCGCCTCCGGGTAAATGCCGAATCTGGTTTCCTGATCGTCCGCCGGGGCACCAGCCTGCACCCGGCAAATGCAAGAAGCTGCGATATCGGGTGCCGTCAGGAGCCTACCTGGTGCATGGTTGAGTTTCTGGGTGTCCAACATCACGATGGGCATCGGTCAGAACGCTTGAGCACCGCACTGAGGACGCGCTGTCCGTATAAGCCGACGCCAAGACCCGACACGATGAGAACGACGGCAACGATTTTGTTGACTGACAGGCTCTCATTGAAAATTATGACTGAACCGAGCAGTCCGAATACCGGCACCAATAATGACAATGGCGCAACTGTAGACACTGGATATCGTTTCAGAAGTGAATTCCACACCCAGTAGCCGAACAGTGTATTGGGGTATACCTGGAACAGGATCGACAGGACGGCGCGGTAGTCGAGTTGATTCACCAATGCGCTGTAACCCGTCGAGCCGTTAACAGCGTAATCAAGCGCGAACAGTGGGATGGGCGAAAACGCGCTGGACCACACCAGGAAAGCGAAGACCTGGGTGGTCTTCGCTTTTTTGTTGATCACGTTGGCCGCACTCCAGGCGACCGCTCCCAGCAGCACCAAGAACAGCCCGGCCGTCGTTACTGTCCCATCAACAATTGAGATGATGCTCAACAAGCCACAGGAGGCGATAACTATACCCGCAAGTTGGTAGCGGGAAATCGTTTCCTTGAATATCCATGAGCCCAGCAGGATGGTGAAAAACGCGCTGAACTGAAGCACCAGCGAAGCGATGCCTGCTGAAAGACCAGACTTGATGCCAATGTTAACGACGCCCCAAAGTCCGATACCGAAGACTAGACCGTAACCAATGATGTAGCGCCACTGCACATCAGGTTTCGGAATGAAAAAGATCGCTGGAAGTGCGCAAAGCGTAAAGCGAATGCCAGCAAGAATCAGCGGGTCAACGGTGGTGAGGCCCAGTTTGATAACCGAGAAATTCACGCCCCATATGGCAGTAATCGAGATTGCGAGTAGTAGGTGCCCGGCTTTCATACTGATCTTCCTTGAATGTTCGTTGAGAAACGACTTGTAAGAACCCACAGCGCCAAAGCTGTAGCGCTGATCAAGGCGCCCAGTAGGCTGACTGCCATCCAGCCCCAAAGCGCATAAACCTGGGTCGCGGCTGCCGCCCCCAGCGCGCTACCGACCGAGTAGAAGCACATGTATGCACCGACCATGCGACTTTGGGCGTCGGGTCGTGCAGCAAAAATGAGGCTCTGGTTGGTGACGTGTACTGCTTGCACCGCGAAGTCGAGCAAGACCACTCCGCAGACCAGCGCTATCAGGGACGTCTCGGCAAAAGTGATGGGCAACCAGGAAAGCGTGAGGAGCCCCAGCGAAATACCGGTAACTCGTTGTCCCAAACCTTGATCGGCCCAGCGACCGGCTCTTCTGGCAGCAAGGGCACCGGCGACGCCGGCCAAGCCGAACATGCCGATGGCAGTGTGTGAAAGCGACAGCGGCGGAGCGCTCAACGGCAGCACCATGGATGTCCATAGCACGGAAAAAGCGGCAAAGATCAGTAAGGCCAACAGACCCCTGATCCGCAAAACCGGCTCGGTCATGAACAGCTTGAAGAACGACCGGATGAGAGCTTGGTAGGAGTGTTGATTGCGTGGCGACACTGCGCCAGGAACCACTTTCCAGAGCACTGCCGCGATGGTCAGCATCAATCCTGAGGAAACGAAATAAACGGCGCGCCAGCCCGCTAGATCTGCGATCAGCCCAGAGGTAAACCGCGCCAGAAGAATGCCCAGGACAATTGCGCTGGTTACGGTTCCCACTGCCTGCCCACGTTGTGATGGCGTTGCCAGCACGGCGGTATAGGCCACAAGCACCTGAACGACCACTGCCAGTAAGCCCATCACGCTCATGGCTCCCAGCAGGGGCAGCCATTGCTGTGATGCGCCGACTGCCGCCAGCGCAATTGCAGACAACATCACCTGAGTCAAAATCAGCCGTTTACGGTTGACCATATCGCCCAGCGGTACGATGAACAGCAACCCCAGCGCGTATCCAACCTGAGTGGCTGTCACCACGACCCCGATCAATCCTGAGGCGACGCCCAGGCTCTCAGCGATTGAGGCGAGCAAGGGTTGGGCAAAGTAAACATTGGCTACTGCAAGTGCGCAGGTGACGGAAAACAATAACGTGAGCGAGGGAGAAAGCCCCGGAGACCGGTTGGTCCTGCTGCTTTCTCCGGTAACCGTATGCGGCAATCCCGAAGGCTGCCTGGAGAAATGTTTGGTGGCTGAGTCGGCATCTGCTGTCATGCACGCCTCCATGGCGTTAAACTGGTTTCAATTGGAAACTGGTTTTAATTATTGCCAAGTTCGGTTTCAAATTGCAACCAGGTTGCTCCGGATTGATCGACAGACCTGGCAACCCTTATCCAAAAGGTAAATACGATGGTCGAAGGCGCTTCACCGCAAAGCAGCGAATGCCCGGTAGCAAGAACACTGGAGGCAATTGGGGATCGCTGGTCGCTCATGATTATTCGCGACGCATTTGACGACATTCGCCGATTCAGCGAGTTTCAAAAGAGCTTGGGCGTGGCCAAAAATATTTTGGCATCGCGACTGAAAACGTTGGTTGAGGCCGGTGTATTCGACGTTCGACCGGCGTCAGATGGAAGCGCCTACAAGGAGTACGTCCTTACGGACAAAGGACGGGAGATCTTTCCGGTTGTGGTCAGTATGAGGCAGTGGGGCGAACGTTTCCTGTTCAAGCCGGAAGAGGCGCGTTCTGTGCTGTTGGACAATGAGTCCGGACAGTCTCTGATGCCAATTGATGTTCGCTCATCAAGCGGTCAAAAACTTGGGCCGTCTGACTGCCACAGGGTGAGACTTGTTGCCATCGGGGCGTGAATCGACCCATAGCCGACGCTCACCGAATGAATGACTCAATTGGAGGCCAGACGGTTACATAGCATCGCATTGAACATCACGCTTAAAGGACGATGGCTACGATCCTGCTCAGAAGCGCCATGCCATGTCTGACGGCAGGCAAATTACTGAGCTGCTAGTGTTAGTCAGCACGCCGTCAAAGTCTCAGCAGTCTCATGGGGCATCCGGCGCTATGCCTACGCTGTTGTTCATCGGCGGCGGGGTAATCCAAGGTGTTTCAAACCGATCGAATGGTTCTGAACCGAGGAAAAAATCATGGCGAAGGTACTTGTTCTCTATTACTCAATGTACGGTCACCTCGAAACGATGGCTGGCGCAGTGGCCGAAGGCGCACGATCCGTACCCGGCACCGACGTGACGCTCAAGCGTGTCGCCGAAACCATTCCGGCCGAACAGGCAGCTGCCATCGGCGTCAAACTCGACCAGAAGGCACCGGTGGCGACACCTGACGAACTGGCGAATTACGACGCCATCATCTTTGGCACACCGACGCGCTTTGGCAATATGGCAGGACAGATGCGTACGTTTCTCGACCAGACCGGCGGACTGTGGATGAGTGGTGCTCTCGTTGGGAAGATCGGCAGCGTTTTTGCTTCGACGGGAACCCAACATGGTGGCCAGGAAACCACTATTACGTCGTTCCACAGCACACTCCTGCATCAGGGGATGGTCATCGTGGGTGTGCCTTATTCCTGTGCAGGGCTGACTAACATGAGCGAGATCAGCGGCGGTACGCCCTATGGCGCGACCACCCTGGCAGGTGCCGACGGAAAACGACAACCGTCACAGAATGAACTGGATATTGCGCGCTTCCAGGGTAAGCACGTCGCTGAGCTTGCAATAAAGCTCGCGGGTTAATCCGTGATGGCCTAGCACTTTCAAATGATTGGTGCGACGGTTGGCAAACAAAAAAGCACACAGCGCGACTGCGCTGCACCAGACGCCGTGACCACCTGCGCTGTCGCGGTGTTGGTGCCGCGACCGATGAGTTCAGGCGAGCTGAAAATCCGACTTTTTCAACAGAATCGGCCGATTTCTGCCTTCCCCGATCGGCTGAAACCGACCCAAACTTATCGCTCGGACATTATGGTATCTCGATGCCAGAGCGTCGGAAAAAGCTCGTGCTCCATAGGTACATCTGATGCCAGAGCATCTTTAAGCCCTGGAAAGTCTGGTGAGGTGGCCCAAGGTCTCGGCGCATGCCGCACGTCATCGCCTATGACCCTCACTGAAAACGCGCGGCGACGGTTATGCCCGCCCACGCCAGCAGAGGCATGCAAGGTCAACATGTTGAAACACACCATGTCCCCCGGCGACAACGTCCATCCGAGAATGGGAAAGTCCTCGCGATGGCTTTCAATATCCGGTAGCTCGCCTAGTGTTCCCTCGGAGAACCATTTGGCCTGGCTGTCCATGAAGGACCGAGGCATCAACCAGGGCCCCTTGTGTGAGCCAGCGATGAATTCGAGGGTCGATTCCCTGGGCACGGGGTCGACTGGAATCCAGAAACTCACGGTGTCTGAACCCGTGATGTTGTAGTAAGGCTGGTCCTGGTGCCAAGGCGTGCGTTGGCGCGTATTGGGCTCCTTCACCAGCAAGTGATCATGGTGCAGGCGCACCTGTTGGCTGTTCAGCAGGGCGGCCGCGATTGGGGCGATGGCGGAGTTGAAGATGAAGTCGCGATAGTGCGCATTCTCTTGCCAGTTACAAAAGTCCTCGAAGAACCATCCAGGATCCGTAGGGCTGCTCGCCACTTTTGCGCGAGGGCTGGGATGGGCAAGGTTGCGCTCGATGCCTTGCGTCAGTTCGCTGATTTGCTGCGCAGTAAACGCATTACGGATACACACTGCACCATCAGTTTGAAAGGCACGCACAGTCTCGTCGCTGACGGGGAAGGCAAAACGAGATTCACCGCGTTGTGTCATTTCGTTCATGGGGACTACCTCATTCGCCGTAAATATCGAAGTTGAAGTACTGCTTCGCGATCTGGTCGTACTGGCCTGATTGACGAATACTGGCAATGGCCGTGTTCAGCTGCTCTCTGAGATCAGGCTCGTTTTTTCGGACACCGATAGCAACGCCATCGCCAATGATGCTTTTGTCGGTGATGGGCTCACCGGCGAAGGCAAAGCCCTGGCCTTGAGGCTTTTGCAGTAATCCGATGTCGGCTTGTACCGAGGCCTGGAACGAGGCATCCAGGCGTCCGGTGATGAGGTCTGAAAACACCTGGTCCTGGGTTTGGTAGGAAAGGATATCGACGCCTTGGCGGCCCCATTGCGACTTGGCATAACTTTCATGTAGCGAGCCTTGAACCACCCCAACCGACTTGCCTTTCAATGATTCTGCCGTCGGCAGCAATCCGGTGTCTTTTTTAGCAACGAGAGAAGACGGCGCGGTGTAGATTTTGTGGCTGAAATCGACCTGCTGGCGACGTGCCTCGGTGGCGCTGAATGCAGACAGGATGGCGTCAAATTTCTTCGCCTTTAACGCCGGGATCATGCCGTCGAAGGTCTGCTCGACCCAAATACACTTGACCCGCAACTCGGCACATAGGGCATTGCCCAGGTCGATATCAAAACCACTCAATGAACCATCTGGCTGCTTTTGCTCGAAAGGTGGGTAGCTAGGGTCGACGCCGAATTTGATCACCGGTTCTGCCTGCGATAGCGGGGTGATGATCAACCCGAACAGCAGGGTGATGTATTGAAATTTGCATAGTTGCATGATGACCTCATTTTTTATTGGTTTTCACGGTTTGGCAGGTCGTTGCTCAAGCGTCGAGTGGCAAGAAGGCCTCAGTCAACTTGACCCAATAGCCAGCGCCCCGAATCAGGATGTCGTCATTGAAGTCGTAGCGAGGGTCGTGAGCCATGCAGCTCTGTTCACCGTCGCCATTGCCGATGATCAGATAGCTGCCAGGGCATTGCTGCAGGAAGTAGGCGAAATCTTCGCTGCCATTGAAGGGCACGATGTCGTTCATCACCTCGTCCTCACCGAGCCAGTCGATGGCCACCTGGCTGGCAAACCGGGTCATTTCTTCGTCATTTACCAGCAAGGGGTAGTCGGCACTGTAGTCGATCTCGGCGGTCGCGCCGAATACCTGCGCCTGGGTGTGAATGAGGTGTTTTATCTGACTCTCCAGGCGGTCCCGGACGGCGTTGTTCAGTGAGCGGACGGAAATCAGCATGTGTGCACTGTCCGGGATCACGTTGGACGCCTTACCTGCGTTAATGGCCCCGACGGTGATAACGCTCATTTCCTGAGGTGAAATGTTGCGCGAGACGATTGTCTGCAAGGTCATGACGATGCTTGCGCAGACCACCACAGGGTCGACGCTCAGATGCGGCATCGCGCCGTGACCGCCTTTTCCATGAATCGTGACATTGACCTGGTCGGCGGAGGCCATGAAGGGCCCGGCTCGGAACCCGAGTTTTCCGACAGGGTAACCAGGCATGTTGTGTGCGGCGAACACTGCATCGCAGGGGAACTGTTGCAGCACACCTTCCTGAATCATTCGTCGGGCGCCGGCCAGACCTTCTTCGGCCGGCTGGAAAATCAGGCGGACCGTGCCATCGAACGGATGGCCATGGGCGAGGGCGTAGGCGGCGGCGAGGAGCATGACCGTATGCCCGTCATGGCCACACGCGTGCATCTTGCCCGGTATCCGGCTTGCATAGGGGAGCCCGGTTTTTTCCAGAATAGGCAGTGCGTCCATGTCAGCCCGTATGCCGATCACACGCGAACTGGTGCCTTTCTTCAGCGTGGCGATGACCGCAGTTTCGGCGAAGCCGCGCGTCACGTCATAACCCCATTTGATCAATCGTTCGGCTACCAACTCACTAGTCTCGACCTCCTGATAACCGAGTTCAGGGTTGGCATGGATCTGGTGGCGCAGTTCGCGCATTTCCTGCTCAATCTCTTTTAACAGCGTGATGGACTGTGTCATTGGCAGCGTTTTTCCTTGGTGACCAAGAGGAGAAACCAGTCTGTCGCAAGGGCCACATCCTGCGATGGCTTACGGCATCATGCGTTTCATCAAAGTGCCTGGGCTTTTTCTGGTACGTTCTTTTGATGAGGTTCGAAGCCCAGGTGGTGTTGGTCCGAGAGTAGAGGGCCAAGGCAGCAGCTGACAGGCAATCGAAAGTGAACAAGGCAACCCAGGGTTAACACCGGCGGACACTATGAAGTTCTATCAACTTAATGCACTGGTGGCGGTGGCCGATGCGGGCAGTATCCGCGGCGCTGCAAAAAGGCTCGACACTTCACCGGCAGCGGTCACCAAGGCCATCCAGAAGCTTGAGGCAGACACCGCGACACAATTGCTGATCCGTAATACCTCAGGGATTGTGTTTACCGAACTCGGCAAGAAGCTGTTGATTCAGGCACGTCTGCTGGTGGCACAGATGGTCAGTGCCCGTCAGGTATTGCCTGATTGCAAGGGGGAGCTGGTGGGGTGCTTGTCGGTCGCCGTGACACCCTGGTTGGCGATGACGCTCATGCCCAAATCCGTCGTGCGTTTTCGCCAGCTGTTTCCAAATGTTCAACTTGAGTTGTATGAGGGGCTTTCATCGGTCGCGTGTCCGCTGCTGCGGGATGCGAGCGTCGATCTGTTTATCGGACGGCTTGATACCCGGTTTTCCAGTGCCGACCTGACCTATCTGCCGCTGTTTACGGCCGATTGTGCGGTGGTGGCCCGCCAGCAACACCCGTTGTCGAACAGCAGGACCATGGAGGATCTGGCGTCGGCTGACTGGATACTGGCCTCGCAACAAGACGGAACGATTTCGACGCATGGGCATGTGCATTTCGCCCATTCGCTCTCGATCATCTTGAGCTTGCTGCGTGAAACCGACATGTTGAGCATCTTTCCCTGGCCGCTGGTGGAGATATGCGCTCAGCGCGAAGGCTTGTGCGCCTTGCCTCTGCGCGAGCCGGTCGGCAGTGCCTCGGTGGGCGCCATCAGCCGAAGCGGGCAGCCACTGCGGCCGGCGGCCGAGCGGTTTCTGGAGTGTCTGATCGAAACCATTCACCTGGAGATGGGGCATGCGCATTCTCCTTATCGGCGCATGTTGCAGACCGTCGATTTACTGGTCTGAGAGCTGTTATCGAAACTCAGTCGGACGTCACTGGTTTCATCGTCAAACCTCACTGTCCGCTCCTTGCCGGTTTCCGCCTGTCATGACTGGCAAAAATAGACCCAAAGGCGAACTTCGTTCCTGCTCGCCAGACGGCCGGAAAGCCGACATACAAGGGGTTAGGCGGCTGCTTGTCTGCGCGGTGCCTGTCGTGCGCGAGCGAGCCGCCCGCCTTTAGCCGAGTTGCTCGGCAAGCCCGACGATGATGCCCTCAGGCCCACGAATATAGGCGAGCCGGTACGATTTCTCGTACTGCATCTGGCCAATGAGTTCTGCGCCATGGGCCTGCATCCGCGCAACGGCAGCATCGATGTCATCGACGGCAAACATGATGCGACGAAGACCCAAAGCGTTCACTGGGGTGTCCACGGGCCCAAACCTGACTGCGTTTGGCGTGTGGAATTTGTCCAGTTCAATTCCCTGCCCATCGGGAGTCCGCAGCATCGCGAGGGTGGCTCGGACGTCTCCAAGCCCTATGAGGCTTCCGATAGAGGGTCCTTCAACCGTGGTTTGGCCCTCCAGCTCGAGGCCCAACTCGATAAAGAACGCCTTCACCGCTTCGAGATCGTCGACAACTATCAGGACGTTGTCCATTCGCTTGACTGTCATGTCCTTCGGTCCCTCCTTCAACGGTGTCTCCCGAAGTGATTGTCAATCTGGGGGAGAAAGTTTGACTTCGTTTTGCAACAACTCCAAGGCCCGGTCGAAGTCGAAGCGTTCAAGCTGCTGAGCGACCAGGCTCAGACGCTTGGCCAGCGCATCATCGAGAGACAGGCGACGCATTTCGTCAAGCGCTGCTATGGCTGCGGTATCGCTCTCGGCCAATAGCTGCCGGAGCCTGGCAAGCCGTTCACGAAGTTTTGCTCTGAGCGGCAGCGCCAGCTCCCCTGGCGCCGGGTTAGCTTCCCCTAGGCGTGACAGCGCGCTCATTACCGGCATCAAACATTGTTCAACCTCGGCCAGATTAACGTGCACCACGGTACTTGGCTCGTCAGCCCGGCATGCTTGCTCAAGCTGTGCTGCGGCCTGCGCCACAGCCTTGGCACCGATGTTCCCGGCGGTACCGCGCAGGCTGTGGGCCATGCGCATGGCTGCTGTCGTGTCGGGTTCGGCGAGTGCCGTCTGGAACTGTTCGACGAAGTTCATCTGGGTCGCGTGGAATTTGCGCAACAGTCGCAGGTAAAGGCTAATCTTGCCCGAACAAGCGGCAAGCCCGGCGACCTGATCGATACCTTCAAGCTCGGCGGGCAACTGTTCGGATGTGTCAGGAACGGTCACCTCCTGCGCCCGGCCCCCACGCCCGAGCCGTGGCTTGATCCACCTGGCAAGGGTGGCGAACATGGCGTCTACATCCAATGGCTTGGACAGGTGGTCGTTCATGCCGCATGCCAGGGCGCGCTCGCGGTCGCCAGCCATGGCGTCGGCAGTCATGGCGATGATCGGCAACGCCGCGAAGTTCGCTTGCTGGCGAATTCTGCGAGTCGCTGTATAGCCGTCCATCACGGGCATCTGACAGTCCATCAGCACACCGTCGAAGTCGCTGTCACACGCCAACAGATCAAGGGCCTGCTGACCATCGCAAGCCAGCTCGAGCTCGATTCCCGCCCCTTGCAACAAGTCGCAGGCCAGTTCCCTGTTCAGTTCGTTGTCTTCCACCAGCAGCAGCCGTGCTCCCTTCAGGCGCGCCATGTTGTCAGCACTCTGTTCGTTGCGCTCACTGGCCCGGGTTCCGATCTGTGGCACTTTGCCGAACACTGTACCTATGGCTTCGAGCAGGGTGGACGGGGTGACCGGTTTGGTCAGCACCACCGGTAGTTGCACTTGCTGGAGTTTGGCCTGTTCAAGCAATTCCTCGCGATCAAGGGCGGTGACCATGATGACTGAAGGCGTGCGTATCAGGTTGGCGGACCGCATCTGGCGGACCGTCTCCACCCCATCCATGCCCGGCATGCGCCAGTCCATCAGTACCAGGTCGAAAGGCAATAAATTGTGCTCGGCTTGCGCCAACATGCGCAGGGCCATACGACCACTTTCAGCGACGTCCACTTCGACACCGAAGCTGTGCGCCATGCCCGAGAGAATCTCACGGGCACTGGCGTTGTCATCGACCACCAGCACGCGGATGCCCAGCAACTCATCGGCGGTGAACATGCGTCGCGCAGGAGCATCTGCCTGCATGCCCAGACTCACGCAAAAGTGAAACGTCGAACCGCTGCCCAGTACACTTTCGACCCAGATGCGTCCTCCCATCAGCTCCACCAGACGCTTGGAAATTGACAGACCCAGGCCGGTCCCTCCGTACTTGCGAGTCGTGGAACTATCGGCCTGGATGAAGGACTGAAAAATTCTCTGGCACTGCTCTTCGCTCATGCCGATACCTGTGTCACGCACCCAGAAATGCAGTTCCACCTTGCCCTCATCACTTCCAAGGCGCTCAATGCCCAGCACAATTTCACCTTGCTCAGTGAATTTCGTCGCGTTATTGCCCAGGTTGGCCAGGACCTGTCCCAGGCGCAGTGAGTCGCCAATCAGTGCGGTCGGCAAATCGGCGACCGTGCTGTAGAGCAGCTCGAGGCCTTTATCCTCGGCCTTCAGGCCCACCACATTGGTGAAGTTCTCCAGCACGTCTTCCAGGCGGAATGGAATAAGCTCCAGATCCATCCTGCCGGCCTCGATCTTGGAGAAATCGAGGATGTCGTTGATGATCCCCAGCAGGTTCTCCGCCGAGCGATGCACCTTCACTATGTAGTTGCGTTGCCGATTATCGAGCTCGGTGCGCAGCGCCAGGTGACTCATGCCGATAATGGCATTCATCGGCGTGCGGATTTCATGGCTCATGTTGGCGAGGAACTCGCTCTTGGCCCGTGTCGCCTCTTCGGCGATCTCCCGGGCGTGCTGCACTTGCGCCTCGGCGGCCTTGCGGTCGGTGATGTCGTAATACCAACTGGCACTGATGCTGCGCTCACCAAGTGTCAAGGGTACGGCCGAGAGCAAGACCTCGAAACGCTCTCCTTCATCGCGCTGCAGGCTGGCCTCGAAGTTCAAAACCGCCCCCCTGGCGGCCGCGTCCAGGAAGCGGCCGCGTGCTTGTGCGTCGCACCAGAAGTGACTTTCATCTATGTCGCCAAGCTGCTCGCGGCTGACGCCGAACAGGCTCTCCAGCTCCGGATTGCAGTAGCTCAGGCGGCCATCATCGCCACGGATCAGCATGGCCACCGGACTGCTGTCCAATACCGCACGCAACTGCGTTTCGCTGGACTTGAGCGCCGCTTGCATCTGCCGTCGCTCACTGACATCGCGAACAGAAGCGCAGATGCACGTACCGCGCCCCTCCAGAAGCGGCAAGTGCGAGAGGCCGATCTCCACGGAAAAAAGGCTGCCGTCCTTGCGGACGCCTTTGAGGTCATCCAGGTTCGCGCCCATCTGGCGGGTACTGCCATGGGCGATGAAGCCATTGCGCAAGGTCACGTGCCGCCCGCGCGCCGCGTCAGGCACCAGCCGCTCGATGGTCTCGCCCACCAACTCACCGGTGGCGTAACCGAACAACACGTCCAGTTGCGGGTTGGTCATCAGGATCGCGCCCTCGGCATTGATGACGATCATGCCGTCCGGCGCCGCCTCGAGGATCGCGCGATACCAGGCCTTGGTGGCACGCAAGGCGCTCTGCTGCGCTTCAAGCTCTTTCGACTGCAGCTCCAGCCGCAAGGCTTGCTCACCCATTTCGTCGGCCTGGCGCCGGGTCTCGATCAGCAACGATTGCACTGCCAGATTGCGCTCCATCACGGCCATGGCTGCGGCCAACCGTGGCATGGCTTCTTGCAGCAGTGCCTGCTCACGTGCGCCCAGCGGTAGATAACCCGTCAGCTCGAGCACGCCGAGCAGACGTTCACCGCGTAAAACCGGTTGCACCAGCAGATAGCTCGCCGGCACCTCACCCAGTTGCGAATGCAACCGACCGAACGGCTGGGCAAGCCCCTGCAATTCAAGCGGTGCACGATCCAGCGCGCACTGTCCCAGCAGACCGGCCCCCAGGACCACAGTCGGTGCAGGCGGATAATCCGGGTCGGTCGCGTAGCCGCCAATCAGCTGCAAGTTGTCCTCCTTCTCTTGCAGGCTGTAGATCACACCCCGGCATATGCCGAGCATGCTCGCCATATGCCGCAGAAAAACCTGAGCCAGCTCGTGCGGTGTTTCCGCTTGTGGCAGGTCGGCTTGAAGCTGTTCTGTCTGCGCTTTGACCCAGCGCTGGCGCTCCAACTGTTGCGACTCGGTCTGCAGCGTTGCGATTGCACGCGCCAGATCGCCGGTTTCATTTTGCAGATCGGTATGGGGAATCGTCCCGTCCAGTCGGCCAGCGGTCAGCTCGTCAACGGCGGCGCGCACCCGATCAAGGGGCAGGCGAATCGAACGGCTGATCAACCAGCCCATCAACAACGCCAGTGTCAGACCGCCCAGCAGCAATTCATAAGTGAGCCGGGTGCTGCTCCCGGCAAACTCTGCGATCTGTTTGGCCGTGTCATGAATGGAGGTTTCCTTGATCTGAGCCATCTGTTTCAGCAGGTCGTCACCCCGTTCATCCAACCTCTGGAACTCGTCACTATTGATCAGCCGAAAGGCTTGCGCTTGATCCCCCGCGTCGGCCAGTTCCAGTGCCGCCTCGCCATCGTGTTGCAAGCGCTCCAGCAATACCTCGAACGTGGCGAATCGCTCCAGGTTTTCCTGGCGCCAGAGGGTCGGCTGTGTCTGGAGCAGAGCCTCTTGAAGATGTTGTCGAGCCTCACGAAATTGCGCGACGCCCTTGATGCGCACATCCTCGCTGTTGCCGCCGACGGCACGCTGCAGAGCCTGCATCAGATGCGGCATCTGCACCCTCGCTTCCTGCAATTGCCCGATGCCGGCCAACTCTTGCTGATACAGCCTCTGCATATCCTTTTTCAACGATTCCTGGGTGCGCAGGCTCTGCACGCCGAGCACCAAAACCAGCGCCCCTAACGTCGCGAAACCGAGGATCAACTTGATGCGCAGGGGCAGTTTTTCCAGCAGGGCGAGCACTCTGGTCATTGGAGGTCCCCGTTGATGTAAAACCGGCGTGTGACCGTTCAGGGTTTCTGGGTATTGCGTTGCAGGTCGACCAGCCTGGTCATGTCCTGGTCGCTGTCTGCAAAACACTTGGCGATAACGTGAAATTGCTCGGCATTGGCAAGGAAAGCATCACAGACATTCGGATCGAAGTGGATCGCACGCCCCTGCCGAATGATCTCCACGGCCTGTTCGTGCGGCATTCCCGCCTTGTACACACGACGACTGATTAGCGCGTCATAGACATCCGCCACCGCCATCAATCGGGCACTGAGCGGAATTTCTTCGCCAGCCAGCCCCTGCGGGTAGCCGCTGCCATCCCATTTTTCCTGGTGGCTGTAGGCGATTTCCTTGGCCACGCGCAGAAAGTCCACCGAAAGGCCCAACTGATCCTCGGCACGCTGAATGGCATCGCGCCCCAAGGTGGTGTGGGTTTTCATGATTTCAAATTCTTCCGGGGTGAAACGACCCGGTTTAAGCAGGATGTGATCAGGAATGCCGATCTTGCCGATGTCGTGCAGCGGTGCGGACCTGAACAGCTGGCGGATGCTGTCATCGTTCAGGAATGGATTGAAACGCGGATGGTCGCGCAGCAGTTCGGCCAGCAGTTTGACGTAGTGTTGGGTACGACGGATGTGATTGCCCGTCTCGTTGTCGCGGGTCTCGGCCAGCGAAGCCATGGCCTGGATAGTGACATCCTGAATGGCTACCACCTCACGGGTACGACGCTGGACTTCCTGTTCGAGAAAGTCGTTCTGATCGCGAAGGAAGTCAGCAGCAGCCTTGATCTTCAGTTGGGTCTGCACCCGCGCCAGGACCAATGGCGGACTGATCGGCTTGGTGATGTAGTCGACCGCGCCCAGCTCCAGGCCCTGGATTTCGTTTTCCATTGACGCCAGGGCAGTGAGAAAAATGATTGGAATCTGGCGGGTGCGCGGATCTTGCTGCAGCTGCCGGGCCACCTCATGACCCGACAGCCCCGGCATCATGATGTCGAGCAGGATCAGGTCCGGCAGCGGATTATTTTGCAGCACGCGCAAAGCCGCTTCGCCGCTGTTGGCGGCTTTGACCCGATACCTGTCCCTGAGCAGGTCGGTCATCAGCATCAGATTGTCTGGCGTATCATCGACCACCAGAACGGTGGCCGCAGGATAGACATCCTGTTCAATACCCATGTCTTTGGCTCCGCTGCCCTATGAAGAAGGATTGCGCAAAGTCCCTCTATTGCAGACAAGCGTAGCTCTATTCATCGCAATTGCTGGCGACGAACCAAGACATTGAATCGCCTTGATTTAGTACTCACACACTGCAACCGACTGCTTATCACCGATTTCTGCCTGTCGCGAAGGGCCTCAAATGGCCGATTGCTGTCTGTCAGGAAGGTCCGGTTCCGGCCCATAGCTGCCGATCAGCTTTGACTGAAACGGGCTCGATTGCTGCCTTTCCAGAGAGGCAATTAACGATTCTCTATAGTCGTTCAGTCTTTGATCGCACTGTAATCCCCTCGGGACTGACACGCGGCGTCGCCAACGTTAACCTTTCGATACTCCCACTGAGACTCGCTTTGCAGCTCCAGGACTTGCCAATGGAATTGCTCCAGAGAGGCATTGTGGCCGACGCTGATCAGGATCGACTCCGGTAGTGTTTGTTTAAGCAACTGATAGCAGCGCGCCTCGTTCACTGAATCCAGCGCCGAACTGCTCTCGTCGAGGAACAGCAGCGCGGGGCGGGTCATCAACGCCCGTACAAAGGCACAACGCTGCAATTCGCCAATGCTCAGGGTCTGAGCCCAGTCAAGTTCCTGATCCAGGTGTTCGCTCAGGTGTTGCAGGCCGACTTGCTGCATGGCCCAGCGCAGAGCAGTGTCTTTTTCGTGATGGGGCGGATGGGGATACCAGAGAGCCTCTCGAAGGCTGCCCAGCGGCAGATAGGGTTTTTGCGAGAGTGTCAGGGTCCGCTCTCGGTCGTAAGCGGTTGAACCGCTAGCATGAGGCCAAAGCCCTGTGATCGCACGAATCAGCGTCGACTTGCCGTAGCCGGACGGGGCATTGATCAACAGGCTGTCGCCGGGTTGGAGTGAAAGATTAAAGCCTGTGAGCAAGCGCCGGCCATTCGGCAACCAGATGTCCAGGTCCTTGATATGGAAGCCTTTGGACTGTTGACCAACGATGACCTTCGACTCGACCTCGAGGCTATCCAGTCGCTCCTGGAAACCGACCAGCCGGTCGATCACCGATTTCCACTCGGACAGTTCCGGGAACACTTCAACCAGATAAGCGATGGCCGCATGCACTTCGCCGAAGGCGGCGCTTATCTGGGTCAGGCGGCCGAGTGAGAATGCGCCGGCAAAAAACTGTGGCGCCATGATGAACATCGGAATGACGGTGGCGCTGCGCAAGTAGAACGTTGAATAGCCCATGACCAATTTCTGTTTTTTCACCAGCGCCCAGAAGTTTTCCAGGGCCGCCTCCAGCCGTTGATTGAAACGGAGGTTTTCCACGGTTTCGCCTCGGTATTGAGCGACCGAATCGGCATTTTCTCTCAGACGCATCAGCGAGAACCGGAAATCCGCTTCGCGCCGTTGTTGCATGAAATTGAGTCGTGGCAATGCGCGTCCCAGCCAGAACGCGAAGCCCGTGCCCAATAGCGCGTAAACCAGAGCGATCCATACCAGCAACCCCGGAATGACCAAGGATTGGCCGGCGAACGGAATACTGACCAGGCCGGAAGCCTGCCAGAGGATATGCAGGAAGGAAAACAGCGAGACCACGGATGTCAACAGTCCCAAACTCAATTTGAGCGATTTGATAATGAATAGATCGATGTCCTCGGCGATCCGCTGATCGGGGTTGTCGACGTCGGCCCCGGTCAGCTTCATTTTCTGGTAACGCTGGCTATCCAGCCATTGATCGAGCATGTTCCGCGTGGCCCAACGGCGCCAGCGCAATGTCAGCTTCTGCTGGAAGTGAAACGCAGCCACGGTGAAGGTGGCGGTACCGATTTGCAGCAGGATGAACTGGAGGCCGCCGAGGATAAAACCTTGGTAGTCCTTGTCCTGCAAGGCATTGTAAAAGTGCAGGTTCCAGAAGTTGGTGAGGATATTGATCCCCACCAGGCACAGTGTCATCAGCACCGTAGCGACAAGCAGCAGCAGGGCCGGATACTTTTGTTCGGATAACCAGAAAGGTCGAGCGAGACGCCAGAAATTGTGGAGTGTGTGCATGTGGTCCTGGGGAGCCCGGTCGCTGGCGACGTTGAGTTTGAAAGGGAGGGGAGGTAGGATTCGCCAATGCTAATCGTTTGCATTAATTAGGGAAAGTCGCGGGAGAGCCGTTATCGAATTCCCAGAATGGCTTAACCAGACCTGGCCGCCGATACAGCGGGTAATCCGTAGTGATCCTGGTGACCCGCCTTTCATACGCTTGAGCCGAATGGCCGACTCCGTCGTGCTGCAACCACTGCTGACCCGATTCGCCCTGCTTTATCCAGGAGTGAACCGTGCAGCCGTGGTTTCACAGTGGTCGATGAACTATATGAGCATCGTCCTGCCCGCCGCCCTGGCCTGTGTTCTCACGCGTCATCACGCGATCGATTTCTGGGGCGAGGAGACCGTGCTGTTTCACGATGACGGTCAGCCACAGGCACTGGGGCTGGCCGCCCATTTACCGACCCTGCCCCCCGAAGACCGAGCAGCCTACTGGTCGCGGTTGATCCACGAGCATCTGACACCGCTTTTCACCACCCTGGCCGCCGCCGGTGGCCTGGCCCCGAAAGTATTGTGGGGCAATATGGTCGCCATCTGGGACGGTGCCTTTGCGAGAATGGATGCCAATTTGTCCAGGGATGGATTCGCCGAGGCGCATCAGTGGCTGGAGTCGGCCACGGTGAATGACGGGCGCCTGAAGTTACGGAGCCTGCAGCGCATGGTCGAGTCACCTGCGCCGGACATTTGTGCCCAACTTCCATTGCGCCGACATTGCTGCCTGCATTACCAGTTGCACGAGTCCATTGAAGGTGAGCCACCCGTGCTATGCGAGTCGTGCCCCAAGCTGCATCGATTGCCGGTGGCAGAACAGGTGAGTTACCTGCACTACATCTATGCCGACGATTGAACGACTCACCGTGCGATCCTTTCTTTATGGACAGACCTTGGCCAGTGCCGGTGCGTCTGCATCGTTGCTCGGTGTGATGTCGCTGAGCATCCCGTTTTCGATGCGGATCAGTCGGTCTGCCAGGCCAAAGTAAGTATCGTCATGGGAGATAACGATCACCAGTTTTTGACGCTCTCGCAGGTCCGACAGGATCCTGTTGTAGAAGAAGTGCTTGAACACCGGGTCTTGGTCGGCCGCCCACTCATCGAACAGATAGCAAGGACGGTCCTCCAGCCAGGCGCTGAGTAAGGCCAGGCGTTTGCGTTGTCCGGTGGACAGAGCCAAGGTCGTCAGCTGTCCATCCTCGATACGCACCTTATGGTCCAGTTGCAGGTGAATCAGGTATTCCTGAGCCTGCTGCACCCGCTGCGGGTCATCGCCGTTCAACAGATCTTCGAACAGGCAAAAGTCGGTAAAAATCGCCGAGAAGTGCTGCCGATAATGATGATTGCTGTTGGCTGAAGACACTTGTTCGTCGAGCACGATGTCACCGCTCTCTGGCCGGTAAAGGCCGGTCAGCAACAAAGCCAGGGTGGTTTTTCCGCTGCCATTGCCGCCAGTGATAAACACCACTTCGCCGGCATTGAGGGTGAGGTCTACGGGGCCAAGAGTGAAATGACCGTCCTCGCGTTCGCGATAATAAGTATGGGTGACTCGCCGGCAGACCAGGCTGCGAACCTGGGGCTGAGAGGGCCTCTGCGCGGTATCGCTGACGGTTCGCAGTTCGCCTTCCAGGGCGCGGATCTTGTTCAGTGCGATGCTGGCACGGCCCAGAATGGGCAAGGCATGCATCAGCTCAGATAGCGGAGTAATCATGTAGAGGATGGTCAGGATATAGCCGGTGGCCAGACTGGCACTCATGTCGATAAAGCGCGGCGCAGCGAACAGCACCACGCCGATCAGCATGTAGAACACCGCATTTCCCCAATTGAGCACGACAGCGTAGATGCTCATGCCGCGCACGAAATCCCGACGGTATTGCTGGCTTACAGGTAGCAGCAGGCGAGTGAAGAAGCGTTGTCGACGCGGATGGTTGAGCTGCAATTCCTTGCTGCCGTCGGTAAGCAGGCGGTATTGATCGAACAACTGATCCTTGAGCTCACGAGCGCGCGCGATCGACGTCAGTGCCTGACGCTGCGGCCAATTGAAACTGAGGCTGCCCAGGACGATCAGCAATAGCGTCAAACCGAGTAGCGGCAAACTGAGCCAACCCAGATAGGCCAGGCAAGCGGTGATGATCCCGGTGTTGACCAGCAAGATTGGAACCAGCTCAACCGCTTGGCTGATGGTCTGTGTATCGTCGGTCAGCATAGTCAGAAGACGGTGTTTGCCCAGGCGTTGCAACTGCGCGTAAGGCGTATCGATCAGCTTGGCACTCAGGTGCAGACGCATATCGTGGACGGCACCCTGTCCCAGTCGCAGCAGGCTTACGTCTGATGCCCCCCGTGACACGACTACCAACCCCACCAGTGCGACAAAATACAGACCATCCGCGGGACGCAACTGATCAAACACTTCCAGGCTGTGGTTGATCAAGGCAATCAGGCCCGCTGCCGCCAGCCCACAAATCAGGCCCGTCAGGGTCGCGATCAAAAGCGCGAGCCATGAGCGTTTGGCCATGAGTATCAGCAAATCCATTTCAAGCCGCTCCGCAAGTGATGATGGCCGCAAGGCGCGCAACCCGTTGCCGCTGCAAAGCTACCGATCAGCTTAACCACTGCGAGTGGAAAGCAACCAACGCTGAGAGTAACGGCAGAAAACGCCTCAAAATACTGACACGGATTGTATTCGGCCTGATACATGTTGGCATGATAAATACAAATGAGACGAGTTATCAAAAGCGTTTAAATCCGCATTTCTTTAGATTAGACTCCCGCCAGCTGTAGGAAAGTGGCGTTATCGACGTAAGAAAAAGCCACAAAACATCTGTCGCAGGGGAGCGGGGCGTGAATTTCAAAAAGAATACAATTGCGTGGGCTGTGGGGTCGGCGGTCTGCCTGGCAAACAGCGCATGGGCAGCCGAGCAGTCGAACACAATGGAGATCGCTCCGATCACGGTGACCGGTGAAAAGATCAACCGCTCCCTGGAGAAAACCCAGTCGAGTGTCGTTGTGGTGACCGGCAAGCAACTGCGCGAGAAAGAGGACCACGACCTGGTTGATGTGTTCGCCCGTACGCCGGGTGTCTACAACCAGTCCGGTAACGAAAACTGGGGTATTCGAGGCGTGCCGGTATCCGGTTTCGAAGACCAGGGCCCGGCCACGCTCAACGGTGCGGTTTCGGTGTTCGTCGACGGCGCCGTGCAACCGAACCGCGCACTGACCCTCAGCCCGATGCCGCTGTGGGACGTCGAGCAGGTCGAAGTGTTCCTCGGTCCGCAGTCCACTACCCAGGGCCGCAACTCGCTGGCCGGTGCGGTCGTCATCCAGACCAGGAACCCGACTTTCGAACCGAGCCTTTCATTACAGGGCAACATGGGCAACTACGGTGAGAGCGGAGGGGCGCTTGCCGGTGGTGGCGCGATCGTCGATGACAAGATCGCCGGTCGTATCGCCGTGGATTACCAGGACGGTGACGGTTACATCGACAACATCGCACTCGATAATGACGCCAACCCGACCCGCACCTACAATGCCCGTGGAAAACTGCTGATCCTGCCGAACGACGATCTGGATGTGCTGCTGACTTACGCCCACGGTGAAAGCCGCAAGGGCGACAACTCGATCATGCGTGAAAACGGCAAGGCCCGCTATTACAAGATCTCATCCAATACCGACGCGTTTGACAAACTCAGCCAGGACACCGTCAGCGCCAAGGTGGATTACCGCCTGGACGACAACTGGTCCATTACCAGCCTCACCGCCAATACCCGATCGGACTATGACGCCCGCCTGGACTTCGACCAGACAGCCGATGCCAACGAGGTCGTTCTGCGCAAGCAGGATGGTGACCTGTTCAGTCAGGAGCTGCGCCTGAACTACACCGGTGACACGGTGAAGAGCTTCATGGGTGTCTACTACGGCCATAACACCAACAACTTCCACGACCGGTTGTTGTTTGACAACGAACTGGTCGGCACCGTCAAGGGCGATACGACGATAGAAAACAAGGCGGTGTTCGGTGAAATCGACTGGACGTTCGCCCCGCGCTGGACACTGATCACCGGGCTGCGCTACGACCACGAGAAGAACGACACCGATATCGAACAGGACGACTTCTCCACCTCGGGCAAAACCAGCAAGTCGTTCGATGCCCTATTGCCGAAGCTGGGTATCGACTATGAACTGGCTGCCAATCAGTACGTAGGCTTTATGGTGCAGAAAGGCTATCGCGGCGGTGGCGTCAACGTTCGTACCGGTACCGGTCACGAAGCTTACGATCCGGAATACACCACCAACTACGAGTTGTCCTACCGCGGCTCGTTCTTCGACCAGACCCTGCGTACCCGCGCCAACCTGTACTACACCGACTGGAAAGACCAGCAGGTCAGTGTGCTGGATCCGGGCACCGAGTTCGTTCACGTGTTCAACGCCGGGCGCAGTGACATCAAGGGCCTGGAAGTCTCCGTCGAGAAGGACTTCACCGAACAGCTGACCCTGAACGCCGGTGCCTCCGTCACCGATGGCAAGTTCAAGGACTTCGTCACGGGCGATGGCCGGGACATGAGCGGCCAGGACTTTCTGTTTTCGCCCAAATACAAGATGTCGCTGGGCGCTACCTATCGCTGGAACGATCGCCTGACTTTCAACACGGATGTCGTTTACCAGAGCACTACCCCGTCGGAATACGAGTTTGATGACGCCGGTCAAGTCATTGGTGAACGCAAGAGCGACAGCTACTGGCTGGCCAACTTCAACACCGAGTACAAGATCACCAAGAACGTCGCCGTATCCGGTTACGTGAAAAATGCCTTCGACAAGGAATACATCACCAACAACCGCGGCGGCGACATCATCGATGCCGGTGCCCCGCGCACGCTGGGCCTGATCCTGCGCTACGACATGTAAACCCATGGAAGCGGGGAAGGAATCCCCGCTTCCGGTTTCAAGACGGTCGTCACCCTCAAAAGAGAAAGATGGGTGCAGTGACGCGAACAATCTGTGAGTGGATAAGCATTCTCTTGATCGGCTGCTAATGGCCGAAGGCGCTTGGTCGCCAACGGCTGCATTCGGCCACTCTCGTAGAGCAGGAGCTATTGTTAGTTGGGCGCGTTGAGTCGGATACACGGACAGCCCCTGAAGGCTCCAACTACCGGGGAAGAACGGCACGCAGTGTGCCAATCGTTCCTGAACCTGAAAGGCTCATCTTATGCAGTTTCGGTGCATTATTTTTGCACGATAGCCATCCGACGACCGCTCATGAAGCACAGGAAGCCACCCATCGCGGTCAATGCGCTCAAGGCATAGAACATCGTGGGTGCCGGGGTGTGCATCAGCAGGTAGCCACAAATCACCGGGCTCAGGGCGCCACCGAGAGCCGCCAGGTTCTGGGCGCCGTAGTAACTGCCGCGCAGCTCTTCCGGGGCCAGGGTATCGACGAAGAGGAATTCGGCCGGGTAAATGATCACTTCACCGAGGGTGAAAATGAACATCGCCACGCACCAGCTCACCATGTTGTCGGCCAGGCTGAAGCCGATCAGGCCAAGGATGAACAGGCTGGTGCCCCCGGCAATCCAGTAGCGCAGCTTCTCGCGATTGAGGAACCGGCCGATCTGGTACTGCAGCAGGATCACGCTGATGGCGTTACAGGCGAGCAGGGCGGCCATGATTTCCAGGGCGCGTTTGGAGTCGTGGGTCACCAGCAGGTATTGCGACAAGTAGAGGGTGAAGCGCCCATGCACCACAGTGCTGAGCAGGCAGCCGCAAGTGAACATGATCAGGGTGCGGTCGTTTTTCAGGGTCACCAGAGTCTTGAGGAAACTTTGCGGTTGGCCAATGGCCGGTGTCTGCGCTGCATCCCTGGGGATGCCTATCATCAGGAAAATACTGGAAAACGCGATGCCGCCGGCGATCAGGAACGGCGCAATCGGATAGACCCCGGCGATCACCACGCCAAGCATGGGACCGGTGGCATAGCCGATGTTGGTCAGGGTGTAGCGCAGGGAAAACGCCTTGGCGCGCTGGCCCATGGGCAGGTTTTCGCTGAGGATCGCTTTTGAACCGATGAGGAACAGCGCTGACGCTGTCTCGGTGACCACCAGGGTCATGGTGGTCAGGTAGAGGTTTTCGGCAAAGGTCAGCAGTACGAAACCGATGGAGCTGGAGAGCATTGCCAGGATCAGCAGTCGGCGCTTTTCCAGGCGATCGATGACATAGCCGCCATACAGAGCCAGCAGGGTAGCGATGAACACCGCGATGCCGAGCAGCAAGCCGACGTCTTGTTGGTTGAGGCCCAGCTTGTTGCTCAGGAACAGCGTGAGCAACGGACTGGTAATGGCGCGGCTGACCACGATGGTCAGTGAAACGATCATCAAGCGGCGAATAACGAGCGAGTAAGTGGCCACGGTGGTGCAAATGTCCTTATTCAGATTTTTGGTGTTTGCCGCAATACCGCGTCGCTGCCATCGCGGGCAAGCCCGCTCCCACAAAAGCACCGCAGTCCCTGTGGGAGCGGGCTTGCTCGCGAAGAGGCCGGCACAAATAACGCAATACTCAAGTCAACCACCGCTCCAGAGTACGAACCGATTCCAGTTCTTCAATCCGCCACAACTGCCCGAGCAGTTCCTCAACCCGCTCCCGGGACATGACCCGCATCGCCAAACTGAAAAACTTCTCCTCCAGCGCCACATCACTCAGCGGATTACCCGGCGCGCCCAACGGCACTTCAACACACAGGCTCGCTTGCCGACCGTCCACGGTCCGCAGTGTCACCACGGGCTCGCCATCCTCGGACAGTAGCGGGTCCACTTCAAGGCGAATGCGTGACATCCACTGGACAATGCGTGGATCGTTGCGCGCTTCATCGTCATAGGCCTGCAATCGACAATGGCCATGTACCAGCCGTGCCGCCAGTGCATACGCCAGGCTCATCTGCGCCGCCGCGAGGGTGCCGACATCCTGGCCGCCACACATGTCCTGAAGAAACCCGCACAGCGAAACGTGCACATCTTCGACCTGGTCGATCCGTACATTCAGTTGATCCAGCAGCAGACCAAGGGCGTCGATGGCCGAATGAGTACCGCGGCAGGAGGCATAGGGTTTGATCGAACAGCGGGCGAGCTTCCAGACCACACCGAGGTCTGCATCCAGCGCTTCGGGTGTTGAGGTTGCTGGAGCGAGAGTTTTCAGAAAACCACCCCAGACCTCCTCGAACAACTGCGTCGGTCCGCTGATACCCTGTTGGGCAAACCGCGCCGCCAGCAGTCCACCTTCGGCGGCGCGCCCGCTGTGCAGTTTCTTGCTTTGCGAGCCGTCGTGGATGAAGGCCCACAAGCCGCCGCTGAAGCTGCCGGCGATGCCCAGCGCCGCCAGGGTTTGCCGTGCATCCAGGCCCAGGATGCGCGCACTGGCCGCTGCCGCGCCGAACACCCCACACGTCGCGGTGGAATGCCAACCGGCGCCGTTGTGGGCTGAATAGCCACCGCACGCTTCGAGCACCCGGCGACCGACTTCGTAGCCGATCACTACGGCGCTGATGAACTCACGACCACTCACCGGCTGTGCGAGCATTGAAACCGCCGCCATCACCGCCGGCAGCACAACGGCACCGGAATGATCGCAGCCGCCGGTGTCGTCCAGCTCCAGAGCATGGGCGGCGACGCCGTTAAGCATCGCTGCCTGAGCCGAGCAAACCCGCAGGTCTGTGCCCCAAACCGACACTTCACCGGTTTCACCGGCGAACACCTTCCGCGCCTGTTCCGCGACACCGCTATCGGCGCCGGCCAGCGTTGCACCGAAAGTATCGAGAATGTGCCGCTTGGCTTGTGCCAGCAACGCAGGCGGTAAATCTTCAAACCGCATCTCAACACAGAATTGCGCCAGACGTTGCAAACGTTCGTTCATAAAACGTAATCCCGATAATGTCGCTCATAAACTGACGCCGGGTGATCCTCAGTGGCCGGTGCTGCGGTTTCGGCCCACCACTGCGCGACCTCGGCGCCCGTGGCGATCCACACGTCATCGTGCTGTTGAATGCCCTCGATCAATTCACGCAACACCCCAATCCGTCCCGGCGTGGCGATGATCTCCGGGTGCAGGCGCAGCACGTAGCACAGGCCGAAGCGATGAAACCCGGCGAAGTCCATTTGCAGGTTGCCCAAGGTGTGGCTGTAGGACGCGATCCGCGATTGCGCCGGTGGCACTGCCGGGCTCAAGTTGAAGGCGAAGTAAGGCTCGTCCTCCAGTTCATAATGCAGAGGCAGCTCAATGACGTCGGGTGAAGTCGGGTGAGCGAATGGCAAGTCATCGCCGCGCCACGACGAGGACCAGCGAATACCCTGATCTTTCAAGGCCTCGATGAACCCCGGCGCACCATTGCCCGCCGGGATGCGAAAACCGGTCGGCCGCTGGCCGGTCAACCCGGCCAGGGTCTTACAGCCCTTGGCGATGTCGTCGCTTTGCGCGGCCAGGTCCAGTGTGTCGTAGTTCTGATGACGATAGCCGGCGCAGGCGATTTCATGGCCGTCGGCCTGGATCGCCCGAATGTGCTCGGGGTTTTCTTCGGCAACGATACCGGGGACAAACCAACTGCTGGAGACCCCGAGTTCCTTGAACAGGCCAAGCAACCGCTCTACGCCGCGCTGGGTGCCGTAGCGCCATACCGACAAGGTCTTGTCTCGCCCGGCGACTTCCGGGGCTTGCGTGAGGATGCCGTGGATGTCGTTGTAATCGACGGTCAGTACCACGGCGCAGCGATAGCCTTTCGGCCAGGTGGTGGAATCAACCATGGTGATGCTCCTTCAGCCACCACTGAGCGACGTCGCGGCAGGTGGCGAACCACACGTCGTCGCGCTGACGCATGTGTTCGAAGAGTTTTTCCAGCAACAGGATGCGTCCCGGTTTACCGGTGATCTTGGGGTGGAACAGGGTGGTCAGGCATAACCCTTCGTCCATCGCGCCGTCGTATTCGCGGCACCAGTTGTCCAGGGTCAGCGCGTAACTGGCGGTGCGGTCCAGCCCGGAAGGGAAGTTCGGCGCGCGGGTGTAGGCGAGGGAGGCGTAATCGTCCATTTCCCAGCGGCTAGGGATTTCCACCAGCGGTGTATCGAACCCTGGCACGTTCACCAGATACGGCCTGTCATCGCCGCGCATGCTGCTGGAGTAGGTAACACCGGCTTCCACCAGCATTGCCGGGGTTTCGGCCCGCCAGTCGCCGGACGGTGTGCGGAAACCTTCGGCTCGGATGTTCAGGTGTTTCCAGAACACCTCGCGGGACAGCTTCATCACGTCCTTTTGCTGTTCCAGCGTCAGGGCGTAGAAAGATTCGTGTTTGTAGCCGTGATAAGCCACCTCATGCCCGCGCTCGACAATCGCCTGACACTGTTTCGGCCAGTTCTCCACGACCCAGGCCGGGACGAAGAACGTCGTCGGGATACGGAATTCGTCGAGCAGATCGAGCAAGCGCGGTAGCGCCCGATAAGGGCCATAGCCGCCGAAACCGAAGTACTCGGGCTTGCGCCAGATCGAGCCGTTGAGCATGGCATCGCCGGTCGGGCCATCGAGGTCGAAGGCCAGGGCGAGGCAGGCTTTGTGCGGGACTGGCCAGGTGGGTTGGGGTGAGGAGGACATCGTTGGTACTCCATTAAACTATTGGCATAACCCGTGTAGCAGCTGCCGAGCCCGCGAGGCTGCGAAGCAGTCGTAAAACCTGACTACGCGGTCTGTCAGACAAACCGTGTGCACCGGGACTGCGAGGACTTCGTCCTCGGACTCAGCCTCGCAGGCTCGGCAGCTGCTACAGGTCAGCGTGTTATTTACCGCCGTTGACGGTGACTGTCTTGATCGCACCCAGTTCCAGGTCCCACTTCTTCAGGATCGCCTGATAGCTGCCGTCATCAATCATGCTCTGCAGCGCAACCTTCACCGCTTCGCTCAGCTCAGGCTTTTTCTTGCTCACGCCCAGTCCGGTGAACTGCTCGGAAATCGGCAGGCCCACGGTCTTGTACATGTCCTTTTCCTGAGTCTTCAGGTACGGCAAGGTTTCGCTGCCCTGCATGGCGGCGTCGATACGGCTCTGGCGCAGTTGCGCACGGGCGTCGGCCGAGCCTTCGGTGCCGATCACGTTGATCGCCGGTTTACCGGACGCTTCGCAATTGGCCTTGCTCCACTCGGCGATTTCCGCCGGGAAGGTGGTACGGCGGCTGGTGCCGACTTTCTTGCCGCACAGGTCGACGATCTCGTTGGTGTCCTTGTTCTTTTGCAGGGTGTAGAACTGCGGGCCGCTGGTGAAGTAGTCAACGAAGGTCACGCTGGCCTGGCGCTCGGCGGTGTCGGTCATGCCCGACAGCACCATGTCCACGCGGTCGGTGGTCAGGGCATTGATCATTTGCTCGAAGCCGGTTTCCTGCCATTTGATCTTTACGCCCAGACGCTCGGCCAGGGCATTGCCCAGGTCAAAGTCGAGGCCGGTGAGGGTGTTGGTGGCCGGGTCCTTGAAATCCATCGGCGGGTAGTTCGGCATGATCGCGACGACGATCTCGCCCTTGGCCTTGATGCTGGCCGGCAATTCGGCGGCGAAGGTGAAGCCGGATGCCATAACGCCTGCGAGTACTGCTGGAATAACGAAGTTCTTCATGGTCGTTCTCTTATGAGTGTTGTGAAGGCCGACATCGGGCCTTAGGTTCGAACGGCAGAAATGAAGCTTTGGGTGCGAGGGTTTTGCGGACTTATTAGTATTTCTTCGGGGCTTCCAGCCTCCACGATCTGCCCGCCGTCCATGAACACCATGCGGTTGGAGACTTCGCGAGCGAAGCCCAGCTCATGGGTGACGACGATCATGGTCATGCCGGTCTGCGCCAGATCGCGCATCACCGACAGCACCTCACCGACCAGTTCCGGGTCGAGTGCCGAAGTGGGTTCATCGAACAGCATCAGCTTGGGGCGCATGGCCAAGGCACGAGCAATGGCGACGCGTTGTTGCTGACCACCCGAAAGCTCGATCGGGTAGCTGTTGCGTTTGTCGGCCAGGCCGACGCGGGCGAGCAGTTCCACGGCTTCATCGTGCGCCTCCTTGGGCGAACGCTTGAGTACCTGGCACGGCCCTTCGATGATGTTTTGCAGCACGGTCATGTGCGGGAACAGGTTGAAGCGCTGGAACACCATGCCGGTGGACAGGCGCTGGCGGGCGATCTGCGTTTCGTTGAGCTCGTGCAGCTTGTTGCCGACGATGCGGTAACCCACCAGTTCGCCGTCAACCCACAGGCCGCCCTTGTCGATTTTTTCCAACTGGTTGACGCAACGCAGCAAGGTGCTTTTGCCGGAGCCGGACGGGCCGATGATGCACAGCACTTCGCCTTGCTCGACTTCGATGTTGATGTCCTTGAGTGCGTGGAACTGGTCGTAATACTTGTTCAGGCTCACGGCCTTGACGATGCTTCTCATGTGCGGCTCCTCAAGAACGCTTGCCGGCGCCGCGGGCGAAACGACGCTCCAGACGGCTTTGACCAAAGGACAGGACGGTGACAGTGGCCAGATACCAGATGCCGGCGACGATCAGCAGCTCCATCACGCGGGCGTTGGCGTAGTAGATGTTCTGCGCGTTGTAGAGCAGTTCCGAGTATTGGATGACGCTCGCCAGCGAGGTCATTTTCACCATGCCGATGAACTCGTTGCCCACCGGTGGAATGATGATGCGCATGGCTTGCGGCAGGATGATCCGGCGCAGCGCCTGCAGGCGCGGCATGCCGATCGACTTGGCGGCTTCGTACTGCCCGGTGTCCACCGACAGCAGACCGGCGCGCACCACCTCGGCGGTGTAGGCGCCCTGGTTGATGCTCAAGCCGAGCAGGGCGGCCACGAATGGTGTCATCAGGCTCACGGTGTCCATTTCGAACAGACCGGGGATGCCGATGGTGGGGAAAATCAGCGCCAGGTTGAACCACAACAGCAGTTGCAGGATCAACGGCGTGCCGCGAAACAGCCAGGTGTAGGTCACTGCCACGTAGCGCAGGATCGGGTTGGCCGACATGCGCATGATCGCGGTGATCACCCCGAACACGATGCCCAGCGCCATGGCGAGCACCGCCATGACGATGGTGTTGAGCAAGCCCCACATGATCGCCTGGGAAGTGAGGAATTGGCCGATGTACGACCATTCGATCTTGCCTTCGGCGAAGGCTCGCACCAGGCCCAGGATTACAATGACAATCACCGTGGCGAAGAAAATGCGACCGTAGTAGCGTCGTGGCACATGGTGGTACTGGGTGATGTCGAACTGGTTTTCCGCCAGTTTGCGCTCCGCCTGGAGTCGTTGTGCCTGTGTCTGGCTCATGTTGGTTCTCCGTACACGTTATCTGTAGGAGCGAGCTTGCTCGCGATGGTCGTCAACGATGACGCTGGTTGCCTGACACTCCGCGGTGTCTGTGCCTCCATCGCGAGCAGGCTCGCTCCTACAAGGTTTTGCGTTGTGGGTCAGAGGCGGAAGCCCTGATAGTCCTCGGTCCATTGTTGCTGGGCGGCGAGGGCGGTTTTCAGGCGGCCGATCTGTTCGCGTACCTGCTGCGGCGCGGTGCCGCCCCAGCCACTGCGCGCAGCGATGGCGGCTTCCAGGGTCAGGCTGTCGCGGACCTCGGGAGTCAGGCGTGAATCCACCTCGGCCAACAGCGCCGGCGACGCTTCCCACAACTCGATATCGTGTTTCTCGCAGGCCTGTACCAGCGCTCCGGTGATTTCATGGGCTTCCTTGAACGGCACACCGCGTACGGCCAGCCAGTCGGCGACTTCGGTAGCGAGGGTGAAGCCCAGCGGTGCCTGACGACGCAGCTCTTCGACGTTGACCTTCATGGTCGCGACCATTCCAGCCATGGCCGGCAGCACCAGCAGCAGGGTGTCGACGCTGTCGAGTACGCCGTTCTTGTCTTCGCTCAAGTCGCGGTTGTAAGACAGTGGCAAGGATTTGAGGGTGGACAGTAGACCCGTCAGGTTGCCGATCAGGCGCCCGGCCTTGCCCCGTGCCAGTTCGGCGATGTCCGGGTTTTTCTTCTGCGGCATGATCGAACTGCCGGTGGCGTAGGCATCGTCCAGCGCGACCCAGCGAAATTGCCGCGAAGACCATAGGCAAAACTCTTCGGCGAGACGCGAGATGTTGATGCCGAGCATGCTGGCAATGAACAGGAACTCGGCGACGTGATCGCGGCTGGCGACGGCGTCGATGGAGTTTTCGCAAACACCGCTGTAACCCATTTCTTTCGCTGATTGCTGGGGCAGGCGAGCGATGGCAGAGCCGGCCATGGCCGCCGCACCGAGTGGCGACAGCGAGGTGCGCGCGTCCCAATCCACAAGGCGCTGCACGTCACGCAGCATCGATTGCGAATGAGCCAGCAAGTGATGGGCAAACACGATCGGCTGCGCTTGCTGCAAGTGAGTGAAGCCGGGGCAGATGCTTTCGATGTGTTGCTCGGCCTGATCGACCAGCGCCTGCTGCAAGGCCAACACTTCAACGGCCAGGGTGCGTACGTGGTCGCGCAGGAATAACCGCAGATCGTTGGCTGTCTGATCGTTACGTGAGCGACCGGCACGCAGCTTGCCGCCCAGCGCACCAAGGCGTTCGGTCAGCAGGCGTTCGATGAAGGTGTGAACGTCTTCGTCATCCAGCGTTGGCGCAATGCTGCCGGCGCGGAAGTCAGCGCCGATGCGCTCCAGGGCGTCGAGCATGGTTTGGGTTTCTTGCTCGCTCAAAAGACCGGCGCGCTGCAGCTCCCGGGCGTGGGCCTTGGAACCGGCGAGGTCATACGGGGTCAGGCGGAAGTAGCGCTCAGGGCAACGGGACAGGGCGGCCAAGGCTTCGGACGGACCGCTTTTGAAGCGAGCACCCCAGAGACGGTCGGTAGTTTGAGACATTGTTGTTTTCCTCGTCGGTAACGTGAACTGAAATCGGAGTGCCGGGTGGTACTCGCCGCTGCGCTATTGAGCCAATAACAGCAGACAGAATCAGGCCAGAGCAGTTTTTAAGAGGGCAGTTGCAAAAAGGCGAGAGCTGATCGAAGTGTCAGCTTTTAATATTTTGAGATCAGTGAATTGGCACTGACGTTCGGGGGTTTTTGGCGATTGCAAAGTCTGGTTTTCTGTGTTCATTATTATTAGGCCAGCTATGTTTTTGTTGTTGGACACAGGTTGTTGAATACGGCGCCAGAGGTAAATAAGCATTATGGAAACCCCACTTTCCAATTCCGGAAACCCGCCACCGAAAACGCTGCAACGGGCACCGTTGGCCCTCAGTGGGCTGGACTTCAAACTGCTCAAAGTGTTCAAGGCCGTAGTCGAGGCTGGAGGCTTCAGTGCCGCGCAAAATGAGTTGAATGTGGGGCTGGCAGCCATCAGCAAACAGATTTCCGACCTGGAAATCCGTATCGGCATGCGCCTTTGCACGCGTGGGCGAGAGGGTTTTCATCTGACGGAAGAAGGGCGTCTGGTGTACCAGGCGTCGATAGACTTATTTGCCTCGGTCGACAACTTTCGCGACCGACTTAGTTCAGCACAAAACGAACTTGTCGGTGATCTTGGTGTGGGGGTTATTGATAACACAATCTCTGATATGAATTCACCGTTGGTTTCCGCACTTAGAAAAATAAACGAGCAGTCGCCCAAGGTTCGATTTCAACTTCAGGCAACGCAACTTGATGAGGTGGAAAGGGGCGTTGTAGAGGGGCGGTTAGTAGCGGGAATTGTGCCGGTTTATCAACAACGCGAAGAGTTCGATTACTACGCGCTATACGAAGAACGCTCGGAGGTTTATTGCGCAGTCGGCCACCCCCTATTCTCCATGGCAGACGCTGAAATGAGTAGCAATGTGCTCAAGGACTACGAGTGCATCAACCATCGCTACGCGATCCATCGAGACAAGCTCAACTTTGCCCGCTACGACAGCTTTTCCGCCTCGGCAACCCAGGTGGAAGCCGTTGCGCTGCTGATCAAGACTGGTCGTTTTGTGGGTTTCCTGCCCCAGCATTACGCCGCGCCGATGGTGGCGCGGGGAGAGTTTCGCGCGGTGTGCCCGGACCTGATCAACATCGTCACGCCGTTCAGTCTGATCTTGCGCCATAACACTGTACGCAGCCCATTGGTGAAGGCATTTACCCAGGCACTGGGCGTGGATTTAAAAGCCTCGGTTTGATTGTTTAGCGCGTTGAACACTAACGAACACTGGCGGCCAATGGGAATGATTGGACCCAGCTTAACGCGTCAGCATTTACAGCAACGGGAAGCCGTTTTTTTTCGAAACGTACGCTCAATATTGGTTGTATTCAGAATCACCGGATTCGCCAGATGTTAATGGGCAAATCGACATTTATTCGCGATACGTTGTCACTTCGGATGGTTGAGGCTGCCCTCTGCTCATGTTGGTAGAAGGCCTCTCTCGGTGAAGAATGCTGAAGGCTTTCGCGACGCTCGTATTCGTTACGATTCTGAAAGTTTGACAGTCAGGCAAGTTGTCAATTTTCTAGTAGCAGAAGGGCCTCAACACCTGTGAGGCCCTGATCTCTGGTAACTCAGCGCGCCACTACCGGCACCGTCACGGTTTTGCCGAAGGCCGATGTGAGGGTCACCGTCGGGCCAGGCGACGGGCCACTGCCGGTGGTCGTCACCGCTATATTCCAGCGCGCGCCTGCAGGCGTAGGCGTCAGGGTGGCGGTGCCAAGGTTCACCGGACCGGATGTGGTCGTGGCCGTCGCCGTGATGGTATTGCCCGTGCCACGCGACGTGGTGCCGGACAGGACCCAGTAGTAGCGGCTGTTGCTGCGGGCGGTGACTGTCGCGCTGGTGACGATCAGGTTCTCGACGACCGCTGCCGAGACCGCCACGGATACCGTCGCCGGTGCCGACTCCGCGCCCTTGGCGTCGGCGGTTTTGTAGGTAAAGGTCGCGGTGAACGGCGCGGGGACCGTGGCTGGTGGAGTGTAGATCACGCGCAGACCATCGGTGCTGACCACGCCCTTGCCAGAGTCCGGTTGCTCCAGGCCCACCACCTTAAGTGGCACGTTACCGTCAGGGTCGGTGTCGTTGGCCAGGACGTTGATGGTCACTGTTTGGCCGTTGTTACTGATGGCGTTGTCGGGGTTGGCGATCGGTTTTTTGTTATCGCCGTCGTCGGCACGTTTATCGCCAGTACGGAAAGTCGGCAGCGCGGCGGAGTTGACGTAGGTGACGCCATCCCAGCCGGGCAGGGGCGTTGGCATCAACTGGAACTGGCCCGGATTCTCGACATCCCAGCGCAGCAGCATGGACGTGTCCTCGTGCTGGGTGTTGTGGCAGTGCTCCATGTAGGTCCCGGCGAATTCACGGAAGCGGATGGCGATGTCCACGTCCACCGAGCTGTCGATGCCTTGGCCAATGAGATAGACGTCCTTGCGCGCCCATTTTTCCCATTCCGGCGGTGCCTTGCCGTCGCGGTTGAGCACGATGCCTTCTTCGAAATGCACGTGCACCGGGTGGCTCCAGCCGTTGCCGCCGTTCCTGATTTTCCACACTTCCAGGGTGCCTTCGCCGGAGAACCCGGCAGAGCTCGGGCCGTTGGCCAGTTGCGGAGCGGCGCTGATCCGTCGAAGGTCCGCGCGGTTGCCGAAACCACCGTCGGTCTTGATCGTCCAGGGTTCTTCGTCAGTGCCGTCGGAGCGGCCGAAGATGAACTCGCGATGCCGCGCCAGTTTCAGTTTGGCCTGCACTGTCGGGTCGTCACGGTTGAGGGTCAGCGGAATCATGGTTTTACCCGCCGCCTTGCCCGGCTTGGCGGGTTCGTAATCGACAGGGTTCATGCTCACGTCCTGGCCGGCATAGGGCTGGACCACCATCTGCATGAACTTGCCCACAGCCGGGTCGCCGTTGTCCCATTCCAGCCCTTTGCTGCCCGACTTGAGCACCGCTTTGTACTTCCCGGACAGGACATCGGCCAGGCTCAGCTGAGTACTCTCCGGCCCCTTGCCGCTCTGGTGCTCCATCAGGTTGACGAAGTACAGCTTGTCGCCGGTGTTGATCCCGTTTTTCGCAAAGTTGACGAGGATGTCGAAGCGCTCGGCAATGCCCTGGGTGGGCAGGATGGCGTTGTGGTCCTGCACATCGCCGTCGCCGTCCAGGTCCATGCTGCCGTCGAACGGCACAGCATGTTCCATGAGGTTGCCGTCGTTGCCGATCAAGTGGAACGGCACACGGGTATAAGACAGGCCGGAGCCTGCCGGGCCGGGGAATTCGCCGCCGGTACCAGCGACTTCACGCACCAGCGCGATCTTGAAGTAACGTGACACCGAGCCATTGAGAATGCGGAAACGATAGCTGCGCGCCCGCACATTCAGGCGCGGCTGGTACTGCCAGTTGACCAGGATCTGGTCGCCGAGAAAGCCGTCGGTGTTGAACGGGTTGAACCACAGCTGGCCATTGGCGTCCCAGGCCTTGTCGGCCACCATCAGGTTCACATCATAGTCGCGGTTGCCCCAGGGCAATGCCGAACCGCTGGGCAGGCGCAGGTTGACGCCGTCTTGCAGTGCCTCGTTACCGCGGTCCAGGGCGCTGTAGTAATTCATCATCACTGCGTTGCCCTTGTAGACGTTCTGCGCGGTGAAATCGAGCATGTGGTCGTGGAACCAGTGGGTACTCATGGTTTCGCGCCAGTCGCCGCGAATCTTGATGCTGCCGTTGTTGCAGGTTTTCAGGCCCGGAGTGGCATCGTTGACAAACAGGGTTTCGCCCGGGGCGCAGGGGAACGCCGCACGCGGATCTTCAGCCTTGGTGTTGATGGTGTCGTAACCGGCCAATTGGATCGGCCAGCGATAGTCGTAGTACTGCCCCGGAAAGAAAAACGCATTGGCATAGCCGTCGCTTTCGGCCGGGACGTGGCCGTTGTGTTCGTGAGTTGAAATGGTGTGCAGGCCAAACCCCATGTTGGCCGACGGATCAATCGGCAGGGCGTTGTAGTGCCGCATCAGCACCGGTTGGCCGTAACGCACCATCAACAGTTTGGGCGGAAAGGTGCCGTCGAAAGTCCAGAGCGTCTTGTGGTTCTGAATCGGCATGTTGGGGTGAAAACGGGTGTCGATGCCTTTGGTGGTGCCCGTTATGACCGGGGTGTCCGAGGTCTGGTTGTACAGTCCGCCAGGCCCGAACTCACCGACGGCATAGTTGTGCAACTGCCGGCGATCACGCATGCCGCCATTGAGCTTGGCACCCGCTTGCACGGTCTTGAAGGCAACCTGTGGGTAGAACTCGTTCCAGCGCTGGTGTGACCAGCCTTTTCCTGGCGGACGACCCTCGGCCGGCGAGCCGACCGGATGGCGGTTGAGGAAGGCTTCGATCTGCGCTTTCCATGGGTTGCGGTCCAGCACGTTGGAGTACTGCGACGGAAACGGGTACAGCCCCGGCTGGCGCATGAAGGCTTCCAGCGCCGCGGCCGAAGGGCCGCTGCGGGCGATGTTGTTCGGGTCCTGCGCGGGTGCCGGGCCGACGAGCGGAACCGGGAAGGTCAGGGGCGGTGCCGGCAGTGTCGGGTCGAGTTTTTCCGTGCCGAATTCTTCGAACAGCAGCAGTTGCTGAGTGTACGGCTGGGCCCCGAACAACGGGCTGGGCTTGCCGTTGGTGGGGATTTTGAATGATGTCTGCAGGGCTGGCGGCAGCACGTTGTCGGCCCGTGGCGTGTTCCGGTCGCCATACACGCCGTTGGGCAGGGCGATGGCGCCCTGGTTGGTGGGTGGCATGGTCAGCAAGGCATCCAGCGCGGCCTTGGGGTCAGCCGGGGGATTGGTGAACGCCGAGGGGTCCGTCGCTGGTGGCTGGCTGACATCGTCGAGCGGCACGGCAATGGCCGTGTCCAGACTGAAGGTCATCAACAGTACAGACGCGGCGTTCGAACCCCTTAAGGAACGGAGCGAATTGAAAGGCGATGCAACGATTTTCATGAGGTCCCCCTTGCGACATACCGCAACGGCGAAACCCGCGATCCCGCCTGGTGACAGCAGCTGCCTGTGTTGCAACGGGGGTGTGCAAACGCCGGGCCATGAACTAGGAGGGAAATAAAAATCCTGAGTAATTAGTAAATTGTTCCAAAAACTTAATTTTGGGTGAGGTGCAGGGTTGGGGGATATTCCTCCAATTAGGTGCTAAGCACCCGGTGTGTGGGTGTAGTTCCCCATTTATGGAGAGAGCAGCGGCCCTATTTCACCGACGTTTTTGGCAGGATCTGCTTGCCCTGGGGTGACAGGTAATGCCGATCAGCTAAGCCACAACGCAATCTGTAGCAGCTGGCGTAGCCTGCGTCCGGCTGCGCAGCAGTCGTAAAATCAGCGTTCGCGGTAC
>NZ_JBWKXF010000056.1:24522-40295 GCF_059422645.1 Pseudomonas sp. GW821-FHT01C01 | reverse complement strand
AACCTCCAAGTTGGCGAAATCATATCGCCCTTAAGAGGTGTCCGGAATTATTAGGCCAGTTCAAGCTCGCTCCTACAAAAGAAGAGGCTATTCAGGGATTGTTACAGGATCTGTCAAAAGTGTTTATCAAATCCACGGCTATATGGACGAAGCGTCGACGCCTAAAATCTGCCACGCCAACAAGGCAATCTGATTAACCAAGTTGCAGCCCCCACGAAGGCAGTTAATCAAACACTCTGGTACTGAAGCTCCACACGCAATCTCAAAAGGATTGCGTGCCCCCTTTCGACCTCTAAAAGGTAAATCCGAATGAAAGCTTTATTAGTTCTGGCCCTCGGCAGCATGAGCCTGACCGCCATGGCAGGCGAGGTCCCGACTGATGTCGCGCAGCAACAACCAGCAGTAGAGGAATACACTTACTCGATGAATCTGGACATCGCCAAAGTGATCTCCATGAGCGAAGCCCCGAACGTTTGTGAAGTTGTGCCGATGAAAATGGAATACGAAGATTCCTACGGTCAACGGCATATCCTGCGCTACAGCATGATGGGCAACGGTTGCTCTAACGGCTGACTCCCTGCTGCACCCCTCCCCCAAAAGGTTCGACCCACCCGCCGCTATCAGGCAGATGAAACACCGAACCTTAATAATCGATTTAGTCGATTATTTTAAGTATTTATTTGCACTTTTTAATCGAATTAGTCGGCGTAAAATCGATTGCAACCCAAGACAAACAACGCCCAAGAATCTGGAGCAATGACCATGAAAACCCAACTGATCCTCGCCCTGACCCTCTCCGTCCTGGCTGCCAACACCTTCGCCGCTGATGGTTACGACCGCACCGGCTCTGCTGCTTACACCAGCGAAGCGGCTGTCGCTTCCGACGGTTACGACCACACCGGTTCGGCGTCCTTCGCAGCCGATGGCGCAGACCACATTGGCGCCGGCAAACTCGCATCCGACGGCTCTGACCGCACTGGCGCCGCCCGCCTCGCCGCCGATGGTGCCGACCACATCGGTGCAGCTCGCCTGAGCTGATCCGCCAGCGTGACTTCATAGCCCGGCTTCGGTCGGGCTTAGTTGTGTCTGGAGCCTGAGAAAACCCCACCGAAACACAAGATGTAGTGAAAAAAGCCTTTTTTGGTTATTTATTGAACAAAAATAATCCAGGGCAAAAATTCAGAAAAAAAAATCTTCCCCCGCCAACATCGTTCAAAGCCCTGTAAACCCTCACTCTGACCGAAAAACGGTCGCCGTCGACCGATCCGTGAGCCATTTCGCCGCACCACAGCACGCAAAACTTCCCTATAATGCGGCCTTAAACGGGCCTGCAATATTCCCTTACAGGGATGAAAGCCAGTCTGAAGCCCCGCACAAGCGATCAAAGCTTGCTGCGCCCATCAGTGGCTCTCGGAACCCCGTACAAAATTCTGTTTGATGCCTGCGTATAGCTGCTGCAAAAAACGATTCCTTTAGATCCAACGCGGCCAGTAAGGCCGTGTGAAAAACCGACCTATCCATTTTCACACGGGCACACTGGCCCTCACGCAGGAGACGACACGTCATGCTGAGCTGGGACGAATTCGACAAAGAAGACACGGAAGTAGCAGTCAAGAGCGCCAACGCTGGCCACGCCACCGAAGCCAACATGGACCGTCTCGACAGCGCTGGCGGTGCCGCCGCCCTGGAAGCCCGTGCCGTGACCGCTTCTGACTCCGCCGCCGTTGCCCGCGCCAAAGCTGCCCTGGATTCCCTCGACGTCGCCGAAGGCCTCGCCGAACTCGAAGGCGCCTCCGCCCGTGTCGCCGTTGACGAAAAGCGCATGATCAACTGCCGCGCCGACCTCAACCAACTCGTGCCATTCAAGTACGACTGGGCCTGGCAGAAATACCTGGACGGCTGCGCAAACCACTGGATGCCGCAAGAAGTCAACATGACCGCCGACATCGCCCTCTGGAAAAACCCGGAAGGCCTGACCGACGACGAGCGCCGCATCGTGATGCGCAACCTCGGCTTCTTCTCCACTGCCGACTCCCTGGTTGCCAACAACCTGGTCCTGGCCGTGTATCGCCTGATCACCAACCCGGAATGCCGCCAGTACATCCTGCGCCAGGCCTTCGAAGAGGCGATCCACACCCACGCCTACCAGTACTGCATCGAATCCCTGGCCATGGATGAAGGTGAAATCTTCAACATGTACCACGAGATCCCGTCGGTCGCGAAAAAAGCCACCTGGGGCCTGAAATACACCCGTTCGATCTCCGATCCGAAGTTCGAAACCGGCACCGTCGAAACCGACAAAGAACTGCTGCGCAACCTGATCGCCTACTACTGCGTCCTGGAAGGCATCTTCTTCTACTGCGGCTTCACCCAGATCCTCTCCATGGGCCGCCGCAACAAAATGACCGGCGTCGCCGAGCAGTTCCAGTACATCCTGCGCGACGAATCCATGCACCTGAACTTCGGCATCGACGTGATCAACCAGATCAAAATCGAAAACCCGCACTTGTGGGATGCTGAAATGAAGGAAGAAGCTTCGCAGATGATTCTGCAGGGTACTCAGCTGGAGATCGAATACGCGCGTGACACCATGCCTCGTGGGGTGTTGGGCATGAATGCGGCGATGATGGAGGACTACCTGAAGTTCATTGCTAACCGTCGTCTTTCGCAGATCGGTTTGAAGGAAGAGTATCCAGGGACGACTAACCCGTTCCCTTGGATGAGCGAGATCATGGACTTGAAGAAGGAGAAGAACTTCTTTGAGACGCGGGTTATTGAGTATCAGACTGGTGGTGCACTTAGCTGGGATTGACTCTGGCTTTAGTTACTGCTTGGAAAAAGGTCGCCGAACGGCGACCTTTTTTTGAAGCTCGACGGTTCGTCTTAGAACTTCTTTTCTCCTGAGTGAATCCCGCCCCCCGCCTTCCTGGACACGCTGCAAAATCTTCCTCATACCACCTAACTATCTTGAACCAAATCGTCGAAAACCCACCGACCATGGATCATGCTTTTCAGTTGCTCGACACTCAGCAGCGTATCCGGCCTTCTATGAACCACCGAGTGGCAGTTTGCGCAGAGTGTAATCAGGTCGGTCGCTGGATCGACTGCCTGATCCTCTTCATATTCGGAAATGGGTTTCACGTGGTGCACATGGATAAAGCCTTTTGCATGCTCGCCATACGCTTTTTCGAAATCAAAACTACAGGCTTTGCATCTGAGCCCATGAATAGCTATTGCTTGTCGCCGAAGTTTTGGACAGCGCTCATATTTCACACCGAAATATGTGATTTTTTTCCCTTCGGTACCGATGATCCTAGTTTCAAAGTCCTGCGCACCACCGGTTAGGCTGGGATCGTCGACTTGATCCGACTTCAGCACCGCATGGGCATAAATGCTGTCAAATACGGTTTGATCAATCGCCCGAACACCGTTACGCCAGTAATTATCCTTTTGCTTTAGAGGAATCTGCTCCAGATACTTTTCATCTACTTTGATCGGGACCGCAAATTCAAAGGGTTCAAAGCCATCAATGACTGCAAACAAGTCACCTTTTGTGCTGTTCTTGTCTGCATGCACTTTCCCGATTCGAGCAACCCCAAAATAATGAGGTTGAGCGCTCAAGCGCCGATCCGAAAAGTCCTTATTTTTCATTTTTCCTTTGTAATACAGCACCGCGGTTCCTTCGGTAAGAATCGCTCTGTACTGCTTCGGAAAGTGGTAAAGGTCACCTGTTTCATCGGCCCACTTCGATTCATCATTTTCGACAATGACAGCTGGCATCCATTCATCCTCTTCGCGGAAGATGAAGCCTACCAAATTAAGAGAAAATTCCTACACGACCAGCGAAAGAATCCTATGTACGGGCGATCTGACCAAGATCGCAACCTGCGGCAGCACCTACACCGACCGCCCTCCGTGAAATCGAGGTTCTACGCAAATCCGAAGGAGCTGCCACAAGCTGCGATCTTTTGGGATTTGGCATTGGAGCAAACTCAACTCACCTCCCCAACCCACTAATCCGCCACGGACAAACCGCCGCCCTAACCCCACTCGGCCCAACAATCTCCGGTGTCTGCCCCAACGACCTCGCACTCAACACACTCCCCACCCGCTCTATCAATTGATCAAACCCCAACGTCGCATCCTCCTGATGCAATTTGCGCAGTTGTTCGACCAGGGCATAAGTGAAGGCGCCGTAGCTGTTCGACCCCACCTCATACTCGTTGGCCTTTTCGTTCTCCCGCGCGGCATAGAGCATCAGGGGCATGTAGGGGCCGTGGTGGCCATAGAGTTTGCCTTGGCGCTGCAGTTGGGCTTTTTTCTCGGGGCGCAGGCCGGTGGCGGCGCCTTGGGTGGTGCGGGTGCGGGTGAGGCCGCGGGTTTTGTTGTCTTGTTCGCTGAAGTCGCGGCGGTCGGCGTCGACGGCGTAGACGCGGCGGTCCCAGTCGCCGGCGTAGGGGTCCCAGCGCAGCATGCGGTGGCGGATGTCGCTGGGTGGGGTGATGCCGCGCACGCGGCCGTTGCCACGGGTCATGCCGCCGGCGTAGCAGCAGTCGAACATGACGGTGAGTTTGGCGCCGTGGCCGTCCGGGTCGAATGGCAGGTGGCTGTAGAACTGGCGGAACAGTTTGTCGGTGAAGTGGGTGCTTTCGTCGTCCCAGTCGAAATCGTGGAGCACCAGGGTTTCGTCCATGCAGTCGGCTTCGCCGCTGCTGCTGTAGACCGGCAACTGGGTGCCGTGGCCGGAGTAGAACAACACGCGCTCGTCGCCGGCGCGGGCGCCTTCCACCAGCCATTCGAGGCGCTCGACGAAGTTGGCCCGGGTCGCTCGGGCGTCGTGCAGCAAGCGGATGTCGCCGGCGTCGTAGCCGCTTTCCTGGAGCATGCGGCTGATGAGGTAGGTGTCGTTGATACAGCCGTCGAGGCGTGCGCTCGGGTCGGGGTAATCGTTGATGCCGACCACCAGGGCGCGGCGTTTGCGTTGGCCGCTGCGGGACAGGAACGCCGGCACTTCCAGCGCGCGTGCGGCCACCACGTCGCGGGCCAGTTGTGGCCAGAGGCTGGTCTGGCTGGTGGGTGACGACAAGTAGGCCTGGGCGGCGTGATTGAGGTCGAGCAGGTCATCGCGCAGCGGCACGCTGAACTCGGTTTGCAGGTCGACCCGCGCCGAATCCGGCGAGGTGATCGGCCGGGTCAGCAAGCCGTCGTTGGGATTGTAGAGGTGGAACCAACGGCGGATGCCTCGGCCGTTTTCGCTCAGGCGCAGGACCCGCCCGCCCCACACTTCGCGCATCACCAGTGGCAGTGCAATCGGTGAGCCGAAGCTGACGAACACGCGGCCATCGATGCGCTTGAGTGCCGAACCTTTTTTCGCTACCGACCGGCGCAGGGCGTCGTAGCCGATCAGGCTGCCCAGGCCTTGGGCGAAGATGATCTGCGGATTGAATGCCTCGATCTTCGCCAGCAGATGTTGAGTCAACTCAGTGCGCAACTCGGCGTCTTCGATCCATTGCACGATGGCGCCCACCGTGGTGCGCAGCATCTGATTGACCGGCAGGCCCCAACTGCCGAAATTCTCGTCGGCCTTGCCCCCGGCGTCGGCCCTCAGCATCGCCAGGCCCCGGGTGATTTGGGCGAAATCCGGCCCTTCCTTGAGTTGCTCATCGAAGCACAGAAACTCGATGTCCTGGTCATCGATGGGGCGACCGTTCTGAGCCAGTTGATTGCGGATCAATGTGCGCCATTGCTCCTGCCAGTTTGTATCAATGCCGCCCTGCCCTTTGTCGGTCGGCGTGAAACCGACACCGGGCAGGCACAGGACGCGCAGCCGCGTTGGTGTGACTTCCGCCCCTGGTTCTGCCAAGGCTTTACTGGCAGGTGCCGCAACCGGCGGAACCGCTTGCCCTTGGGCGGTGACCATCAAATCCTGCAAGCGCCGCAGTTTCGCCTCCAGGCTGTCCGCACTGGGCGCGGCAGGCGTGAGCGCGGCCTGAGCCGGATCAGCCAAGGCACGGCTGCGATTGCCGAGAAAACCGCTGACCCATTGGGCGCTGCTCTTCCAGATCTGCTCTGGATCGAGGCCGTCAAGGTAACCGGTGGCGCTGTCCACCACCTGCCGACTTTGGGTCGCCAGTTCGGATTCGATCAATGGCAACCCGGCGCGACTTGGCACCAAAGTGGCCGCCAACTTTGGCGCAGCCGTTACGCCCGGTGCCGCGCGCCAGATGGGCGCATTGCCGAAGTGCTGCGCCGCGAACACCCGTGGGCCGAGGGCACTGCGTGGCAATTTGAAGTGATCGCAAAGAAACGCCAGCAGGCTGGTGTGATCGTAATGCTGCGCCTGGACGTTGCCCGTCCAGGGAATCAAACCTGGCTTGAGCCACGGCGAAGCGAGGATCGCTGGAACACGAACGCCAAGACGGGTGAAGGGATTTTTCCATGGGACATCGGCCGTTGAACCGGTCGCCACGCAAGTCGGTGGCACCACGTGGTCATGGAAACCGCCATGTTCGTCGTACAGCAGCACGAACAGGGTTTTATTCCAGACAGCGGTATTGGCCGACAAAGCATTGAACACCTCACCGACAAACTGATCGCCAAAGCGCAGGTCCTCCGGTGGATGATGCGACACGTTTGGCCCGAGTTTACCGTTGAGCAGGCCATAGCTCGGCTCGATCCAGGACAGTTCGGGGAGTTTGTTACCGGCGACGTCCGACTTGAAATCATCGATGCTCAGGTGCTGCAAACCACCCTTGACCAGCGCCGCCAGCGGAACCGCACCGTCGGAATAAATGCGCGCGTCGTGGCCGTTGTTGCGCAGCAGCGAAAAAATACTCTCGCCGCCGAACTGTGCGATCAGGCTTTTGATACCGGCCAGTACCGTGCCGGTCGAGGGCATCAGCAAGTGGCCATTGCAACTGCCGAGCATGGCAAAAAAACGGTTCGGCCAGGTCGGGCCTGGCACCGAAGAAAACCAGCGGTCGCACACGGTGAAATTGCGCGCCAGCCCGTGGATGGCCGGCAGCGTATCGTCGGCCGGCGTGGCGCCGAACGGGATGTAGTTCATCGCCCGTTGGGCCATGGATTGCGACCAGGTTTTGTACACCTTCAGGTCCGTGCGGGCCTTGTCGTAGGCGTCCTGGGCAAAACCATCGAGCTTGGGGTTGGCCGGGCTGGTCTTGAACGAGACGCCCAGTTGTTTCTCTACGTTGACGAACTCGTGGCCAAGGTCGAAACCCTCACTGTTGCTCGGTGGTAGCGCCGGAGGCAAAGGGGGCGGCGGCGCCCACAAGCTGTAGTTTTCCGGGAACTCCGACGCTTGGGTGATCACCGTCGAATTGCCATTGGCCAGCTTCAGCGGATTACTGCTGGGCGCGTTACGGTTGATACCGTCACACGCAGGGTTGATACGGGTGTAATCCCCCAGCAAATGATCGAATGATCGGTTTTCCATCATCAACACGACAACGTGCTCAATCCCGGCGGGCCAGTTGTTCGGCATGGTGCGTTCCTTGCTGTGAAGTCTCGATTTCGACCTCTCGGGTTTTACCGCAATCAAGGCTTGGATGGCTGGACAAAATATGAGGCATGCGGCGATTCGATCTGCCAGACAACGCTAGTCAGGCGATGGGGGCTTGTCCAATGGCGGGAGCACCTATCCTTTCACCCAATCCACCGAATACATCGCCACATAACTATCCACCGCCGTCCCAATCGTCGGAAAAAACGCCGTCTCCCCCAAACGCGCAAACAACCCGAACCGCTTGAGTTTGTCCTTGACCGGATCCTTCATCTCGGCAAAGCACAACTCGATACCCGCCGCGTGCAGGGTGTCGTCCAGTTCGGCCAGCATGTCGGCGGAGGTCACGTCGACGCTGGTGACCGGCTCTGCGGCGACCACCAGCCAGCGCACGGGTGTGGGCGATGCCGCCACGGCGTCCAGCACTCGGTCATGGAACAGCTCGGCGTTGGCGAAAAACAACGGTGCGTCCCAGCGAAACAGGACCAGGCCGGGGATCAAGCGCGCGTCGGGGTAGCGTTTGATGTCGTGGTAGCCCTTGACCCCGTCGGCGCGTCCCAATACCGCGGAGTACGGGCGCCAGCCGTCCCAGAGGAATTCGATGATCGCAATCACGATGGCCAGGCCGATGCCCTCGATCGCGCCGAACACGGCGACGCCGACCGTACAGACAATCGATAGCCAGCATTCCCAGCGCTGGATGCGATAGATCCGCCGCAGGTCGGTGATTTCGATCAGACCAATGGCCGATGCAATCACGACTGCCGCCAGTGCGCTGGACGGTAGATGTTGCAGCAGGTCCGGCGCCATCACCAGCAACAAGGCAACCGCCAGTGCGCCGACGACGCCGGTCATTTGGGTCTTGGCTCCGGCGGCCTCGGCCACGGGCGTACGTGACGAACTGCTGCTGATCGGGAAGCCCTGGAAAAAACCGGCAGCCAGGTTGGCGATGCCGAGGCCCACCATTTCCTGGTTCGGGTTGACGTAGGTTCGGGTCCGGGCCGCATAAACACGGGATAGCACGCTGGTGTCGGCGAACGAGACGAGTGCGACGGCGCACCCGCCGATCATCACCGGGACGATGTCGGCGGTGGTGATCCAGGGGATGGCGAATCCGGGCAAGCCTTGGGGGAGCGAACCGAGGACCGACACACCGGCGCGTGTCGCAAGGTCGAGGACACCCACGGCGACCGTCGCGCCAACCACAGCGATCAGGATGCCCGGCAGTCGCGGCCATCTTTTGAGTAGCAGGATCACCGCCAGGGTGAGCCCGCCTACCGTGAAGGTGATCCAGTTGACCTTTCCCTCCATCACCGCCGAGGCGATGGCCCATATGTTTCTCAATGGACCGCCAGACTCAATTGAAAAACCGAACAGCTTGGGCAGTTGGCTGATCAATACAGTCAGAGCGATGCCGTTCATGTAGCCGTAGCGGATCGGTTTGGACAGCAGCTCGGTGATAAAGCCCAGGCGCGCCATACCGGCCAGGATGCACACCGCTCCCGAGACGATTGCCATCATCCCCGCCAGGGCGACGGCACGCTGCGGGTCGCCGCCGGAGAGTGGAATGATGACGGCCAGGATGACGGCCACCAGGGAGGAATCCGGCCCCATCACCAGAATCCGGCTGGGGCCGAACATGGCATAGAACAACAGCGGAACGATGGTCGCGTAGAGGCCGTAAATGCCGGGTACGCCCGATGCCACCGCGTAGGCGATACCGACAGGCACCAGCATCGTGGTCAGCACCAGGCCGGCCACGATGTCGTAACGCAACCATGCCAATTGGTATTCGCGCAGCATACCCAGTCCCGGTAGCCAGCGGCGCCAACCGGTCTGTTCATCCCGGCGGGCTATCCGGCCCGGCTCCGGGAGGGGGGGCGAAGCATCTGAATGGCTCATAAACCGCCCTCGTTGATGTAATGCTGTTGATATAAAAATTTTGTAGGAGCGAGCTTGCTCGCGATGGACTCAAGAGCGCCGCGTTTAGTCAGTAAACACGCTGCATCGTTAACGACCATCGCGAGCAAGCTCGCTCCTACAGTGGAGCATTCCCTCGTTGATGGGCTGTGCAGGCTTGGCGATATCGAGGTGATCTGAGTGTAGCTATTGCTTCGAATGCGCCATCACTGGAAGCTGTTCACCTAAAGGACTTGGAAGCCGACATGAAATTCGACCTCGCCTACTGCCTCAGCCTCAACGACAAGTTGTCGATCTACGACGTTCGGGATCTGAATTTCGACGAGACGATGAATTTCGACTCCGCCAGGGAACACTTCCAGTGCCCCAACGATGCCTGTCGCCTGGCGTTCGATGCGGCCAATGAGCTGGGCACGTTCAACGCGAAGAATGTGAATTACGTGCGCACACCGCACTTCAAGAATTTGCCGAGTACGCGGCATGTCGAGGGCTGCCCTTATGTCAGCTTGAAGACGCCGGCGTCGGGTGTGGGTGAGGCGGAAACGGATGACAGCCGCGAGGAACATTTCCCGTCGGAATTGTTACTGACTCGACGTGAATATGTGCGTAAGCCGTCCAGCCCGAAGGTCGCGGCGGATGGGGTGCGTGATGAGGGGCTAACGCCGTCGGTGGCAGGCAATGTCGAGCAACCGGGCAGGGAATCGGCACCGGACAAGACCAGCATCTTTGCCCACCCGGTGGAATGCTTTGTATCAAACTTCGACGACAAGGACTTGCTCAAGCGCGTACCGCTGAAGATTGGCGAGCACACCGCGCCCTATGGCTCGTTTTTCAAGAAGATCGAATACCTGCAGGACAACAAGGGGCTGATTTACTGGGGCAAGGTCAAGGAGATCAAGGACTACACCCAGAGTTTTCGCATCGACTTCGAGAAGAAGGTCTGGTTCGAAAAGAGGCCTTACTCGGTCAATGTTTACCTGAGCAAAAAGCTCATCGACAGCTACCGCAAACGCAAGGCGTTCCTCGAGGAGATCAAGCACGCCATCGAGAGCGGGCGGGAGTTGTACTGCTTCTTTTATGGCGTGACGCCCGAGTTGAAGCAGGTGCCGAGCAAGAAAAACCCCGAGCAGACGTTCGGGGTATTCAGCGCCAACATCGAGAATCTGGATCACTTTATCGTGCGGGAAGCGCCGGGGTTGGCGGACAAGTAAGTGCAGTGCCGTTCGTCTACCTGAAAAGACAAATCAAAAAATGCGTTTGATCCGGGCCCAAAACAACTGTACAAAAACACAGTATATTTTGATCAACACTCTCGAGCCCGGAGAACACCATGGCCTCTCAAGCGATGAAAATCACCCTGGAACGTATCGCCCTCTTCCAATTCACCCCGGCCCACTGCGCCCAGGCCCGAGCGATGCTGGGCTGGAGTGTGGAAGAGCTGTCGCGGGAGTCCCGAGTCTCGGTGGATGCCATTCAACGCTTCGAGGCACGCCAGGAGGTGCTGGATGTCACCCGCCTGGCATTAGCCTATCGGTTCGAATCGGAAGGGTTGGTGTTCTTCCCCGGGTTTGCGCCGGGTCGAGGGATGAATGTGAAAGGGTCGACGCCGAATCCGGTGGGGCGGGCGGATTTTGCGATGGTGGAGTGAGCCAACTCACCGATTGACGATAAATGGCCGCCTGTAGGAGCGAGCTTGCTCGCGATGGACTAAAGGGCAACCTGTTTAGTCAGGAAATGCGCGTTATCGTTAACGTCCATCGCGAGCAAGCTCGCTCCTACAAGCCCATTACTCTACGCGTTATGAGCTACCACCCGTTCACTCTCCCCTTCCACCGCTAACCACCACGCACCGCCACGCTGCGGGTGCATCAAGTTGAACGCCTCTCCCATCTGCGGAGTGGTGATCGATACGTTGCGCTCCCAGGCCAGGGCCAGGATGCGGTCGAAGGGTTCGTACCAGGCGTGCATCGACAGGTCGAAGGTGCCGTTGTGGATCGGCAGTAGCCAGCGGCCCTTGAGGTCGATATGGGCTTGCAGGGTTTGTTCAGGCTGCATGTGCACGTGCGGCCAGTCGACGTTGTAGGCGCCGGTTTCCATGAGGGTCAGGTCGAATGGGCCGTACTGTTCGCCGATGCGTTTGAAGCCGTCGAAGTAGCCGCTGTCGCCGCTGAAGAAGATGCGTGTATCGCCGTCGATCATCACCCACGAGGCCCAGAGGGTGCTGTTGCTGTCGAACAGGCCACGGCCGGAGAAGTGCTGCGACGGGGTGGCGATGAACCGGATGCCATCGACTTCCGTGCCTTGCCACCAATCCAGTTGGCGGACTTTGCTGGCGTCGATGCCCCACTTGATCAGGGTGTCGCCTACACCGAGTGGTGTAAGGAAGTATTTGGTCTTGTCCGCGAGCTTCAGCACGGCCTGATGATCCAGGTGGTCGTAGTGGTCGTGGGACAGGATCACCGCTTCAATCGGTGGCAATTCTTCCAGGCTGATCGGTGGCTGGTGGAAACGCTTGGGGCCGGCCCATTGCACCGGGGAGGCACGCTCGGCGAAGACCGGGTCGGTGATCCAGAACTTGCCGCGCAGCTTGAGCAACACCGTGGAGTGGCCCAGGCGATAGACGCTGTGATTCGGCGCTGCGATCAGCGCGGCTTGCGTCAGGGCTTGCACCGGAACGGGCGCGCTCGGGCGGGTGTTTTGCGGTTTGTGGAACAGCGCGTTCCACAGGATGCCCATGGTTTTGCCAAAGCTCAAACGTTGAACCGGCGTGAAGTTCTGATACTGCCCTTGAGCCTGTCGGGACGCTTCAGGTGTGGAGACGTAATCCGCCGGGGAGGAAGTTGAATTGGCCATGACTGAATGACTCCAGAAAAACCGCGTTTGACGCGATTCTCCGTTTTGGGACGATAAATGGCCAAGGCACGCACGCATCAGCCGGACTTTCTATTCTTTACCGGGCAGGGTTAACAAAACATTACACTGCACAGTGTAGTTTCTAGGTTGCATCAAAGTCGATGACAAGTAAACTGCTGAGTGTAATTCTCCCCCACTTCCTGCCGAAGCGTACTTATGACAGCTCCACAGCGCCTCACCGACCGAAAACGCCAAGCGATCATTCAAGCCGCGATCAACGAGTTCCGTGACAACGGGTTCGAGATCACCAGCATGGACAAGATTGCGGCCACTGCCGGCGTGTCGAAGCGCACGGTGTACAACCACTTCCCCAGCAAGGAAGAGTTGTTCACCGAAATTCTCAATCAATTATGGATCCGGGTGACGGCAGAACAGGAAACGGCCTACCGTCCCGACTTGCCGTTGCGCGACCAATTGCGCGTATTGCTGATGGCCAAGCTGCAAATGTTGGGTGATGACAATTTTCTCGATCTGGCTCGGGTGGCGATAGCGGCGACGATTCATTCCCCGGAACGGGCGCAGAACATGGTGGCCCGAATGGGCGAACGCGAAGAAGGGCTGACGGTGTGGATTCGTGCCGCTCAGGCCGATGGTCGGTTGAAAGCCATTGCCCCTGAGTTTGCGGCCCAACAGGTGCACGGGCTGCTCAAGTCTTTTGCCTTCTGGCCGCAGATTTCCATGGGCAAGCCTGGCTTGTCGCCCGAAGAACAACACCAGGTAGCTGAATCCGCGCTGGACATGTTTCTGGCCTGCTATCAGTTGCAATAAATGACAAGGTCAACGGCGATGTCGAAGGATTGATAGCTCTGATTTGAATGGCACATGTGTTTCAGAATGAAACCGACACTGAGGCTATAGTGAGCCTCAGTCCCAGCGCCAGACAGAGAACATCATGACCACCACCAGCCACGAAACCACCGCCCACGTTGATCACCTGCGTTTCCATCGCCCTCATGCCCACCTGGCGCCGACCTTTGGCAATGACAAGTTTGCCCTGCGCGCCGAAGCCTTTGCGCGGTTCTTCGGCACACCGACTTTTCTTGGCGCACAAACGCTGATCGTGGTGGTCTGGGTGTGCCTCAATCTGTCCGGTGTCACCCACTTCGATGCGTACCCGTTCATCCTGCTCAACCTGGCTTTCAGCCTGCAATCGGCCTATGCCGCGCCATTGATTCTGTTGGCCCAGACTCGTCAGGCCGCGCGGGACAAAGCCCAATCCGATGCCGATGCACAGCACCGCGAAGCGCTGGCGACCGCCAACAGTGAGCGGCAGGCAGAAGCCGCGAAAAACAGCGCGCAACTGCTGGAGCTGCTTGAACAGAACACCCGCCTCACGGAGATGACCAAGGCCCTCACCGAGCACATCGAAAACCTGACCACGGAAATGCATCAACACTTCGTGCGCAAGGATGAGCCACAGGCCTGAGCGCTTTCACGGCAGTTTCAGCGCCCGCCCCAACTCATCGAACAACGTGACCACCGAGCGCAAGGCGCGGCAGTCGGGACGGGTCAGCAGCCACAGCGCGGTGTCGTATCCGTGCAACGGCTCGCCCAGCGGCTGTAATCCGTCGCCAATCAAAAAGTCCGGCAACGCCGCTACACCCAGCCCCGCCCTCACCAGCTCGGTCACCGAAAGCATGCTGTTGCAGCGATAGCCCGGCGTTACGCCCGGCAAGGCCTGGCGACGCCAGGTAACGGTCGGGTGATCCGGCAGGAAGTCATCCGGGGCGATCCAGGTCAATGAGGCCAGGTCAGTGGTATTGACCGATTGCAGATACCGCTCGCTGGCACACACGCGGTAGGCAATATCCGCCAGCCGCCGTCCCACCAAATGCTCCGGTGGCGTGCGGGTCAGGCGCAGGGCGATATCGGCGTCCCGACGGCTGAGGTTGGCAAAATCATTGGACGTGCTGAGTTCGAGCGTCAGCGCCGGATAGTTCGGCATGAACTGCGCCAACGCCGGCAACAGCAATTCTTGCAGGACCGAATCGGTACAGGTCAGGCGCACGATGCCGCTGATCACTTCACCGCCCTGCTCCACACCGATGCGCGCCGCTTCCAACGCCTGCTCAGCGCGCTCAGCCTGCTCGGCCAGCGACTGCGCGAGGGTGGTGGGCAGGTAACCGGCGCGGCTTTTCTCGAACAATTGCTGACCCAGCGCAGCCTCCAGCCGGCGCACTGCTCGAAACACCGTCGAGACGTCCACCTTCAACAGCTGCGCGGCCCGGGCCAGGGAGCCGCCGCGCACCAGGGCGAGGATCAGGGCCAGGTCCGGGTAGTCCAGTCGATAGTGCGTCGCTGCATTGATCACTTGGGAAAACGCCAATATTGAGTGCGTGAACGCCAATCTATAGTGGGCCTCAGGAATCAACAAGTGCAGAGGCCCCTCATGGAAACCAGTCCGACTCGCATCGCCCTGATCGGCGACTACGATCCACAAGTCACCGCCCATCGGGCCATTCCCATCGCCCTCGACATGATCGCCGGACACACTGGCCTGAACCTGCAATGGCAATGGCTGGCCACCGATGAAATCCACGCCGAGTCACCGCTGCACACATTCGATGGTTTCTGGTGTGTACCGGCCAGCCCATATCGAAATATGGACGGTGCATTGTTGGCGATTCGCTTTGCCCGCGAACAACGGCGACCTTTCCTCGGCACCTGCGGTGGTTTTCAACACGCTGTGCTGGAATATGCGCGCAATGTGCTGGGCTGGTCGGATGCGGAACACGGCGAGACAGCGCCCAACGCAGCGCGAGCGCTGCTGACGCCACTGTCGTGCGCGCTGGTGGAAGCGGTCGATACGATTCATTTGCTTAAGGGTTCGTTGATCGCCGAGGCGTACGAAACCGCCGAGATTCGTGAAGGCTATCGCTGTCGTTACGGTGTGAATCCGCAATTCGAGAGGGAGTTGCTCAAGCGGGAACTTCACGCCGTCGGCCACGATTCGGGGCAAGAACTGCGCGCGGTCGAACTCCGTGGTCATCCGTTCTTTGTCGCGACCTTGTTCCAGCCCGAGCGGGCGGCGCTCAAGGGCGTCTTGCCGCCGTTGGTGAGCGCCTTTGTCGAAGCCTGTGCGGGGCGCTCGTCATGATCGCCGATACACCAGCGGCGCCTTACTACGCGGTGATCTTCACCTCGGTGCGCACCGACGGTGATCAGGGTTATGCCGAAGCGGCTGCGCGAATGCTGGAGCTGGCCCGTGAACAGCCGGGGTTTCTCGGGGTCGAGTCGGCGCGGGGCGATGATGGACTTGGGATTACGGTGTCGTACTGGGCCAGTGAAGCGGCGATTCTTGCTTGGAAGCATCATCCTGAGCATACGGCCATCCGCGAGCGTGGGCGCTCGACCTGGTATGCGCGGTGTCATACGCGGGTGTGCCGGATTGAGCGGGCCTACGGGTTCAGCCTGTAAATGA
>NZ_JBWKXF010000056.1:0-24423 GCF_059422645.1 Pseudomonas sp. GW821-FHT01C01 | reverse complement strand
ATGCGGTGATATTTAGGCCGCCTTCGCGGGCAAGCCCGCTCCCACAGATTTCGTGTGCTGCCATCAATCCTTGTGGGTGCAGGGTTGAGCGGGATTACGGTTTCAGCCTGTAAATGATGCGGTGATATTTAGGCCGCCTTCGCGGGCAAGCCCGCTCCCACAGATTTCGTGTGCTGCCATCAATCCTTGTGGGAGCGGGCTTGCTCGCGAAGAGGCCAGAACAGTCACCGCTAGAACTCAACCCTGAACCAGGCTGCGAACCGCCGAAATCTCCGGCACGTCCCGCCGGTTCATGTACACCCGCAACGGCTCGGTGATATTGATCCGGTCATCGATGTTCTGGTCCAGCAGAAACTGGATCAATTCGCGTTTGAGCGTCATGGTCTGCCCGGGACCCGCGGCCCAGACGAATTCGCTGGTCGGGATGATGCCGTCGTCCGCCACGTCCATGCCGAACGAGTCTTCGCTGAAGCGAACGATGTAGTGGCCGGTCTTGCGGTTGAGGCCGACGAAGCCTTTGAGTTGGTCGGTAGCCTGGCAGATGAGCTGAGAAGTGATGCGCATGGTAAACCTCACGATAGATCGATGATTTACACACAGGGCCAGCGAATGGGTTTCCCTCTGCCGGGGAAGTTTGCGGAACCAAGCGTACTGCAAACAAGCGCACGAAAACGCTGACGAACATCAGCTTTAAACAGGTTTGTGTCGGTCTCGCGATAGCGCCTGCAATGATCAGTTGTTAAAAGGGACCGCACATTCATTGCGAAAGGATCTCGACCATGCCTGCAACGTTCACTAAAAACGCCTTGTTACTGAGCCTGTTGCTGAGCCTCGGCCTCGGCCAGGCACAGGCCGCCAGCGAACCTGCTCCCACGGCACTGGCAACCCGTTTGGGCATTCCGCACCCAGCGGTGATCGCCCACCGTGGCGCATCGTTCGATGCGCCGGAATCCACCGCCGCCGCCTACAAACTGGCCCGCGACCTGGGCGCCGATTATCTGGAAATGGATCTGCAGCGCAGCAAGGATGGCGTGCTGTTTGCCCTGCACGACAACAATCTGCAGCGCACCACCGACGTCGCCAGCAAATTCCCCGAGCGCAAGGACAGCCCGGCCAATGCGTTCACCATGGCCGAACTGAAAACCCTGGATGCGGGCAGCTGGTTCAATGCCGCGTACCCCGATCGCGCGCGTCCTGCCTTCGCTGGCCTGAAGATTCTGACCCTCGATGAAATCATCGACATCGCCGAGGGCAACTCGCAGCACAAGCCTGGCCTGTACATAGAGACCAAGGAGCCGAAGCAGTTTCCCGGCATCGAGCATGACCTGAAAGAGAAACTCCAGTCCCGCGGCTGGTTGAGCCCGGTGGATTCGCAATCGGCGAAAAACGAGCAGGCGGTCGGCCAGGGCCATGGCAAGGTGGTCCTGCAAACCTTCGAGAAGAGCAGCCTCGAGCTGCTGCAGAAGGAGATGCCGCAGGTGCCGAAAATCCTGCTGTTGTGGGTCGGTGAAGGCAGTATCGAACCCAAGTCCAAAGTGACCTTTGCCGAGTCCGGCGAAAAGGATAAAGCCGCGTACTACGCCAGACAGGAACCGAAAGACCACGCCGAATTCCAGCGCTGGGTCGACTACGCCAAGGCCCAGGGCGCCATCGGCACCGGCCCGTCCGCCGCACTGACCCAAGGTGGCGACCAGAGTTATTCGGACCTGGTGCAACCGTGGATGAACCAGTACACCCACGATCAGGGCCTGCTGGTGCACGTCTACACCATCGACGATGCGGTGGATTACCAGAAAGTCATGGACGCCGGTGTCGACGGCATCTTTACCAATCGCGCCAGCGAGTTGTTGAAGTTCTATAAACGCCCGGCGGCGAGCGTGGCACAGGTGCTACAGAACAACGGATATTGATCCAGAATTGCGCAAAACCTTGTGGGAGCGTGGCTTGCCCGCGAAGACGCCATCGGCTTCAACATCAACGTTGACTGACACTCCGCATTCGCGAGCAAGCCCGCTCCCACAGGTTATGTATTTGTGTTTGTATGTTCGGGCACAGTCCAGCAGGGATTGATGCAAGACATGTAGAGGGTTTTAAGGGTGGATTAAGTTACACGGGCTAGCCTGATCCCACTTGAAAAGATCGCCCAAGGAAAGAAGCCCATGAAGACCCTGACTGCTTTGTTTACCGCTGCAACCCTGACCCTCACCGCGGGCCTGGCCCAGGCCGATGTCCGGGTCGATGAGATTCCGCAACTGGTCAAGGACGGCAAGATCAAGCCGCTGGAGGATCTGAACAAGATCGCGCTGGATCTGCATCCGGGTGCAACGATCACCAAAACCGAACTGGATAACCACTTCAACGGTTACGAGTACGAAATCGAACTGCGTGACGCCAAGAACATCGAATGGGACGTGGACATCGATGCCTCCAACGGCAAGGTCCTGAAAAACAAACAGGACACTTAATCCTGAAACGCACAAAAGCCGCACGATTGAGAAGTCGTGCGGCTTTTGTGCATCCTGGATTCAAGCGCTCAGGCGCGCCGTCACCTCGTTCAACTGCCCCGACAAACCGTGCAGGTTATTGCTTGCCGCTTCAGTGCGCTGCACGTTGTCCAGGTTGGTGCTGGCAATGCTGGTGATCTCGGTGAGGTTGCGCGAGATGTCTTCGGCCACCGAGGTTTGCTCTTCGGCAGCGGTGGCGATCTGGCGGTTCATGTCGCGAATGGCTTCCACGGCCAGGGTGATGCGTTCAAGCATGGCACCGGCCTGGGTCACTTGTTCGACACTTTGCTCGCTGCGCGCCTGACCGCTTTCAATCGCCTGGGCCGCTTCGATTGCACCGGTCTGTACGGTCTGGATAATCTGGTTGATTTCGATGATCGACGCCGCCGTGCGCTGGGCCAGGCTGCGCACTTCATCGGCCACCACCGCGAAACCGCGTCCGGCCTCGCCGGCACGGGCCGCTTCGATGGCCGCGTTGAGCGCCAGCAGGTTGGTCTGTTCGGCGATGCCGCGAATCACTTCCAGGACCTTGCCGATGCGCCCGCTGTCGGTTTCCAGTTGGCGGATGACCGTGGCGGTGTTGGCGATTTCGCCGCGCATCTGGGTGATGGTGTGGATGGTGCCCTGCATGACTTTTTCGCCCTGCTGGGCAGACTGGTCGGCATCGTCGGCGGCCCGCGCCGCTTCGGCGGCATGACGGGCGACTTCCTGTGCGGTAGCGGACATTTCGTTCATCGCCGTGGCCACCTGGTCGGTGCGGTTGAACTGCTCGTTGGTACCGCCAGCCATCACGGTGGCAATCGAGTTCAACTCACCGCTGGCGTTGTCCAGATCCGACGCGCTGCGCTGCAAACGGCTGAAGGTTTCAGCGAGGAAATCGCGCAGGGTGTTGGCGGCCATCGCCAGTTTGCCCAACTCGTCCTGACGGGTGCTGGCCACGCGCTCGGCAAAACGGCCCTGGCTGAGTTGCGCCACGTATTCGATCAGTTTGCGGATCGGCTCGACCAGGTTGCGGTTGACCAGCCACAGGCTCAGCAGGCCGATCAGCAGCCCCGAAACCAGCATCACAACAAGCCCCAGCAACACTGTGCGATCGGCACTGGCACTGATCAATGTCGATTGCTCGGCGCCCTGCTTGCGTAGCTCGCTGACCAGCTCGCTCATTTGATCGCTGGTCGCGCGGTCCACACCCTTGACCGCCGTGTCGCCCGCCGTCGGATCGCCACCCGCTGCCACGAACGCGTCCCGGCCCTTCTGATACGCCGCGCCCAACTGGCGATGCTCGTCACGCAAGCGCTCGATGCGGCTCTTGAGTTGTGGCTCGATGCCCTTCTGCCCGGCCAGTTCGCCGAGGATGTTTTGCACATCGCGCTGACGGTCTTCGAATTGCCCCCAGTACTTGCTCAGGTCCGCCGGTTGCTTGCCACGCAACAGGACGTTTTTCCACTCCTGCACCTGCACCTTGAATTGCAGGTTGGCTTCATCGATCAATTGCGAGGTATGCAGCGGGCCTTCGATCAGCTTGGCGTAGCTCTGCACGCCGCTGGACAGGAAGTGAAAGCACGCCAGGGCGATCAACAGCATCGCCAGCAGGCTGCCGCTCAGCAGGGCGAGAATTTGCGCTCTCAGGGACTTTTGCAAAAGCATCGGATGGTACTCATGACAGGAATGAGGCACGCCCCGGTAAGGCGTGGAAGGTGTCCGGACATCCCTGTCTGCGATCACGGCCGAGGCCTGCGGCGCGCAACTTAACCCAAGCGTGATCGGCGTGCCAGAGCAGTTCTTGAGAGAATTCCGACCGCCGGTAGAGCAATTTTTTGGCGTTATTTACCTGTCACAAAAACGTCATCCCTGCTTGCGATGATGCCGCTCAAGTGAACCTGTAAACCAGCCATAACGTGTCCTGTAGCAGCTGGCGAAGCCTGCGTTCGGCTGCGCAGCAGTCGTCAACTTGAACACGCGGTCTTCCAATGGAAATGCATTGCCTGATTTCACGACTGCTGCGCAGCCGAACGCAGGCTTCGCCAGCTGCTACACAAGAGCGGTAGAGCCCTCCCCTTGCGAGTCCTCATGAACCACAGCATCGATCAAAGCCATCGCGACACGGATCTGTTCGGCCTGCTTTACGGTTTCAGCTTTCGCCCCGGCGAGGCCGGTCGGGAAATCAATTCCGCCGAGGCCTTGCAGTACCTGCAACAACCGGAAAGCGACGAGCAATTTCTCTGGCTGCACCTGAACCTCGCCCATGCCGCGTGCGAACGCTGGATGAAGAGTCATCTGGAATTGCCCGAGGAATTTTTCGAAGCGCTGCACGAAGGCTCGCGCTCGACGCGCATTGAGCATGTCGATTCGGCGCTGCTCGCGGTGGTCAACGACGTGGTGTTCAACCTCAGCAACATGGTGTCGTCGGATGTCTCGACGCTGTGGGTGTGCGCCCGCAGCCGGCTGATCATCAGCGCCCGCCTGCAACCGCTGCACTCGGTGGACAAACTGCGCTCCTCGGTGAAGGCCCGGGAATGCTTTCGCTCCCCGCTGGAGCTGCTGGTGCACTTGCTGCGCGACCAGGGTGAAGTGCTGACCCAGATCGTGCGCAAGACCAGCCAGAGTGTGGATCAGATCGAAGATGAATTGCTCTCTTCGCGCCTGTCGACCAACCGCGCGGAACTGGGCGCCAATCGTCGGGTGCTGGTGCGTTTGCAACGGCTGCTGGCGCTGGAGCCGGGCTCGTTGCTGCGCCTGCTCAACCGGCCGCCGCAATGGCTGCAAAAGGAAGACGTGAAGGAGCTGCGCAAATCCACCGAGGAGTTTGCGCTGATCATCAACGACCTCACGGCGCTGGGTGAGCGGATCAAGCTGTTGCAGGAAGAGATCGCCGCCAACATCAACGAACAGACCAACCGCACGCTGTTCACCCTGACGGTGGTGACGGTGCTGGCGCTGCCGATCAACATCATCGCCGGTTTTTTCGGCATGAACGTCGGCGGCATTCCGCTGGCCGGTGATCCGGAAGGTTTCTGGATCCTGGTGGCGCTGGTCGCGACCTTTACCGTGATTGCCGGGCGCTGGGCGTTTCGCAAGCAGCAGGATTATTGAACATCCCAGCAACTCTGTAGGAGCGAGCTTGCTCGCGATGAGGTCAGTTCATCCAACATAAATGTTGGCTGTCAGGACGCTATCGCGAGCAAGCTCGCTCCTACAGGGTTAAGTGTTCGACTTCAGATCAGTGGGCTGCGAAATACCCAAACACTGATCCAAAGCAGTCTCCCTGTAACAATTGGCAACGATTATCACTGATACTCCTTCCCTCCTCAGGAATGTCCGTGATGGCTACCCCCTCCTTCACCGCCGCCCCGGCGCCCGCCGGTAGCGCCAAACCGCAATTCGACAAAAAACCCGGTCTGCTCACCATCGTGGTGTTTTTTGCCGTGCTGGCCATCGGCTTGTTGTTCACCGCTTACAGCCTGATGCACGACATGAACGAACTCGGCACGGTGGTGACCACCTGGACGCCGTTTCTACTGCTCGGCGTGGCACTGCTGATCGCCCTGGGTTTTGAGTTCGTCAACGGCTTCCATGACACTGCCAACGCGGTGGCCACGGTGATTTACACCAACTCGCTGCCGCCAAACGTCGCGGTGGTCTGGTCCGGCTTTTTCAACTTCCTCGGGGTGCTGCTGTCCAGCGGCGCGGTGGCGTTCGGCATTATCGCCCTGCTACCGGTGGAGCTGATCCTGCAAGTCGGCTCGTCCGCCGGTTTCGCGATGATCTTCGCCCTGTTGATCGCTGCGATCCTGTGGAACCTCGGCACCTGGTGGCTGGGGCTGCCGGCGTCGTCATCGCACACCCTGATCGGCTCGATCATCGGTGTCGGCGTGGCCAACGCCCTGATGCACGGCCGCGACGGCACCAGCGGTGTGGACTGGGCCCAGGCCACCAAGATCGGTTATGCGCTGCTGCTTTCGCCACTGGTCGGCTTTGGCTGCGCCGCGCTGCTGTTACTGGCCCTGCGCGCTTTCGTGAAGAATCGTGCGCTGTATAAGGAGCCAAAGGGCGAGACCCCGCCGCCATGGTGGATTCGCGGCCTGCTGATCGTGACCTGCACCGGCGTGTCGTTTGCCCACGGTTCGAACGACGGCCAGAAAGGCATGGGCCTGATCATGCTGATTCTGGTGGGAACGCTGCCAATGGCTTACGCACTGAACCGCACCATGCCGGCTGATCAAGCGTTGCAGTTCGCGGCAGTCGCCGAAGTGACCCAGCAAGCACTGGTCAAGGCGGCTCCCCTGCCGGCCCCGGCCGACCCGCGCGCGGTGCTGTCCGAATACGTGCGCAGCAAGGAAGCGACCCCGCAACTGGTGCCGGCACTGGCTGCGCTGACCGGTAGCATCGGCGCCCAGGTCAAGGGTTATGGCTCGCTGTCGAAAGTCCCGGCCGAGGCCGTGGGCAACGTGCGTAACGACATGTATTTGAGCAGCGAAACCATTCGCCTGATGGACAAAAACAAGGTCGGCAATTTCGACGCCGACACCAACGGCAAGCTGCAATTGTTCAAGCAACAGATCGACAACTCCACGCGCTTCATTCCGTTGTGGGTGAAGATCGCCGTGGCCATCGCCCTGGGCCTGGGCACCATGGTCGGCTGGAAGCGCATCGTGGTGACCGTCGGCGAGAAAATCGGCAAGACCCACCTGACATACGCCCAGGGCGCCTCGGCAGAAACCGTGGCGATGCTGACCATCGGCGCCGCAGACATGTTCGGCCTGCCCGTGTCGACTACTCACGTGCTGTCCTCGGGCGTGGCCGGGACCATGGTTGCCAACGGCGGCGGCTTGCAGATGAAGACCATCCGCAACCTGCTGATGGCCTGGGTGCTGACCTTGCCGGCGGCGATCCTGTTGTCGGGCAGCTTGTACTGGTTGTTCACTCAATTGTTCTGAGGCGCTACCGCTTCGCCCCGATCCCGGCCGCTAACGCGCCGGGATTTTTCATTTCAGCTCCAGACATTTTTTCGTGTATTCAGAGGTTTATGCGCTTATTGATGCACCACACGTCCGACAGCCCTTCAGTTTGTTGCCGTGGTGCCGACTCATAAGAGACTCGATGTATTCAGGAGAGGAACCGTGAATCTGTACATCAATCAGCTGCAACAGAAAGCTGACTTCAAAGAAGCCATTTATGCGGGCGATATTTTCCTGAACACGCAGTTGCGCGCCGCCAAAGAACTCTGTGCATTCGCACAGGAAAGCATTACCGCCGCGTTCGACGGGGAAACCAACCACCAGGCGCTGCATACGCTGATGCCGGTGGAAGAATTCGTGGTGCTGGTAACGCGCCTCAAAGGCCAGTTCACCAACAGTCAACGCGCCAAGGACCTGATCCTTTCGTTTATCGACGAGATCGGTGTCGATCCTCGCGAATACATTTTCGACGTGCCACGCATTCGCGTAGTGCCCAACTATGACTACCTGCACGCGGGTGTCAGCTACGCCTACAAACCGCATCGCGACACGTGGTACGGCAGTGTCGATTGTCAGATCAACACCTGGATGCCGGTGCACACCATCAGCCCCGACCAGACCATGATGATCAATGCCGGCTACTTCGATGTGCCGGTGAAGAACACCTCCAGCCAATGGAGCCTCAACGACTGGATCAACAACCAGCGGCACAAGGCCAAGGACAACCTCAAAGAGGAGGTCCGCGTGCATCCGGTGCCACTGGAAGAGATCAACACCGCGTCTGAATTACGCATCGCCGGCAATACCGGTGAGATGCTGATTTTCTCCGGTTCGCACCTGCACGGCACCGTCGCCAACCACACCGACCGCACCCGCTTCAGCGTGGATTTCCGCCTGATGCACCTCGATGATCTCAAGCACAACCGTGGCGCGATCAACGTCGACAGTGCCTGTCCTGACGTCGGTGCCGGTTTCAAAGACTACTTCCACGCCCACGACTTTTCGAATTTCCAGGGAATCCAGCAATGACCAAGCGTCGCATCACGCCCGCCGAGGCCCAGTACAACGAAACCCGTACCAATGTCCTGAAACGGGTCGATGCCGAATACGTGGCCGACGCTCCGTTCGTCTTCGCCAACCGCATTGGCGTGACCGCCGCGCTGTCGCGCATGGAGCTGTTCAAGAAAGTCGCAGAAGTGCCGGGCGCCATCATTGAGTGCGGCGTGTACAAGGGCAACTCGTTGATGCTCTACATGCACCTGTCGATGATTCTCGAGCCGTATGCAATCAACCGCTCGATCGTGGGTTTCGACACCTTCGAAGGCTTCCAGAGCATCGACAAGAAAGAAGACCCGGCCGACGTCAACGAGACCATGTTCTCCGACACCGACCAGTCGCTGATCCAGGACATGATCGACGCCAACGACCTGTTGCGCCCGGTCAATCGCATCCCGCGTTGCGAGCTGGTCAAGGGCGACATCGTCAAGACCGTGCCGGAGTGGGTCAAGACCCGCCCGGACCTGGTCGTGGCCATGCTGATCCTCGACACCGACCTGTACGAATCGACCAAAGTCGCGTTGGAAACCTTCCTGCCGTACATGCCCAAAGGCGCGATCGTGGTGCTCGACGAAGTCGCCTACCGCAACTTCCCGGGCGAAACCAAGGCCCTGCGTGAAGTGCTCGACCTGAACAAGATCGAACTCAAGCGTTTGCCGTTCGATTCGTGCGTGGGTTACTTCCACGTCTGATCCAAACTGCAAAAACCTGTGGGAGCGGGCTTGCTCGCGAAAGCGGTGTGTCATGCAGCAATGATGTTGACTGACACGCCGCATTCGCGAGCAAGCCCGCTCCCACAAATGGGCCGGTTTCAGACTTCTGAGCGGATCACCTCTCCCAGCCAGTCCATGAACGCCCTGACCCGCAACGGTAAGTGCCGCTGCCGGGCATACAGCAGCGATGCCTCCATGGACGGCGCGTTGAACTGCGGCAACACCTCCACCAATTCGCCGCCTTGCAGGTATTGGTGCATGCCCATCCTCGGCGCCTGAATCAGGCCGAAACCACCCAGGCACGCGGCCTCATAGGCATCGGTACTGTTGACCGTGATACTGCCGGCCATTGGCAGTCGCTGCACCTGCCCCTTGTCGACATACACAAACCCTTCCGAACGCCCGCCCAGTACGCCGACGTAGTGCACCAGCCGATGCTGCGCCAGATCTTCCAGCCGCCCGGGCACGCCATAGCGCTGCAAATACGCCGGGCTGGCGCAATTGACCATGGTGAAGTCACACAGGTGTCGCGCCACCACCGATTGATCCGGCTGGGCGCCAATGCGCAGCACGCAATCGAACCCTTCGGCGAGCAGATCGACCCGGCGGTCGGTGCTGCTGATTTCCAGTTCAAGCAGCGGGTGCCGCGCCATGAACTCCGGCAAGCGAGGCATCACCACCCGGCGGGCCAGAATGTTCGGCAGGTCGATGCGAACCCGCCCGACCAGCGACGCCTCGTCCTGACGAAACAATCCCTCGATTTCGTCCATATGCGACAGCAGATCCTTGCTGCGCTCGTACAACACCAGGCCATCCTGGGTCGCCTGCACCTTGCGCGTGGTGCGTTGCAACAACCGTGTTCCGAGCAATGCCTCCAGGGCCTGCACATGCTCGGACACCGTTGATCGAGGCAGGCCCAGGCTTTCTCCGGCCAAGGTGAAACTCGACATCTCGCTGACACGGACAAAGGTGCGCAACAGTTCCAGTTTGTTCATCAGCCTGCTCATTGATTGTTCGTGTTATCCGATCAGTGATTTCGGTTTCACTCTGTTTATCACCCCTATGCGGATAAATAAACTTCCTCACATCAACCGCCCACTGCACTTGAGGAAGTCCCATGAACCGTAAAATCGCACTGATCACCGGCGCCAGCCGCGGCCTCGGCAAAAACGCAGCCCTGCACCTGGTCGCCCAAGGCATCGACATCATCGGCACCTACAACAGTCGCGCCGATGAGGCGCAGGCACTGGTGGCCGAAATTGAAGGCCTGGGCGGTCGCGCCGCCATGTTGCAACTGGACGTTGCCCGGAGCGAGCATTTCGGCGCCTTCGGCAGCGAAGTCGCGAAGGTCCTGCAGAGCCACTTCGGGCGCGAGCGCTTCGACTTTCTGGTCAACAACGCCGGGATCGGCCTGCACGCCAACTTCGTCGACACCACCGTCGAGCAGTTCGACCAGTTGGTGAACATCCAATTCAAGGGGCCATTTTTCCTCACGCAGACCTTGTTGCCATTGCTCAATGACGGCGGCCGCATCGTCAACATTTCCAGTGGCCTGACCCGTTTCAGCCTGCCGGGCCACAGCGCCTACGCGGCGATGAAAGGTGCGATGGAAGTGTTGACCCGCTACCAGGCCAAGGAACTCGGCGCGCGCAACATCGCGGTGAATATCCTCGCACCCGGCGCGATCGAAACCGATTTCGGCGGTGGCGCCGTGCGCGACAACCCCGGGTTGAACACGCTGGTGGCGAACAACACCGCCCTGGGTCGCGCCGGTTTGCCGGATGACATCGGCGCCGCGATTGCACTGCTGCTCGCGCCGGGCAGCCAGTGGATCAATGGCCAGCGTATCGAGGCGTCGGGGGGGATGTTTTTGTAAACCGAATAACGACGGCTGTTTGAAAACCCTGTGGCGAGGGAGCTTGCTCCCGTTCGACTGCGAAGCAGTCGCAAAGATTGGGACCGCTTCGCGGTCCAGCGGGAGCAAGCTCCCTCGCCACAAAAACGGTATTTAGCAAACCTCGCGAGTCATCAACACCCGCTCCCGAACCACGTCATACCCCCAGTGGTAGACATAGGTGTACGGCAGGAAGAACAGCAACACACCAATATCCAGCAGGAACGCCTGCCACAGGCTGACACTCAGCCACCAGGCAATCAGCGGCACGCCGAGGGCGACCAGTCCGCCTTCGAACAACAAGGCATGCACGACGCGAACCCAGGCGTTGTGTGCGATGGCGAAGCGCTTGAGCAGCCGGTCGAACATCCCGTTGAAGACCACGTTCCAGGCGAGGGCCAGAGCGGCGATGAGGACGGTGACCGTACCCATTTCCAGCATCGGTTTCTGCATGATCCAGGCCAGCAACGGGGTACAGATCAGGATGGCCAGCAGTTCAAAACCGATGGCTTGGAAAATACGTTCAGTAATGGACTTGTTGGCGCTCATGGCCAGACTCCCTTGAGTGACTGTGGTTGCCATGATCCGTCATCACGTCGATACTTCATAACCAATAACCATCGATCAAGGCGATAGTTCATGGCGTCTCACGAAGTGTTGCTGGCGTTCGTCGAAGCGGCGACCCAAGGCTCGTTTTCCGCCGCGGCGCGCAAGCTGGGCCGCAGTCAGTCAACCATCAGCGCGGCAGTGGCCAGCCTGGAAATCGATCTGAACCTGACGCTGTTCGACCGCAGCAGCCGCAAACCCGGACTGACCCCGGCCGGGCACGTCATGCTGCAACGGGCCGAAGACATCCTGGCCGCCACCAGTCGCCTGGAAATGACCGCCCGCCAACTGTCCCAAGGGGTGGAAGCGAAACTGACGGTGGCGCTGTCCGATACCTATCAGTCGGACCGCTTCGAAGCGTCACTCAGCGCCTTCGAGCAGCGTTACCCCGACCTTGAACTCGAATGCCTGATCGCCGAATGCGATGACCTGGTGTCGCTGGTGCAAAGCGGCCGGGCGCACATTGCCTTCGCCGAAATGCAGGACAGCTACCCGCCGGACCTGGTCAGCTCGACAGTGGACGAGCGCACGGAAATCGCCTTGTTCGTTTCCCCGGCACACCCGTTGGCGACGCTGGACTACGTCGATCAAGACGTACTGCAGCAGCACCGTGAGCTGCGTCTGGCCACCATCATCAATCCCTATGAAAGTCGGGCGAAGGGCCGCGTCTGGTCGGCGCCGAGTTATCTGATGCTGCTGGAAATGGCTCAGGGTGGATTTGGCTGGGCGCCATTGCCGCGATGGCTGGTCGAGCGGTTCGGACCCGGCACGCTGCAGGAACTGGTAGTACGCGGCTGGCCGAAAACGGTGTCGGTGGATGCGCTGTGGTCGCGGCTGAATCCCCCGGGGCCGGCGGGCAGCTGGTTGCTGGGCAAGATGCTGGAATAGCGGCGCGGCCATTCGCGAGCAAGCCCGCTCCCACAGGGATTGATGGTGTACTCGATACCTGTGGGAGCGGGCTTGCTCGCGAAGAGGCCCGCAAGGTCACATCAACCTAACGCTTGCAACCGCGCCTCGATAAACCGCCGCTCCGGCTCTTGCCGGGTCAACGCCAGTGCCCGTTCCCACGCCGCCCGCGCCTCTTGCTTGCGGCCCAGTTGCCGACAAAATTCCGCCCGCGCCGAATGTGCCAGGTGGTAATCCAGCAGTTCGCCCCGTGCCAGGATGGCGTCGACCAATGTCAGCCCCGCCAGCGGTCCATCCCGTTGCGAAATCGCCGCCGCACGATTCAGCTCGATCACCGGTGACGGCACCACCCGCAGCAGTACGTCATACAGACCGACAATCTGTGGCCAATCGGTTTGCTCCGCCGTCGGGGCTTCGGCGTGCACCGCCGCAATGGCCGCTTGCAGACAATACGGTCCGAATCGTCCCATGGTCAGCGCCCGTTCGATCAGCGTGCAGCCTTCGCTGATCAACCCGGCGTCCCACAGCGAACGGTCCTGCTCGTCCAGCACAATCAGCTCGCCGCTCGCGGAAGTCCTGGCCGGGCGCCGCGACTCGTGCAGCAGCATCAACGCCAGCAAGCCCATCACCTCAGGCTCAGGCAATAGTTCCACCAGTAACCGACCGAGACGAATCGCTTCGCGGGTCAGTTCCTCGCGGATCAGTTCGCCCCCGATGGACGCCGAGTAACCCTCGTTGAACACCAGATAAATCACCCGCAATACGCTGTCCAGGCGCTCGGGCAACTCAGCGAGCGTCGGCACTTGATAAGGGATTTTCGCGTCGCGGATCTTCGCTTTGGCACGCACGATGCGCTGGGCGATGGTGGCCGGGGCCGAGAGAAAGGCCCGGGCGATTTCTTCCGTGGTCAGGTCGCAGACTTCCCGCAGCGTCAGCGGCACTTGCGCGTCTGCCGCCAGGGCCGGGTGGCAGCACGTGAAGATCAGCCGCAGGCGATCGTCTTCCACGTCTTCAACACTCCAGTCTGCCTGTTCCAGCTCTTCCAGTTGCGCGATCAGCAAAGGCTGCGAAGCGGCAAAACGCGCACGCCGGCGCAAGGCATCGATGGCCTTGAAGCGCCCGGTGGACACCAGCCAGGCCCGCGGATTGTCCGGCACGCCATCACGCTGCCAACGTTCGACCGCAATGAAAAACGCCTCGTGCAAGGCTTCTTCGGCGAGGTCGAAATCCCCGAGCAGGCGGATCAAGGTCGCGAGGATTCGCCGCGAATCCTCGCGATAGACCTGCTCGACCCGTGTCTTGACCTCTGCGTGCACCATCACTCAGGGATTCAACTGGCGCACGGGGCGCACTTCGACGCTGCCGACCCGCGCTGCCGGAATGTTCCCGGCGACCTGAATGGCCTCGTTGAGGTCGCGGGCATCGATCAGGTAGAAGCCGGCCAGTTGCTCCTTGGTTTCGGCGAACGGACCGTCAGTGATCGACATCTTGCCGTTGCGCATGCGCACGGTGGTGGCGGTCTGCACCGATTCCAGCGCCTCGGCAGCGACCATCCGACCACTGCCCTGAATCGACTCGGCATAGGCCATGCACTCTTCGTCCTTCGGGCTTTCCGGTAGCGAATGCAGCAGGTGCTCATCGCTGTAGACCAGGCATAAGTACTTCATCACGCTCTCCTTATCGAACGATCAACTATGGTCGCTGATTGGCATTCCGGCTCGGCTTCCCGACGATCAGGGCTTGAGGTCAAACAGCGTCGCGCCGCTGGTCATGTCGAACGGCGCCGACCAATGTTCGTGGACAATCTGCCACAGCCCGGCTTCCTGCCGATAGCAGGCGGTGACGCGCATCCAGCAGGACTGGGTTTCGCCCTTGTCGTTGGTCCCACCGCAATTTGCCAGCCAGTGAGCGAACGCAATTTCCTGGGACGGCTCGATGGTGATTTCGTGGAATTCGAAGATGTGCGGGCCGGGGCACATTTCCATGCAAGCCTGCCAATGCGCGCGATACGCCGGCTTGCCTTTGAATTGCAGGGCCTTGACCGCGTCGAAGGAGACGATGTCATCGGCGTACAGGGCCATGACTTTTTCAATGTCCTTGGCCTTGACCGCCTGACGATAGTTTTCGATGAGGTTCTGGATCTGGGTTTGCGAGTTCATGGTGGTTCTCCGTGGTTTTTATAGTGAAGACACCCTTAGTCGTCCGGCGATCCGGCAAATCGACAGAAGAAATAAAAATAATCCAAACGGCCAGAATCGCTATTATCCAAGACTCATTTATGTAGGAAAAAGGACACTCCCGTGACAGCCCGACTCGCGCCTTATGAAAGCCTGAATGCGCTGCAGTGCCAACAGGTCGAGGCCATCGAAGTGCATCCGGAGCAAATCAGGTTCTCCGGTGATATCCACGGTGCGCTGCACACCCTGCTGTCCCGGCCCGGACCCGGTGTCAAGGGCTTCGCCTTGCTGGCCGAGGATGTTCCCGTCGCGTTCCTGCTGCTCAAGCGCCCGCCGGTGTTGCCAGCCTGGGCCGATGAACACAGCGCCACCCTGCATGCACTGCAGGTCGATCAGCACGCCCAGGGCAAGGGCTACGGCAAGGCCTGCCTGCAAGCGCTGCCCGAGGCGGCGCGCCTGACCTGGCCGGAAATCAGAGGGCTGGAGCTGTCGGTGGATGCCGACAACGAGGCCGCCATCGCCCTGTACGAAAGGTTTGGCTTTGTCGACAGTGGCGAGGCGTACAAGGGCCGGATCGGCTATGAGCGGCGGATGGGCCTGACCTTTTGAGGTGACCCTATTCAAATGTGGGAGCGGGCTTGCTCGCGAAGACGGAGTGTCAGCCAACGATGATGTCGACTGACAGAGCGCTTTCGCGAGCAAGCCCGCTCCCACAGGGGATCTCCAACAGTCTTACAGCTTCAAAATCATCTCATGCCACGCCATGCCGCCATGGTCGGACGCCGAGGGTTTGACGTAGGCAAAGCCGAACCCGGCGTACAACGGAATATGCCGTTCCTTACACATCAGGTTGATGCTGACCTTGCCCATCACGCGCATGCGTTCGATGAATTCGCCCATCAAAAGCTTGGCCAGGCCCTGCCCCTGATAATCCGGGTGCACCACCACCGACATGATCACCACGTGCGGCCCGGCCGGGTCGTGGCCGATCAGTTCCTTGAACGCCTCGTCTGACATTTCCACCTGGAACGCCGCACCGGAATTGATGAAACCGGCGACGACCCCATCCACCTCAGCGACGATAAAACCCTCGGGCCAGGTGGCGATGCGGGTGGCGATCTTCTCGCGGGTAGCAGCTTCGTCACCTTCATAGGCAACGGTTTCGATGGCAAAGCAACGGTCCAGATCGGCAGGGGTGACGTTGCGGATGACAGTGTTCATGGCGGCTCGGGATCAGCGTGGGAAAGGCTGGGGATGATAAATCAGCCGCCGTGGGACAGCGAGAGACGAATCGGCTGATCCGCCTCCCGACACACCTCTCACGCTTTGATCGGTATCCAGATCTCCAGCTTGCCGGTATTGAGCTTCGGGTTGAAGTCTTCGCTGTAGCGTTCGAACTCCGGGGCGTCCAGCGCCTGGTGCCCGGACTGTGGCAGCCAGGTGTCGAAGATGTAGCGAAAGGTCTGCGGCAAGGTGTCCAGCGACCCCTTGTGCTCGAACACCGCGTAATACTGGGGCTGCACTTCAACCCAGCGATAGGTTTCCGGCAAGTCGTCGAGTTTGCTGATCTCGACGCCAGCGATGTAATCGAAGCCGCCCTTGCCGTCGAAATTGCAGCAGACGCCGTAGGTGACTTCGCCTTTTTGCCCCGGAATACGGCCCAGATGCGGATTGAGTTTCTCCCAGAGCTCGGGAATGCCTTGGGTGGTTTGCTGGGTGAATCGCCCCCCCAGCCCTGCAATCAGCAGGAAATGCCCGTGTTCGAAGCGCGGTTGCGTCAGTTCGACGCGTGCTAACTCATCCATGACTCGACTCCTGACACATAAAATGGGTTCGGCTGGGAGTATAGAAGCCAAACCCGATTCGCCCAATTACAGCGCGTGCAATTGCTCGACAGCAGCGGCACCGACGAACTCGTTATAGCCAGATAGAATCACGTAGACCGCGAAATAGCAGAAGATCGCGGCCGATGCCATGTAGGAATAACGCAGCAGCTTGTCGCCCAGCAACTTGCCGCCATGGCTCGCGGCAAAACACAGCCCGGCCGACCACAGCAAACCGGCGCACAGGAAGCCACCGAGAAACAGTGCCGAACTGAGCGGGCCACCGCCACCGGAACGGGCGATCAGGGTGCCGCCAACTGCCGCGAACCAGAGAATGGCGCTGGGCGATGACATGGCGAGAAAAATTCCGCGGAAGAACTCCTTGCGGTGGGAGTTGTTCCCGACCTCCGCCGTCTCGGCCAGCAGCGCCTCGTGGTGGATCGCCGAATAAATCATCTTCGCCGCGAAGTACACCAGCAGCGCCGAGCCACCAATCCACAACACCCAACGCACGGTTTCGTACTGCAGCAACACGGTCATGCCAGCCAGTGCCAGCACCGCGTAGATCAGATCGCCGACACAGGTCCCGAGCCCCAGCGCAAAGCCCTGGAAATAGCCGCGTTGCATGGCCAGAGTGATCATCGCGATGTTGGCCACGCCGATATCCAGGCACAGCGAAAGGCTCAGCAAGAAGCCGCTGGTAAATTCCATCGAACCCTATCCTTCGGAAAAATTTGTTTACTTTGAGGCTGGACAGTCTGCCACAGCTGCCCGTACATTCCGCCACAGGTCACCGCAGTGACCAGCGTCGCTCGGACGGTTCCGGGCGCTTACGTTATCCGAGGCAACAATGGCCGAACAAGGTTCGCCGCGCCGCTTTGCGCGCATCGATCGACTCCCCCCTTACGTTTTCAACATCACCGCCGAGCTGAAGATGGCCGCCCGTCGTCGTGGCGAAGACATCATCGACTTGAGCATGGGCAACCCCGACGGCGCCACGCCGCCGCACATTGTCGAAAAACTCGTCACGGTAGCCCAGCGCGAAGACACCCACGGTTACTCCACCTCCAAGGGCATTCCGCGGCTGCGCCGGGCGATTTCCAACTGGTACAAGGAACGCTACGAGGTCGACATCGACCCGGAAAACGAAGCCATTGTCACCATCGGTTCCAAGGAAGGCCTGGCACACTTGATGCTGGCCACCCTGGATCAGGGCGACACCGTACTGGTGCCCAACCCGAGCTACCCGATTCACATTTACGGTGCCGTGATTGCCGGCGCCCAGGTGCGGTCGGTGCCGCTGGTGCCGGGTGTGGATTTCTTCGCTGAACTGGAACGCGCCATTCGCGGCTCGATCCCGAAACCGAAGATGATGATCCTCGGCTTCCCGTCCAACCCGACCGCGCAGTGCGTGGAGCTGGATTTCTTCGAGCGCGTCATCGCCCTCGCCAAGCAGTATGACGTGCTGGTGGTGCACGACCTGGCCTACGCCGACATCGTCTACGACGGCTGGAAAGCCCCGTCGATCATGCAGGTGCCCGGGGCCAAGGACATTGCGGTGGAGTTTTTCACCCTGTCCAAGAGCTACAACATGGCGGGCTGGCGCATTGGCTTCATGGTCGGCAACCCGGAACTGGTCAACGCCCTGGCGCGGATCAAGAGCTACCACGACTACGGCACTTTCACCCCGCTGCAAGTGGCGGCGATTGCGGCGCTGGAAGGCGATCAGCAATGCGTGCGCGACATCGCCGAGCAGTACCGGCAGCGGCGCAACGTGCTGGTCAAGGGCCTGCATGAACTGGGCTGGATGGTGGAAAACCCGAAAGCCTCGATGTACGTCTGGGCGAAGATTCCCGAGGCCTACGCGCACCTTGGCTCGCTGGAGTTCGCCAAGAAACTGCTGGCCGAGGCCAAGGTGTGTGTCTCGCCGGGCGTCGGGTTTGGTGAATATGGCGATGATCATGTGCGCTTTGCGCTGATCGAAAACCAGGACCGGATTCGTCAGGCCGTGCGCGGAATTCGCGGGATGTTCCGGGCGGATGGGTTGGCACCGAAAACCAACGCCTGACACAAAAAACTGTGGCAACAACACTCCTGTGGCGAGGGAGCTTGCTCCCGCTGGGCTGCGAAGCGGCCCCCATAACCGGGCACCACATTTCTCCAGTGAGTTTGCGGTTGACGGGTTTACGACTGCTTCGCAGCCGAGCGGGAGCAAGCTCCCTCGCCACACAAATGCATCTACTGATAGAGATCAGCCACAAAAAAACCGCATCGCTGCGGTTTTTTTGTGTCTTGCGTTCGCTTTAAACGAACAGCGACAACAATAGGATAAAGCCCAGGCCGACCACGGAGAGGATGGTTTCCATCGCGGTCCAGGTCTTGAACGTTTCAGCCACGGTCATGTTGAAGTACTGCTTCACCAGCCAGAAACCGGCGTCGTTAACGTGGGACAGGATCAACGAACCGGCACCAGTGGCCAGCACCAGCAGCTCACGGTTCACACCCGGAATCATCCCCACCACCGGCACCACGATGCCTGCGCCGGTAATGGTCGCCACGGTCGCCGAACCGGTGGCAATACGGATCACCGCCGCCACCAGCCATGCCAGCAGGATCGGCGAAATCTGCGCATTCACCGCCATGTGGCCGATCACGTCACCCACGCCGCTGGTCACCAGCATCTGCTTGAAGCCACCGCCGGCACCGATGATCAGAATGATCGCGGCGGTCGGCGCCAGGCTGGCGTCGAGCAGTTTCAGAATCTGGTTGGAACCGATGCCCTGCTTGTGGCCGAAGGTGTACAGCGACAGCAGCAACGCCAACAACAGCGCCGAGATCGGGTGGCCGATCAAGTCCATGAAGGTGCGGAAGAAGTTACCGTCCGGCAGCACTACGTCGGCAAAGGTCTTGAGCAGCATCAGGAACACCGGCAGCAGCACGGTGACCAGGGTAATGCTGAAACTCGGCAGCTCTTTGGCATCGGGCTCGCGGGCCAGTTGATCCACCAGTTCCTGGTTGGCATGACCGGGAATGTATTTGGAAATGAACGTGCCGTAGATCGGGCCGGCAATGATAGCCGTCGGCAGCGCGACGATCAGGCCGTACAGAATGGTTTTGCCGATGTCGGCACCGAACACACCGATGGCCAGCAACGGGCCCGGGTGCGGTGGTACCAGGCCGTGTACCGCAGACAGACCGGCCAGCAGCGGGATACCAATCTTGATGATCGACACGCCGGTGCGGCGAGCCACGATGAACACCAGCGGAATCAGCAACACGAAGCCGATTTCGAAGAACAGCGGAATACCGACCAGGAACGCCGCGAACATCATCGCCCACTGCACCTTTTCCTTGCCGAATGCGCGAATCAGGGTCTGGGCGATCTGATCCGCTCCGCCCGATTCGGCCATCATTTTGCCGAGCATGGTGCCCAGGGCGAGGATGATGCCGACAAAGCCGAGCACGCCACCGAAGCCATCCTGGAACGCCTTGATGACGGTGCCAATCGGCATGCCGGAGGTCAGCCCGAGGAAAGCGGCGGCAATGATCAGGGCAATGAACGGGTGGAACTTGAACTTGGTGATCAGGACGATAAGCCCGACCACCGTGACCACTGCATCGAGCAGCAGGAACGTCTCGTGGGACATGCCAAACATTAGGGGTGTCTCCTGGTTGTTGTTGTTATTAAAGCGGGTTAATCAGAGGCCGTAAGGACAGCGCTGTCTTTGCAATCACATTCATACCGCCTGTTTCAGGCCGTTTGCCTGCCACCAAACATGAGCCTGGGCTGCCAGTTGTTCGACGCTATGGGTCGAAGCATCCAGCGCCAGGGTCAACGGCTCGCCCACGGGCGATTCGAGGGTGGCGAACTGGCTGTCGATCAGGGTCGACGGCATGAAGTGGCCCGGCCGATGGGAGACGCGGTCGGCGGCCACTTCAGGGGTCAGCTCAAGGAACACGAAGCCCAGGCCCGGCAAGGCACTGCGCAGGCGTTCGCGGTAGATGTGTTTGAGGGCCGAACAGGTCAGCACCGGGCGCTCGCCTTGGGCATCGACACGGCGCAATTCATCGCACAGGCTGTCGAGCCAGCCGGCACGGTCTTCATCGTTCAGGGGGATCCCCGCGCTCATCTTTTCGATATTGGCGGCAGGGTGGAAAGAGTCGCCTTCAATGGCCGTGGCGCCGCTCAGTTGGCACAGGGCCTCGCTGACGCACGTCTTGCCGCAACCGGCAACGCCCATGATGACCAGGGCGGTGATGGGATGATTCATGTAACACCTCAGCGCGCAGACAGCGCTACCTTTGCCAGTATGACACTAGACCAAAAGCAGAAGTTGCCGACGCCTTTCTTGTCATTTTGTGGGTTGCAGCAGGTTAGGTCCCAACACCAAAAAGCGAGGATCAGGCGAACCCTCGCTCACGCATTTGCAGCTGCATCGAGACAGCGCTACCTTAGTGCCTTGAATTTTGTTTGGCAAGCCGTCGATGAACACAACCAAGAACGATAAAAATACCCGCACCACTGGCCGCCCTACCCTGAACGAAGTTGCCCGACTGGCCGGCGTCAGCCCGATCACCGCCTCCCGCGCCCTGCGTGGCGTCAGCACGGTGGCCACCGAACTGGTGGAAAAAGTCCAGAAAGCGGCGCTGGAACTCAACTATGTGGTCAACCCCGCCGCCCGCGCCCTGGCCTCGGCCCAGAGCCATTCAGTCGTGGTGCTGGTGCCGTCGCTGTCCAACCTGCTGTTCATCGACACCCTGGAAGCCATCCACCAGGTTTTGCGCCCCAAGGGCTTCGAAGTACTGATCGGCAACTACCACTATTCGCGCGATGAAGAAGAAAACCTGCTGCGCAACTACATGGCGTATCAGCCTCGCGGTTTGTTGCTGACCGGTTTCGATCGCACCGAAAGTTCGCGACGAATGATCGAAGCCAGCAACATCCCCTGTGTGTACATGATGGAACTGGACAGCGCCGCCGGGCTCAATTGCGTTGGTTTTTCGCAACTGGCGGCCGGAGAAACGGCAGCCGAACACTTGCTGTCTCGTGGTCGCAAGCGCTTGGCCTACATCGGCGCCCAACTGGACCAGCGTACTTTGCTGCGCGGCGAAGGTTTCCGCAAAGCCCTGCAAAAAGCCGGGTTGTATGACCCGGACCTGGAAGTGCTGACGCCGCGATCGTCATCTGTCGGCCTGGGCGGCGAACTGTTCCTGCAACTGCTCGCCAGCCATCCCGATGTCGATGCGATCTTCTTCGGCAACGACGACCTGGCCCAGGGCGCCCTGCTCGAAGCCTTGCGCTGCGGGATCAGGATTCCCGAGCAGGTGGCGATCCTCGGTTTCAACGATTTGCCCATGTCAGAACACATGGTCCCGCGTCTGAGCAGCATCAACACCCCACGTGAGGCCATCGGCCGTCGCGCGGCAGAACAGATGCTGACGCTGATGGCCGGCAATACCGTGGCCAGGCCGGTGCAAGACATGGGGTTTGAGTTGAAGGTGCGGGAGAGTACCTGATGTGGCGAGCAGGCTCGCTGAACACACTGTTGTGTAGCAGCTGGCGAAGCCTGCGTCCGGCTGCTACAGACCGCGTTTCGTTACAGGTTCCGCGATTAATCCTGCGGATCAAGGTTATCCAGCACTCGATTCACCGCCAGTTCGGCCAGCATGATGATCTGTGCAATCGCCAATGCCGTGTTGCGCTGGCTGCCTTCCAGAAACGTAGCAAAGTCATTGGTCATGACGCTCGCCGAGGCCAGTGATTCGCAGGCATGCGCCAATAGCGTTTCGTTATTGATGTCTGGAGCGATGAAGAACATTGGACTGGGATTACGCGGGGGGTTGGGCGTGGGTTTGAACATGGCAATACTCCTAGAGTAGTGGAGCTGCCACGATTCGCTGCTAGACGAAAATAAGGTGGCAGCCATGCGCGGGCTAGCAGACCAGGACTCTAGAACCCGGTAGACCCGAAGGTCTTCCCGCGCACAGCCGCCATAACATGAACTGACAGGCATAAAAATCACCTGTTCACGAGTGGTGGACGCTATGCGCCTAAAGTATCCAGGCTGCTAGACCCGATCGCTGAATTTGCAGCGACACGGAACGATAGAGTCCGGATACCAGGCGCACAAGTCGGCGGATTCTGGCGTAGTTGTAGGCAAGGGTGCAAGAAACCGTAATCTGTGGAGCTCATCCGAAGCCGATTACCTTCAGACCATTCCTACACAACATTCCAGGACTGTTTATCCGCATTTCGAAACATCTTTTACCCTCCGCGACCCGAGAAGCGAGTGCAGAATCCGCAAACTTTTTTCTCGCGGATATTCCTATGCGCAATGCGATTTTCCTGACCGGCGTGCTGACCCTCTTGCTCGGCCAAACGATTCAGGCACAAGCCTCGGAGCCGAACGACTGGACGCAGTTTCTGAGCGATCCTCGTTTCATGCCGGCAATCAAAAATTGCCTGGCCGCGCACCCGAAAGCCGAGGGGCCAGCCGTTGTCATGAACGTTTGGCATGGCCTGGAAGTAGTCGGGGTCATGACAACCGACCTGAGCGGACGCAGAAACAGCTGTTTCGCCCCCAAGGACACGGGTGTTGTAAGCGAGTCCCGGACGGTGTTTGATCTGCCCGGACCGCTGTTTGTGTCAGTGGATCAAGCCAAAGTGGCGCCCAAGGGTGAGTGCATTGAATCAACTCCGGTGTACATCGACCAACGGCTTCAGGGCTGGATTCTCAGGCAACCTGTTCTCAATCAGCAAATCCCCAGTGCCTGTTCGACCCCGATCTGGACTGACCTGTTGCCGGCCAACCAGGCTCGGCCAAGTGCCTGAAGTCCAATCAAGAGCCTCCGTCAAGGCATTACCACGCGGAGCGTGGGAACGATCAAGGCGTCCAGGCGACCGGATTTCAACTAACCTTTTAAAGCAACGTATGTCGCTCTGTGGCACGCACACTGCTAGATTCCCGTAGCGCACCAATTCGCTAACGGAGTAGCTCAATGGAACATGCACTGAAGATTCTGGGTAAAGCCTCGTCGATCAACGTCCGCAAGGTTTTGTGGACTTGCGAGGAGCTGGGCATTGCCTACGAACGCGAGGACTGGGGCAGCGGTTTTGCCTCGACCCACAGCCCGGAGTTCCTGCGGTTCAATCCCAACGCGCAGGTGCCGGTGATCATCGATGAAGCCGGGGTGTTATGGGAGTCCAATACCATCTGCCGCTACCTGGTCGGCAAACACCATCACCATCATACCGAGCTGCTGCCTGCCGAACCGGCCGCCCGTGCCCGGGTGGAGCAGTGGATGGATTGGCAAGCCACTGAGCTCAATCCGTCCTGGAGCTATGCGTTCATGGCACTGGTGCGCAAGGACCCGGAATTCCAGGACCCGCATCGCCTCGACGTCGGCATCCGCGGCTGGAACCAGAAGATGGGCATCCTCGAACATCAACTCGCAACCACCAAGGCCTATGTCGCCGGACCGCGGTTTACCCTGGCCGACATCGTCATCGGCCTGTCCGTCAACCGCTGGCTGATGACTCCGATCGAGCGTCCGGACTACCCCGCCGTCGATGAGTATTTCAAACGTCTGGCACAACACCCCGGTTTCCTGAAGCATTGCTGCAACGGTTTGCCTTGAACCAGTCAGTTAAGCAATTTCAGCCGCGACACCCTTTGTAGCAGCTGCCGAGCCCGCGAGGCTGCGTTCGACTGCGAAGCAGTCGTGAGTCCAGCTGACGCGGCCTGCCTGACGTACCGCAATGACTGATTTTACGACTGCTTCGCAG
>NZ_JBWKXF010000055.1:0-41116 GCF_059422645.1 Pseudomonas sp. GW821-FHT01C01 | reverse complement strand
GGTGGGTGATGACGGGATCGAACCGCCGACATTCTGCTTGTAAGGCAGACGCTCTCCCAGCTGAGCTAATCACCCTTCGCTTCGGTGTGGCGCGCATTCTACGGAGCGACCCAACCTCTGGCAAGCACTTTTTAAAATAATTTTCTCAGGCCTTCCAAAGGCTTAGAGAAAGGTTGGCCTATGGCACGGCGAAGACAATAATGCCCCCCTTTGTATAAAGGAGAGACTCACCCCATGTGGTTCAAAAACCTGCTTATCTATCGCCTGACCCAAGATCTGCCTGTTGATGCCGAGGCGTTGGAAACTGCACTGGCCACCAAACTGGCGCGTCCATGTGCAAGCCAGGAGTTGACCACCTACGGTTTCGTCGCGCCATTCGGCAAAGGCGAAGATGCACCGCTGGTGCACGTCAGCGGTGATTTCTTGCTGGTGTCCGCCCGCAAGGAAGAACGTATTTTGCCGGGCAGCGTCGTGCGTGATGCGGTCAAGGAAAAGGTCGAAGAGATCGAAGCCGAGCAAATGCGCAAGGTCTATAAGAAGGAACGGGATCAGATCAAGGATGAAATCATCCAGGCCTTCCTGCCTCGCGCCTTTATCCGCCGTTCATCGACCTTCGCCGCCATCGCGCCGAAACAGGGCCTGATCCTGGTCAACTCGGCCAGCCCGAAACGCGCCGAAGACTTGCTGTCGACTTTGCGCGAAGTGATCGGCACCCTGCCGGTGCGCCCACTGACGGTAAAAATGTCCCCGACCGCGACCATGACCGAGTGGGTCACCACGCAGAAAGCCGCGGACGATTTCTTTGTGCTGGACGAGTGCGAACTGCGCGACACCCACGAGGACGGCGGCATTGTGCGCTGCAAGCGCCAGGACCTGACCAGCGAAGAAATCCAGTTGCACCTGAGCACCGGAAAAGTGGTCACTCAACTGTCCCTGGCCTGGCAGGACAAACTGTCGTTCGTCCTCGACGACAAGATGGTGGTCAAGCGCCTGAAGTTCGAAGACCTGTTGCAAGACCAGGCGGAACAGGATGGCGGCGACGAAGCACTGGGCCAACTGGATGCCAGTTTCACCCTGATGATGCTGACCTTCGGCGACTTCCTGCCGGCGCTGGTTGAAGCGCTGGGTGGTGAAGAGACTCCGCAGGGGATCTAAATCAAAGCGCGGAATCCCATGTAGGAGCTGGCTTGCCAGCGAAGGCGCTGTAATGCCTTGCGCATGACTTGAGGGCCTCTTCGCTGGCAAGCCAGCTCCTACAGAAACCGTGTAGTTCTCATAACAAGGATCAGGCCATGCGCGCACTGGCTGCATTGAGTCGTTTTGTCGGTAACACCTTCGCTTACTGGGTGCTGATTTTCGCTGTCGTGGCGTTTCTGCAGCCAGCGTGGTTCCTCGGCCTCAAAGGCGCCATCGTGCCCTTGCTCGGGCTGGTGATGTTCGGCATGGGCCTGACCCTCAAACTCGAAGACTTCGCCGAAGTCGCTCGCCATCCATGGCGGGTGGCCTTGGGCGTGGTTGCCCATTTCGTGATTATGCCGGGAATGGCGTGGTTGCTCTGCCAGGCGTTCCACTTACCGCCGGAAATCGCCGTCGGCGTGATTCTGGTCGGCTGCTGCCCTAGCGGCACGTCATCGAATGTGATGACCTGGCTGGCCCGTGGCGATCTGGCGCTGTCGGTGGCCATCGCTGCCGTCACCACCCTCCTCGCCCCGCTGCTGACGCCGGCGCTGATCTGGATGCTGGCCTCGGCCTGGTTGCCGGTGTCATTCATGGAGTTGTTCTGGTCGATCCTGCAAGTGGTGCTGCTGCCGATCGTGCTGGGGGTGGTTGCCCAACGGTTGCTCGGCAACAAGGTCCGTCATGCGGTGGACGCTTTACCGCTGGTGTCGGTAGTCAGCATCGTGATTATCGTCACCGCTGTGGTGGCCGCCAGTCAGGCGAAGATTGCCGAGTCCGGCCTGTTGATCATGGCCGTGGTCATGCTGCACAACAGCTTTGGCTACCTGCTGGGTTACTTCACCGGACACCTGTTCAAGCTGCCTCTGGCCCAGCGCAAGTCCCTGGCCCTGGAAGTCGGCATGCAGAACTCCGGATTGGGTGCCGCGTTGGCGAGTGCGCACTTCTCGCCACTAGCGGCAGTGCCAAGTGCATTGTTCAGTGTCTGGCACAATATTTCCGGGGCATTGCTCTCCACGTATTTCCGCCGCATGAGTGAAAAGCAGGATCGGGAAATAGCGGCGCAACAGGTCAGTGACTGACTTGAAAACTTGATCCCCGGGTTAATGCTGGGCAAAATATTGCCCATCGCGAGGACGACCTCGCGGCTCGATCGAGTCATTAATCTGGGGACGACCCCGTCAGACGATGGAGGTCTTTCATGTCCTGGATCATTCTGTTTTTCGCCGGCCTGTTCGAAGTGGGCTGGGCCGTCGGCCTCAAGTACACCGACGGCTTCACCCGCCCGCTCCCCACTGTATTGACCATTGTGGCCATGGCTATCAGCCTCGGCTTGCTCGGCCTTGCAATGAAGGAATTGCCGCTGGGTACGGCCTATGCGATCTGGACCGGTGTCGGCGCCGTTGGCACGGTGATCGCCGGGATCATTCTGTTTGGCGAGTCGATGGCGCTGGTGAGGCTGGCGAGTGTGGCGTTGATCATTAGCGGGTTGGTCGGGCTTAAGGTCAGCGCTTAGGCTACAACTGCCTTCGCGAGCAAGCCCGCTCCCACAGTAGGATTGCATTCCAATGTGGGAGCGGGCTTGCTCGCGAAGAGGCCAGCACGGTCACGGACTATCTGACAGCACCCCGCAAATTCCCCACCAACGCCTGCAACTTCGCCGGCTCCGCCACTTCAACCGCCACCGCCGGCCCCGCCACCAACGTCACCCGCGACCACAGGCGATGAAACAGCCCCTTGCCCGGATCGCGGCTGAAGAAGCTCCCCCACAACCCCTGCAAGGCCAATGGAATCACCGGCACCGGTGTCTCTTCGAGAATCCGCGTCAACCCGCCCTTGAACTCATTGATCTCGCCATCGGCGGTCAATTTCCCCTCGGGGAAGATGCACACCAGCTCTCCGTCCTTCAGATACCGGGCAATGCGCGTGAAGGCCTTTTCGTAGATCTGGATGTCTTCATGACGCCCCGCGATAGGAATCGTCCCAGCGGTACGGAAGATGAAGTTCAGCACCGGCAGATTGTAGATTTTGTAGTACATCACAAAGCGAATTGGCCGACGCACCGCGCCGCCTATCAACAAGGCATCGACGAACGACACGTGGTTGCACACCAGCAACGCCGCGCCTTCATCGGGGATCAAATCCAGATTGCGGTGCTCGACGCGATACATGGAATGGCTGAGCAGCCAGATCATGAAGCGCATGCTGAACTCGGGGACGATCTTGAAGATGTAGGCGTTGACGCCGATGTTCAGCAACGAGACCACCAGGAACAGCTGCGGAATCGACAGTTTGGCCATGCTCAACAAGACGATCGAGACAATCGCCGACACCACCATGAACAACGCGTTGAGGATGTTGTTGGCGGCAATCACCCGCGCCCGTTCGTTTTCCGCCGTACGTGACTGGATCAGCGCATACAGCGGCACAATGTAGAAACCACCGAAGATCCCCAGGCCGAGAATGTCGAGCAACACCAGCCAGGTGTGGCCAAAACCGAGGATTTCGATCCAGCCATGGCCGGCGGCGCTGTCCGGAATCCCACCGGAATGCCACCACAACAGCAAACCGAAAACGGTCAGGCCGAACGAACCGAACGGCACCAAACCGATCTCGACCTTGCGCCCGGACAATTTCTCGCAAAGCATCGAACCCAATGCGATACCGACCGAGAACACCGTCAGAATCAGCGTCACCACGGTTTCGTCGCCGTGCATCCACTCCTTGGCATAGGCCGGGATCTGCGTCAGATAAATCGCCCCGACAAACCAGAACCACGAGTTGCCGACAATCGAGCGTGACACCGCCGGTGTTTGCCCCAGACCGAGTTTCAACGTGGCCCAGGACTGGCTGAAGATGTTCCAGTTCAGGCGCATTTGTGGTGCGGCGGCCGCAGCGCGGGGAATGCTGCGGCTGGCCAGGTAACCGAGCACGGCAATGCCGATGATCGCTGTGGACACTACCGGCGCGTAATGCGCCGAAGACATCATGACCCCGGCACCAATGGTGCCGGCAAGGATCGCCAGGAAGGTGCCCATTTCCACCAGGCCGTTGCCACCCACCAGCTCATCTTCATGCAGGGCTTGCGGCAGGATCGAATATTTCACTGGCCCGAACAGCGCCGAGTGAGTGCCCATGGCGAACAGCGCCACCAGCATCAGCGACAAGTGATCGAACAGGAAGCCGATCGCTCCGACCGCCATGATGGCGATTTCACCAAGCTTGATCAGACGGATCAGCGCATCCTTGGCGAACTTTTCCCCGAATTGCCCGGCCAGTGCCGAGAACAGGAAAAACGGCAGGATGAACAGCAACGCACACAGGTTGACCCAGATAGAGCGGTCGCCCTCAATGGTCAGCTTGTACAAAATGGCCAGGATCAACGACTGCTTGAACACATTGTCGTTGAACGCCCCGAGGGACTGGGTAATGAAGAACGGCAGGAAGCGCCGGGTGCGCAACAAGGTGAACTGTGAGGGGTGACTCATCTTCCATGTGTCCCTGATGTGGGTAGAGAGTGGTCTGGATACTGTTATTGGAGTATCGAACGTCGATCCAGGCCACACCTTACCTAATCTTTGCCGGTTATTTCTTTAATCCGGCAATGCACGGCGAGACAAACAGCTCGCCCCGCCAGGCCCCCAGCACCGTGCGCTTGCCGACGATCAGCCACATCACGGCCAGCAACGCCACCAGCACACAGCCAAACACACTGAAAAACGTCAGGTTCAAGGTGCTGGCCAGTTTCAACGTCGCCAGAGAATAGACGCCCAACGGGAAGGTGAAGCCCCACCAGCCGAGATTGAAGGGAATGCCGGCACGCAAGTAGCGCACGGTAATCAGCAGCGCCATCAGCATCCACCACAAGCCGAAACCCCACAGAGTGATGCCGGCCACCAGCCCCAATCCTGCCGCAATTTCACCGACTCCCGGCAGACCATTGGCGGAGAAGATCAGCGGTGCATCGCCGCCCAGCACCAGCATTCCCAGCGCACCGGTGCCGATCGGGCCAAGGGCCAGCCAGCTCGAGGCGGCCATGTTTTCGTGGGGCAGTTTATGTAAGGCCATGCGCAGCAACAGAATGGTCAGGATGCTGAAGGCCACCGGCAGGGAAAAGGCCCAGAGCACGTAGCTCGTCACCAGCACCACCAGTTGCGAATGAGCGTCGGCCAAATGCGGTGCCAACAGACCACCGCTGGCGGCCGCGACTTCCGCCGCGACCACCGGCAACAGCCAGACGGCGGTCATCTGGTCGATGCTGTGCTCCTGACGGGTGAACATCATGTAGGGAATCAGCACGCCGCAGGCCAGCGACATGGCCACATCCAGCCACCACAGCACCTCGGCGAGCGAAATCACCCCTTCGCCCCAGCGCGGCAGGCCGAAGACCAGGAAGCCATTGATGATGGTCGCCAGACCCATAGGGATGGTGCCGAAAAACATCGAAACCGTGGAATGGCCGAAAATCCGCCGCGCCTCGTCGAAAAACAGTACCCAACGCGCGGCGTACAGCGCCGTAAACAGCAGAAACAACGCGATGTTGAACAGCCATAGGGCTTCGGCAAAGGCGTGCAAGGCGGGCATGGCGACCGGCAATTGCGCCAGTGCCAACGCCAGCACGCCCGTGCCCATGGTGGCCGCAAACCAGTTGGGGGTGAACTGGCGGATCACCTCGCGTGAGTGCTGCAGGTGACTGAAAGGTTTGATTCCGGGCTTGATGCTGTTGGCGCATGTCATGGCGAACTCCTGTCCTCTCGTGAGGTAGAGCCCATGTTAGATCCGAATCGAATATCTATATAACGGGTAATATCTCTATATGTTATCTATTGCATAGATATTTAATCAGCACGCCCTTGACGCAGTGTCATGAGCTGGCCTCACATGCCCTGCCCGAACGCGGGCGCATCAAACCTGCCAAAGCGCCAAGGGCCAGAAGTATCAACACCGTGCCATAACCATCGATGGTCGCCACCAAACCGAGGGTTCGGCTCAGGTTCCCCGCCAGCAGCGATGGCAGGCAGAAGGCGAGATAGCTGAGCGCGTAATACGCCGATACCAGCCCGGCACGCTCATGGGGCAAGGCCAGCGGCACCAGACTGCGCAAGGTGCCAAGAAAACCGGAGCCGAAACCACACCCTGCGATCAGGGTGCCAAGGAAGAACAGCGGCAAGCTGGCACTGTGCACACCCAGCAAAATCAGCACGACACCCGTTGGCATCATGCTGGCGCCCAATAACAACGCCTTGCCGGCGGGTCGGTTGCGCATGCTGTAAATCATCAGCGCACCGGTCAATGTCAATGCGGCAACGGTCGCCCCGCCAATCATGTTCGAGGTCGAGCCCGTGGCCGTGCGCACCAACGAAGGCGCCAGGGAAGCGTAGAAACCGCCGAGGGCCCACAGGGCAGTATTGAGCGGCAGCACCCGCCACAAAGTGGAGCGTGCTTGCAGCGGCACATGCAGAGTCGGTCGCAAAGAGGCCCAAACCCCAGCCTGCCGCGAGACGCTTTCCGGCAAGCGCCAGACATACAACGCCTGCATCACAAACAAAGCCAGCAGCAGCCAGAACGTCAGGTGCAACGGCGCCGGGGCGAACTCGGCTAACGCACCGCAGCCCAACCCGCCAATGGCCATACCGGTCAACGGTGCAACGCTATTGACCAGCGGCCCCCGTTCGCGGTCGGTATCCAGTAGCGTTGCGCCCAGCACCGCGGTAGCCATGCCTGTGGCAAAACCTTGCAGGACTCGGGCACTGATCAGCCAGGTGACGCTGTCGGCGTGGATAAACAGCAGCATCGCCAGGATATTCAGCACCACCGCCGTGAAAATCACCGGTTTACGCCCCAGGTAATCCGATAACGAACCGACGGTCAGCAACGCCGCCAACAGACTGAGGGCGTAGACGGCAAAAATCAGGGTCAAAGTCGCGGCCGAAAACTGCATCTGCTCCTGATACAGGTGATACAGCGGCGTCGGCGCGGTGGAGGCCGCCAGGAAACTGAGCAAGGTAATTGCCAGAAACCAGAGGCTGGCACGATTTGAATGAGAACTGGGCATGGACCTACTCCGCAAAAGCTAAATATTTGCTTTTGCGGAGTGTGCTACTGCCTCCCTCTTAAAGCAAATTCTTTGTGTTAAGGTCCGAGGTATGGCTTTTACAGGAAACCCAGGATGACAGCTCCCACCTTACGCCCGGGCGGACGCAGCGCGCGGGTACAAGAATCGATTCATTCGGCCGTGCGTCAACTCCTCGAGGAGCAGGACCGCGCCAGTCTGACCGTGCCGCAAATTGCTGCGCGCGCAGGAGTTACACCCTCGACCATCTATCGTCGCTGGGGTTATTTGTCGGCGCTGCTGGCCGACGTCGCCCTCGCCCGCATGCAGCCCGACAACGACCCCACCCACACCGGCAGCCTGCGCGGCGATATTCGAGCCTGGGCGGAACAGTACCTGGACGAAATGAGCTCCGAACCTGGTCGCAATATGCTGCGCGACGTACAGGCGGCTCTCAAGCCAAGTTACTGCGCGACGATCATTGGCGGACAGTTGCAGACGATCCTCGACCGCTTTCCCAACGAGCCCGTACCGGGTGCCGATCGGCTGATCAACCTGATCGCCGCACCCATCGTTTTCCGCATTCTGTTTTCCGAGGCCGCGCTGGAGGTTGAGGAGCTGCATCGGTTGATCGAGATTGCGTTGATTGCGTAATACCGCTATTCGCGAGCAAGCCCGCTCCCACAGTTGATCGCGTTTTTCCTGAAAGAAACCGCTCGAATGTGGGAGCGGGCTTGCTCGCGAAGAGGCCTGTCCAGACACCCGAATTTCAAAGGCCGGCCCCCTGCGACACCCCGCCACGCCACGACCTTGGTCGACACTGACTAACACTGGCGGTCGTGCGAGACTGTCTGTCCGGGCGGGAGGTCCGGGTGTCTTTTGTCTGGAGTCCCCATGTCGCTGTCCACCGGGCTGATCGCCGCCGTTGCCCTGGCCTATATGGCCATCATGTTCGCCATCGCCTTCTATGGCGACCGTCGCAGCGCGCCCTTGCCGCCGCGCATGCGAGCCTGGGTGTACAGCCTGTCGCTGGCGGTCTATTGCACCAGTTGGACCTTCTTCGGCGCCGTGGGCCAGGCCGCCGAACAGCTATGGTCGTTCCTGCCAATCTACCTCGGGCCGATCCTGTTGCTGGTCGGCGCACCGTGGGTCCTGCAGAAAATGGTGATGATCAGCAAACAGGAGAACATCACCTCGATCGCCGACTTTATCGCCGCGCGCTATGGCAAATCCCAGTCGCTGGCGGTGGTGGTGGCGCTGATTTGCCTGGTCGGCGTGTTGCCCTACATCGCGCTGCAGCTCAAGGGCATTGTGCTCGGCGTGAACCTGCTGATCGGCGCCGGTGCCGATGCCATGGGCACCCGCGCCCAGGACACTGCACTGATTGTGTCGCTGGTATTGGCGCTGTTCACCATTGTCTTCGGTACCCGCAACCTCGACGCCACGGAGCACCACCGCGGCATGGTATTGGCCATTGCCTTCGAATCATTGGTCAAGCTGTTCGCGTTTCTCGCCGTCGGCGCCTTCGTGACCTACGGCCTGTACGATGGTTTCGACGACCTGTTCGACCAGGCCATGCTGGCGCCGCGCCTCGAACAGTACTGGAAGGAAACCATCAACTGGCCGTCGATGGTGGTGCAGACCGGTGTGGCGATGATGGCGATCATTTGCTTGCCGCGGCAGTTCCACGTGACCGTTGTCGAGAACATCGAGCCCCAGGACCTGCGCCTGGCCAAATGGGTATTTCCAACCTACCTCGCCCTCGCGGCATTGTTTGTCGTGCCGATCGCGTTGGCCGGCCAGATGCTGCTGCCCAGCTCGGTATTGCCGGACTCGTTCGTCATCAGCCTGCCCCTGGCCCAGGCGCATCCGGCGTTGGCCCTGCTGGCGTTTATCGGTGGCGCATCGGCGGCCACCGGCATGGTGATCGTGGCCAGCGTGGCACTGTCGACCATGGTGTCCAACGACATGCTGCTGCCGTGGCTGCTGCGTCGCAATAACGCCGAGCGCCCGTTCGAAGTGTTCCGCCAGTGGATGTTGTCGGTGCGCCGCGTCAGCATCGTGGTCATTCTGCTGCTGGCCTACGTCAGTTACCGCCTGCTGGGCTCGACCGCCAGCCTGGCGACCATTGGCCAGATCGCCTTCGCCGCCGTGACCCAACTGGCCCCCGCCATGCTCGGTGCGCTGTACTGGAAACAGGCCAACCGCCGAGGCGTTTTCGCTGGTCTCGCCGCGGGCACGTTCCTGTGGTTCTACACCTTGATCCTGCCGATTGCCGCCCTCAGCCTCGGCCTGTCCTTGAGTACATTCCCAGGTCTGGCCTGGTTGCACAGCAATCCACTGAACTTGCCAATCACCCCGCTGACTCAAGGCGTGGTGCTGTCGCTGGCAGGCAACTTCACGCTGTTCGCCTGGGTCTCGGTGCTGTCCCGCACCCGGGTTTCCGAGCACTGGCAGGCAGGCCGCTTCATTGGCCAGGAAATCAGCGCCCGCCCTAGCGCACGCTCGATGCTGGCCGTACAGATCGACGACCTGCTGCAACTGGCGGCTCGCTTCGTCGGCGAAGAACGCGCCCGTCAGAGCTTCATCCGTTTTGCCTATCGCCAGGGCAAAGGCTTCAACCCGAACCAGAACGCCGACGGTGAATGGATCGCCCATACCGAACGCCTGCTGGCCGGTGTGCTCGGTGCCTCTTCGACCCGCGCAGTAGTAAAAGCCGCCATCGAAGGTCGGGAGATGCAACTGGAGGACGTCGTACGCATCGCCGACGAAGCCTCGGAGGTGCTGCAATTCAACCGTGCATTGCTGCAAGGCGCCATCGAGAACATCACCCAGGGCATCAGCGTGGTCGACCAATCGCTGAAACTGGTGGCCTGGAACCGTCGCTATCTGGAGCTGTTCAACTACCCGGATGGCTTGATCAGCGTCGGTCGGCCGATTGCCGACATCATCCGCTACAACGCCGAGCGTGGCCTGTGCGGCCCCGGTGAAGCCGAAGTGCACGTCGCCCGTCGCCTGCACTGGATGCGTCAGGGCCGGGCCCATACCTCCGAGCGCTTGTTCCCCAACGGCCGGGTGATCGAATTGATCGGCAATCCGATGCCGGGCGGCGGCTTCGTCATGAGTTTCACCGACATCACCCCGTTCCGCGAAGCCGAATACGCGCTGACCGAAGCTAACGAGGGCCTGGAACAGCGGGTGGCGGAACGTACCCGTGAACTTTCGCAGCTCAACGTGGCCCTGACCGAAGCCAAGGGCACCGCCGAAGCGGCCAACCAGTCGAAAACCCGTTTCCTGGCGGCCGTCAGCCACGACTTGATGCAACCGTTGAACGCTGCTCGACTGTTCTCCGCAGCCCTGACCCATCAGGACGAGGGCTTGTCCGACGAGGCGCAAAAACTGGTGCAGCATCTGGACAGCTCACTGCGCTCAGCTGAGGACCTGATCAGTGACTTGCTGGATATTTCCCGCCTGGAAAACGGCAAGATCAACCCGGATGCCAAACCGTTCGCGCTAAATGAATTGTTCGACACCCTCGGCGCCGAATTCAAGGCTCTGGCCCGGGAACAAGGGCTGGAGTTCCGCGTCCGGGGCAGCAAGCTGCGCATCGACAGCGACATCAAACTGTTGCGGCGGATCTTGCAAAACTTCCTGACCAACGCCTTCCGCTACGCCAAAGGCCCGGTACTGCTGGGTGTACGTCGATGCAAGGGTGAGCTGTGCCTGGAAGTCTGGGACCGCGGGCCGGGCATTCCGGAAGACAAGCAGCAGGTAATTTTCGAAGAATTCAAACGCCTCGACAGCCATCAGACACGTGCCAAGAAAGGCTTGGGGCTGGGTCTGGCGATTGCCGACGGCTTGTGTCGCGTACTCGGTCATACCCTGCGCGTCCGCTCCTGGCCGGGACGCGGTAGCGTGTTCAGCGTCAGCGTGCCGCTGGCCCGGGCGCAAACCGCAGCGCCGGTCAAAGTCGCTGAGCTCAATGGCAAATTGCTCAACGGTGCGCAGGTGTTGTGCATCGATAATGAGGACAGCATTCTGATCGGCATGAACAGCTTGCTCAGTCGCTGGGGTTGCCAGGTCTGGACCGCGCGCAATCGCGAGGAGTGTGCAACGCTGCTGGCCGAAGGTATACGCCCGCAATTGACCCTGGTGGATTACCACCTCGATAATGGCGAGACCGGAACCGATTTGATGGCCTGGTTGCGCACGCAAATGGGCGAGCCGGTTCCAGGGGTGGTGATCAGCGCCGATGGCCGGCCGGAGACGGTCGACCAGGTGCATGCCGCGGGATTGGATTACCTTGCCAAACCGGTGAAACCGGCGGCGTTGCGCGCGTTGTTGAGCCGGTATTTGCCGTTATAGTCATTCTGGCTGGTAGTGCTGCATCTGACGCCTTCGCGGGCAAGCCCGCTCCCACAGAGGATTGTGGCGAAGCACAAAAACTGTGAACTTCACTGATTCCTGTGGGAGCGGGCTTACCCGCTAAGCTTTTGATTGGAAGCTACTCCGGCAACTCGACCAACCCGTCCACATCGGTCATCGCCCGCTCCAGCAAATCCGCCGGCAGGCTCTTGCTCGCCCGCGCGCCCAGCAGCTTGAGTTGTTCACTGCGACTGACCAGGTTGCCACGGCCCTCTGTCAGCTTGTTGCGTGCCGAGCTGTAGGCCTTGTCCAGTTGCTGCAGACGATTGCCGACTTCATCCAGGTCCTGGATGAACAGCACGAACTTGTCGTACAGCCACCCGGCCCGTTCGGCGATTTCCCGGGCATTCTGGCTCTGGCGCTCTTGCTTCCACAGGCTGTCGATGACGCGCAGGGTCGCCAGCAAAGTGGTTGGGCTGACGATCACGATGTTGCGATCGAATGCCTCCTGAAACAGTGTTGGCTCAGCCTGCAACGCGGCAGAAAACGCCGCCTCGATCGGCACGAAGAGCAACACGAAATCCAGACTGTGCAAGCCATCGAGGCGTTTGTAATCCTTGCCGGCCAAGCCTTTGACGTGATTGCGCAACGACAGCACGTGCTGCTTGATGGCAATCTGGCCAATGGCCTCGTCCTCAGCCGCGACGTATTGCTGATAGGCGGTCAGGCTGACCTTGGAGTCGACCACCACCTGCTTGTCGCCCGGCAGATAAATGATCACGTCCGGCTGGAAGCGCTCGCCGTCCGGTCCCTTGAGATTGACCTGAGTCTGGTACTCGCGCCCCTTCTCCAGCCCCGCGTGCTCGAGCACGCGTTCAAGAATCAGCTCGCCCCAATTGCCCTGGGTCTTCTGCCCTTTCAAGGCACGGGTCAGATTGGTGGCTTCGTCGCTCAGCCGCAAATTGAGCTGTTGCAGGCGCTCCAGCTCCTTGGCCAGGGAGAAACGCTCACGAGCCTCGTTCTGATAGCTTTCCTCGACACGTTTTTCGAAGGACTGGATGCGTTCCTTGAGTGGATCGAGCAACTGCCCAAGACGCTGCTGACTGGTTTCGGCAAAACGCTGCTCGCGCTCATCGAAGATTTTTCCCGCCAGTTCGGCGAACTGCGCCCGCAGTTCGTCTCGCGAGCCTTGCAGGTCGTTGAGGCGTTGCTGATGACTGTCCTGTTGCTCGCGCAATTCGGCGTTAAGCGAAGCGGCCTGGGCGTCCAGACGGCGCAATTCGGCTTCTTTGCCGGCGCGTTCGATATTCCACGCATGAGCAGCGTCCCGGGCGTCGTCGCGCTCGATCTGCAGCAGTTCGACTTCACGACGCAGCGCAGCCAGATCGGCCTGTTTGGCGGCGTTGGCCAAGGTCAGATCAGCGACTTCATCGCGGCTGGATTCGAGCTGTGCGTTCAATCCGTCCTGCGCCAGTTGCGCCATGACCAGGCGTTCTTGCAGCAGCGCAAGGTCTGCCAGCGTGGTACCGGCCCGACGCTGAAGTTGCCAGGCCAATACCAGCAACGGCAACGCAGCCGCTGCCAGCCCCAGCAACACGCTGGTCAAGTCCATCGCCATAGCCACTCCTGCCATTCGGATAAAGCCTGAAGGTTAACCAAGGTGTCAGGTCTTGGACAGCTCAGTCTTCGATCAACCCCAGTTCCTGTTGAGCGCGGCGATCTCCCGCCCGAGCGGCTTGACGCAGCAGGTCCTGACCGATCCGGCGGTCCCGGGCATTCCCGCATTCCCGGCACATCAACTGGCCAAGACGACTTTGCGCAGCCACCACGCCTTCACGGGCCGGTTGCTTGAGCAAACGTCCGGCGATGTGTTTGACGTTACGGTTTTCGCCCAGGCGCGGACTGTCCAACAGCCACTCTGCCACACGCATGGAAAAGCGCTTGGTAGGGGCAACAGAGGGTGGTGTGGAGGAAGAGGAAACTGAGGCTGAGCGAAACTTCATAAAGTACTGTGGGGCAGATCGGAAGGCGCGCAACTTTACTCTCTTTTTCTTACAGGTAAAGCTGAAAATATCCCGGCACGCCCGTGCTAGAGCAAGCGCTCGGGACAATCCACAGAAGCTGTGGATAACTCAGTGGACAACCGTCCTTCAACAGGCTCAAAGCCCTGTGGAATGGGGCTCGCAGTCAAACTGACGATTTTTTCACCAGTAAAAAAAAGCGATGTTTTTCATTGACTTAAATTTTGGTTACAGGCAGCCATTGCGCTTGAACGTGAGATGACAGCAGGGTGACAGACTGCGCAACTAATGTGCACAAGTGCCGTTGCGACGGTTATATCAATGCACTTTTTCGGCGCATTTTTACTCGTTCCTGGGGATAAGCCCTGGCAAACCCGGTGTTTAGACGGCTGCATTGCTAAAAACCTCCATGACCGGTGGTCGGATTTTGTCCTGATACAGGGCGTATCAATCGGAGGCAACGCAGCCTTATACCTGCCAATACAGCCCGATCAGGCACCTGCCGGGAAAATGTTTTCGCTAACACACTTCCCTTGGCCAGTTCAATCCGTTAGTATCCGCGGCGTTAGTACCAAGCTGAAAGTCAATTCTGGTCGAACAAATCCCCCCGGTCAGCCTTCCCGACGGAAGCCTCCACCGAACTAGCGGGATCGGCCACCTCGATGGTTTCCAGGTAAATCTTGCGCCAACACAACCTTTGAATCGAAAGCAAAGGGTGTTGCTCCGCCTGCTTACTCTGCTCGAACCAACCTGCAAATTGATCAGGATCTTCACCCCGGGCCCAGAACCTTTGCCCTTGATGTGTTGCCTGCCCTCCTAAGTACCTACCTGCCAGCCCAAGCGCGCCAACTTATCAGCGCTTCAAACTGGCTGCTTTGTTCCAGTCGGGTTCTTCGTTCGATCAATGGTGATCGACGTTACTGGAACGTTTTAACGTTGCACGGTTCTTATCCGTGTCATTTGTAGGAACACCCAATAATGTCTACTCAAATCCACACTCAGGATGCCATTCGCACCCTAACCAACGCTTTTGCACCAATGAACTGCCTGATCATGGCCGCTCGCAAAGGCTGCTTCAGCTTCACTCTGGTCAACGAACACGGTATCGCTCGTCACAGCGAACGCCTGTACCCCGATCAATACTCCAGCGCCGAGCCGCTGCAGGCCGTGATCGAGCGTACCCGTCAGGCACTGGTTGCCTGAAACGCCAGAAAGGCTGGAAACCCGAAAGCCCTGCCCGAAAAGCAGGGCTTTTTATTGCCCGATGTTTCCCTCCCCTCGAACCACGACTAAGCACGATCCGATATAACGGTTATAACTGGTCGCTGGAAATATTTTAAAAACAGACCTTTACAGCGCGAATATGACACTACACTTCAACTCAAGCGGCTTGACCCGCTTGCGGCGAGCCTGAGTCGATTCACTGCTGCCAAGCCCCTTCAGGTATCGCCGTCCAATTCAGGTTTCGAGGGTTTTATGGGTATCGCTGCCAGCGAACTGTGCCGCTATGTGATTCGTCCGACATTGATCTACCTCGGACGCCATAGCGCTACTGCCGAATCCCTGCTGCTGGGCATTGCCGCCAGCCAGTCCGCCCTTGGTTCCGCCCTGCATGACCGCCGTGGGCACGGCCTGTACCGCATCGCCGAGCCCCGCCACCAAGCCCTTTGGGACCATTACCTGGCCCTTGATCCGGAGCGTGCAAGCCTGGTCCGCGGCCTGGCCAGTCAGCATGCGTTTCTGAGTGGCCCGCACCTCGAATTGACCGTCAACCTGCGTTACGCCACGGCCATCGCCTGGCTGCTGGTGGAAGAACAGAATACCCCCCTCCCCGCCCCTGATGATTTGTTGGGTATGGCCAGAATCTGGCGCCAGACATTTCAGCCCCAGGGACGTCTGCGTGATTTCACCTGCGCCTGGCAAACCTGTGTTTCACCGCTGAATCAGGTAGCCTGCTGACCCCCCTGGATCCAAAGATCGCGCAACACGCCGCGAATCTGGTCGGATTGTCCTACAAAACCGCTCTAAATCAAGCCATACAGGCTATGGCGCCGGGACGAAAATGTTGGTAATTTTCGCCCCGGTGATCACCAGGAGTTCTAATAATGAAAAAAGTAATGCTCAAAACCACCCTTAGCCTCGCCGTTGCCATGGCATCCACCCAGATTTTCGCAAGTGGCTTTGCCCTCAACGAACAGAGCATCAGTGGAATGGGGACTGGTTTTGCGGGACGCTCTTCATCTGCTGATGATGCAAGCACTGTTTTTGGCAACCCTGCCGGCATGTCGCGAATCAAGCGCCAGGAAGTCACTGGCGGGATCGCAGCTATCGATGCCTCGACTGATATCAAAGACGCCCAAGGCGCCCACCCGGGTACCAACAAAGGCGACATGGTGCCATTCACAGCCGTTCCGATGGGCTATTACGTCAAGCCGATTGATGATCACTGGGCATTCGGCCTCGGTGTCTACGCACCTTTTGGTCTGATTACCGACTATGAAAATGGCTTCCAGGGTGCCGGTTTCGGCAGCAAGAGTGAAGTCAAGGTTGTCACCTTCCAGCCTACCGTCAGCTACGCCTTTAACGACAAAGTATCGATTGGTTTCGGCCCGACCATCAACCGCATTGGCGGCACTCTGGAGTCGGATGTACCTCTTTTTGGCGATACCCACGTCAAAATCAAAGGGGATGATGTCGCTCTTGGCTACAACTTCGGGGTCCTGGTACAAGCAACAGACACCACTCGTGTCGGCCTGACCTATCACTCGAAAGTGAAATACAAGATTGAAGGTCATACCGATATCACCGCAGGCGCAAATTCACCTTCCGCCTTCCTGAAAAGCAATCGATACGATGCTTCGCTGAAAATCGAAACACCTGAATCTGTCGACTTCTCCGTGACACAACAGCTGACGGATGCGTGGACCCTTTATGCAGGTTCCACCTGGACTCGCTGGAGCCGTTTGAAAGACATCACCGTCAACAACGACGGCGTAACGGCAGCACAAGGCGGTGCATTGTCTCCGGCCCTGTTTGGCACCATTACGGAAGAGCAGAACTGGCACAATACCTGGGCCTACGCCATCGGTACCTCCTACCAGCTGAATAAGCAGTGGGTATTGCGCACCGGCCTGAGCTTTGACCAGTCGCCTACCAACAATACCGACCGATCCCCTCGTATTCCTACAGGTGACCGCACAATCTTCAGCCTTGGCGCCGGCTACAACGTCACCGATGATCTGACCATCGACGTCGCCTACTCCTACCTGAAGGAAGAAGCTGTCAAGGTGGATCGCTCCAACCTGGTAGACAGTTACAGCGCCAAGTACGAAAACAGCGCCAACGGTTTCGGTGTCGGTGCGACCTACCGCTTCTGATGATTCCCGGCGAGCCTGAACCGCTCGCCATTGGAATCAAAAAAGCCCCGCTCTCCTCACGGAGGCGGGGCTTTTCATTTGTAGGAGCGAGCCTGCTCGCGATGGACGCGAACGATGACGCGTGCTTTCAGGATGTACGAGGCGTCTTGAGGTTTTCGCGAGCAGGCTCGCTCCTGCAGGTCAGGGGGTCGAAACCAGCGGTGGCGAAGCCAGGGCTTTTTCTACCGCGGCGATGAACTCGGGATCATCCGGTTTGGTCAGGCTGGAGAAACTGGCGATCACCTCGCCTTGGCGATCCACCACGTACTTGTAGAAATTCCACTTCGGCGCGCTGGCTTGACTGGCGAGGACCTTGAACAAGTGCGTCGCCTCTTCGCCACGAACCTTTTGCGGATCGGTCATGGTGAAGGTCACGCCATAGTTGACGTAGCAGACCTTGGCGGTCTCGGCGCCATCCTTTGACTCCTGCTTGAAGTCGTTGGACGGAACACCGATCACCTCCAGCCCTTGACCCTTGAAGCGCTGGTTCAACGCCTCAAGGCTTTTGAACTGCGGAGCAAAGCCACAGAAACTTGCGGTATTGACCACCACCAACGGTTTGCCAGCGAAACGCTGGCACAAATCGATGGATTCCTTGGCATGCAACTTGGGCAAAGAGCCTTGCAAAAGATCGGGGCAATCTGCCGCTTGAGCCAACCCGGTGAACGCGACCAGTAACACAGGAACTGCAAGCCAGCGCATCAACATGTCTGGACATCCTAGAGAAATCGTCAGGATTCGACGTTACTCGCCCCGCCATCCCCCTAGCAAGTCCCCATGCCCAACTGCAAAAGCGCCAGCCCACCCTGATGCCAGCCCCACCACGTCAAGGCAAGCAGCAAGGCGAAGACAGCGAAAATCGTGATACGAGGCCAGAGACTGTTCATGTCGCACTCATTTGTGTTTGCAGGCGCGCCACCGGCCGCTCACGCACCGGCCAGTTCAGGGCGGCTGCCAACAGGCTGAGGAGAATCGCAACCTGCCAGATCAAGTCATAGTTGCCGGTACGATCGTACACCACGCCACCCAACCAGCCACCCAGGAACGAACCGAGTTGGTGAAACAGGAAAACAATCCCACCGAGCATGGACAGGTTTCGCACACCAAACAAGGTCGCCACCGTGCCGTTGGTCAACGGCACCGTCGACAGCCACAGAAAGCCCATGGCCATGCCGAACAGGTAGGCCGTCGTTGTCGTCACCGGCGCCCACAGGAACAACGCAATGACCACCGCCCGCAACAGGTACAAACCGGTGAGCAGACGTGGCTTGGACATGCGCCCGCCGAGCCATCCAGCGGTATAGGTGCCGAAAATGTTGAACAGGCCGATCAGTGCCAGCACCGTGGTGCCGACCGTCGCCGGAAGATGCTGATCCACCAGATAGGCCGGCAAATGCACACCGATGAACACCACCTGGAACCCGCAAACAAAAAAGCCGAACGCCAGCAGCCAGAATCCGGAATGGGAGCAGGCTTCGCGCAGCGCTTCGCCAAGGGTTTGTTCGTGGCCCATGACGGGCAGCGGCTTGTCCTTGAGCATGCTCACCAGCGGCACGATCAACGCCACCAGCAAGCCCAGCGCCAGCAGCGCCGCGGACCAGCCAAGCCATCCGATCAAACCGAGTGTGCCGGGCAACATCGCGAACTGGCCGAACGAACCGGCAGCACTGGCGATCCCCATGCCCATGCTGCGTTTTTCCGGCGGTACTGCGCGGCCAACCACCCCCAGAATCACCGAGAACGACGTACCGGACAGCCCGATACCGATCAGCAGGCCGGCACTCAGGGACAGGGTCATCGCCGAGTCGGAGAGCCCCATGCAAATCAGCCCGGCCGCGTACAGGACGCCACCGATCAGCACCACTTTCGCCGCGCCGAAGCGATCGGCCAGCGCGCCAGTGAATGGCTGAGCGAGGCCCCAGATCAGGTTCTGCAAGGCGATGGCGAAGGCAAAGACTTCACGGCCCCAGCCGAACTCGGCGCTCATCGGCGCCAGAAACAGCCCGAAGCCATGTCGAACGCCCAGAGACAACGCAAGGATCAGCGCACTCCCCAACAGAACCCAGCCGCATGTACGCCACATCGATGTCATTGTTGTTCTCCGGTAGCGGGTATATACCCGCTTAAGATCGAAAAAACCGGCATCACGCCAGTTCGTCCAGCAGCTTCAATAGGGTTTCGCGCTTCTCGGCGCCCAGACGATCGATCAAGCGCTGCTGAGCGGCTTCCCAGGCCGGCAAGGCAGCCTTCAGGCGCTCTGCCCCGGCCTCGGTCAACAGGACGATGCGGTTGCGCATGTCCTCACCCTCGACCAGGGTCACCAGGCCTTCACCCTCCAGCACCCGCAAATTGCGTCCCAAGGTGCTGCGATCCAGACCCATGGCCTCGGCCAGGGTTGAGATGCTCGGCTGATCCAGGCGCTGCAGATTGCACAGCAAAGAATACTGCGCAACGTTGATCCCGAAGCCGTCGAGAGCGCCGTCGTAATGCCTGCTGACGCCACGGGCGGCGCGACGCAGGTTGATGCATAAACATTGGGAATCGAGCATGGTGCGTGTATATACCCGTGAGTGTGTTAAATCAAGTTACATAGTTTTTTCAGTGACTGAGCGGCGCCTGGTAGACCGCCATCGCGGGCAAGCCCGCTCCCACAGAGACTTTCGGTGTGTTCACTGTTTTGTTAACAAAACAGAAACCCTGTGGGAGCGGGCTTGCTCGCGAAGAGGCCAGAACATTCACCACTACGGCGTTCAGACTAATGCCAATCCAACCAACACCCCTACCTCCAGCAACTCCAGCATTGCCCCTGCCGTATCGCCCGTCGCTCCACCGAGCCGCCGCAGCATCACCTGCCGTAGCCAGGCAAACCCAAGAACCGCCAACACCACCGCCAGCGCCCCGCTGACGCCCGCGATCAATACACAGACCAATGCACTGACCGCCAACACCTGCTTGCCCGCCGAACGCGGAAGATGATCGGCCAATGCCTGACCCAGGCCACCGGCACGCACATAGGGCGTAGTCAGGAACAAGCCGAGCAATGCGCTGCGACCGATCAACGGTACGATGATCAATGCCAGCGAATGCGGTTGCTCGATCAACGCCAGCAGCGCGGTGAACTTGAGCAACAACACCAGTACCAGCGTCACCACGGCGATCGGCCCGCTACGCGGGTCTTTCATGATGGTCAGGGTGCGTTCACGATCGCCAAACCCACCGAGCCAGGCATCGGCGCTGTCGGCCAGGCCATCCAGATGCAGCCCGCCGCTGAGCAACACCCAAACGCAGAGCAGTAACGCCGCGTGCAGCAACGTCGGCGCGCCAAGCAGCAGCCAGTTGAATACCCACAGAATGGCGCCAAACAATAATCCCACCAGCGGATAAAACAGCAGCGACCGCCCCAGCGCCTGAGGCTCAGGCATACCGGGCAGGCGAACCGGCAGACTGCTTAGAAATTGCAGGGCGATCCAGAATGGCAGCATGGTCAGCGCATTTCCTTCAACAAGCCAGCAGGTTCCACGGTCAGCGAAAACAGCGCACCATGCCCGACCTCAACGTTGAGCAGTTGCTCTCGCGGCAACCCGCGAGCTTGTGCAAGCAACAGGCGCATCACCCCGCCGTGGCTGATCAGCAGAATGCGCTCACCGGCACAGGTCGCGTGCAAACGCTCCAGCGCTGCCAGCACCCGCGCCGAAAACGCTGTAACCGGCTCACCCTGAGGCGGCGTGAACGAATAAGGATCGGCCCAGAACAACCCCAGGGCCTGCGCGTCGGTTTCCATCAACGCCGCCGCGCTCTGCCCCTCCCAGGCACCGAAATGCAACTCTTGCAGGTCGTTATCCAGTTGCACTGGCACACCCAATTGCGCACCGAGTTCCTCGGCAAACCGCGCACAACGCTGCAACGGTGAACTGACCAGCCGATCCCATGGCCCCTGGCCGACCACGGCGGCACGCATCTGCGCCCAGCCCGTGTCGGTCAACGCATCGTCGATACTGCCACGCAACCCGCCGCCGAATTCGGTTTCACCGTGACGCAACAGATCCACGCGCAGGGTCATGCCGGACGATCTGCCACGGCGGCTTCGGCGAAGGTCGCCATTTGCCCGTGCAGGTCGCACGCCAGACGCAACAGTGGCACAGCCAATGCCGCGCCACTGCCTTCACCAAGCCGCAGACCAAGATCGAGCAAGGGTTGCGCATTCAGGGTTTCCAGCACATGACGGTGCCCCGGCTCGGCGCCGCGATGTCCGAACAACAGCCACTGCCGACACTCGGGATTCAAGCGCACCGCAACCAGCGCCGCGACACTGCAAATGAAGCCGTCCACCAGCACCGCGACACCTTCCTGGGCACAGGCGAGATAGGCACCGACCAGCGCGGCGATCTCGAAGCCACCGAGGTTGAACAGGGTCTGCAAAGCATCGCCACGCTGCGCATCATGCAATGCCAGGGCGCGCTCGATCACTTGGGCCTTGTGGCTGACACCTTCGGCGTTGAGCCCAGTACCAGGCCCGGTCAAATGGCCCACCGGGCAATCGAGCAGCGCGCACGCCAAAGCGCTGGCAGCTGTGGTGTTACCGATGCCCATTTCGCCACCGACAAACAACTGCGCACCCGTGGCGATTGCCCGTCGCACGCTGTCACGTCCGGCTTGCAAGGCGAGTTGCCCCTGGGCCCCGGTCATTGCCGGCCCCTGTACAAAATTGGCCGTGCCCGGGCCGATGTTCAGGTGGCGCACGCCCGGCAGGTTCAACGACGGCGTCACCGTGCCAAGGTCAACCACCTCCAGGGAAGCACCCAGTTGCCGCGCCAATACGCTGATCGCCGCACCACCGCTGACGAAGTTGTGCAACATCTGCCCGGTCACTTCCTGGGGAAACGCCGACACGCCCTCGGCGACGACGCCATGGTCGCCGGCAAAAATCGCGATCCACACCTGCTCCAGACTCGGCTTGACCCGCCCCTGCAAACCCGCCAGTTGCACCGCCACCGATTCCAGCTGACCGAGGGAGCCGGCCGGTTTGGTCAGTTGCTGTTGCCGCGCCTGCGCCTGTTCGACCACTTGGGTATCGACCGGCTTGCACGGGTTCAGCCACCAGGATTGAGTCATAACGCAGTTCCTTTCAGAGTCAGGGGCAGGCCGGCGACGGTCAGGACGACACGCTGACAGCGCTCAGCCAGAGCTTGATGCAGCCAACCGGCTTCATCGACATAGCGGCGAGTCAATTCGCCCAGCGGCACGACGCCCATTCCGGTTTCGTTGCTGACAAAAATGATTTCACCCGGCAACGACGCCAGGCATTCGAGCAGAGCATCTCGCTCGGCCTGCAGGCGCCCGGCATCGTCGAGCATCAGCAGATTGGTCAGCCACAGGGTCAGGCAATCCACCAGCAGGCAATGATCGGTGCGGGCGGATTCGCGCAGCACCCGGGCCAGTTCGACGGGCTCTTCGATCAATGCCCATTCGGCAGGACGACGGGCGCGGTGATGGGCCACCCGTTCGCTCATTTCTCCGTCCAGTGGCTGGCTGGTGGCGATGTAGGTCACGGCCAGAGCGCTATCGATGGCGAGTTTTTCCGCCAGGCGACTCTTGCCGGAGCGAGCGCCGCCGAGGATCAGTTGGAGCATGGTTGTTTCCTTGAAATCTTTGGTGAGGCTGCTGGCCCCTTCGCGGGCAAGCCCGCTCCTACAGTTGATCTGCGTCGATCATAAATATTGGGTACACCTCATATCCCTGTAGGAGCGGGCTTGCCCGCGAAGGGGCCATGACAGTCACCTCATACCCCACAGAGTTGCCGCAACAGCCCGGTATCCAGATGCTTCTCCACCAGATCCGCCAACCGCTCGATATCACGCTCACGCAAGGCGTGGTAATCCACAGCCTGTACCTCCTGCAAGCCGGCCCAGCGCAGCAACGCGCTGCACGCCGCCGGCGATTCGAACAGCCCGTGCAGGTAGGTGCCGAAAATCTGTCCGTCAGCACTTTGCGCACCATCACAGCGGCCGTCATCCAGTTGCACGGCGGCGTTTTCCAGCGCCGGCCCGGAGGTCACGCCAGCATGAATTTCGTAGCCTGATACCGGCGCATCTTCCAGCGCCAGGCGACCACGCACATTGCGCAGCTGCTTCTCTTGTTCGAGTTGGGTCTGGAACGCCAGCAGGCCCAGACCGGCGCTGGAACCCGGTGCACCTTCGAGGCCCAGCGGGTCATGCACGTGCTCGCCGAGCATCTGCAGGCCGCCACAGATCCCCAGCAGTTTTCCGCCATAACGCAGATGCCGGGCGATGGCGGTTTCCCAGCCGTTGGCCCGCAGGTGCGCGAGGTCGCTGCGCACACTTTTCGAGCCAGGAAGAATGATCAGGTCGGCGGGCGGAATCGCCTGGCCGGGGCCGATGAATTGCAGGTCTACTTGCGGATGCAGGCGCAGCGGATCGAAATCGGTGTGATTGCTGATGCGCGGCAGAACTGGCACCAGCACTTTCAGCACCTGTTCGGCTTTATCGATCTGGCGTTGATCGATACCGTCCTCCGCCTCCAGGTGCAAGTCCATCACGTACGGCAGCACGCCGATCACCGGTTTTCCGGTGCGCTCTTCAAGCCAGTCGAGACCGGGTTGCAGCAACGCGATGTCGCCACGAAAACGATTGATGACAAACCCTTTGACCCGCGCCTGTTCACTCGGCGACAGCAGTTCGAGGGTGCCCACCAGGTGGGCGAAAACCCCGCCGCGATTGATATCGGCGATCAGCACCACCGGACAATCCACCGCTTCGGCAAAGCCCATGTTGGCGATGTCGCCGGCCCGCAAGTTGATTTCCGCCGGAGAGCCCGCGCCCTCGACCATCACCAGCGGATACGCCGCGCTCAAGCGCTCGTGGGAGGCCAGCACCGCTTGCATGGCGATGGTTTTGTAATCGTGATAGGCGACGGCGTTCATGGTCGTGACAGCGCGGCCATGGATAATTACTTGGGCACCGGTGTCACTGTTGGGCTTGAGCAACACCGGGTTCATGTCGGTGTGCGGTTCGAGGTGCGCGGCCTGAGCCTGTACCGCCTGGGCGCGGCCAATCTCGCCACCGTCGGCGGTCACCGCACTGTTGAGGGCCATGTTCTGTGGCTTGAACGGCACCACCCTGATGCCCTGACGTGTAACCCAACGGCACAGCGCAGTCACCAGCGTACTTTTACCGGCATCCGAAGTGGTGCCCTGCACCATCAGCGTGGTCATTGGTTTTCCTTGGCGAAATCTTCGAACGCCTGCGTCAGTCGCACCCAGGCGATTTCATCACCGGGCAAGCCGAATCGCAGGCTGCTGTTGTGCGTGAACAACCGCAGGAGAATGCCGCGCCGGGCCATGAATTCATGCAGTTCTTCGGCGCGTTCGGTGATCAGCCACTGGAACAGCGCGCAACCGCCTTCGGGCTTGAAGCCGTGTTGCTCCAGCAATGACGCCAGGCGCTCGCTGGCCGCTTCGGTGCGTACCCGTTGCCGCGTCTGCCCTTCGGTATCGCGCAGACAGGCCTGGCCCACTACCCGGGTTGACCCGCTCACAGCCCACGGCCCCACTTGCTCAGCCAGCAGCTTGAGCAACTTGCGCTCGGCCAGCACAAACCCCAGGCGCACACCGGCCAGGCCGAAAAACTTGCCGAAGGAGCGCAAAACGATCAATCCGACTTGATGGGCAAACGGCGCCAGGCTCAGTTGCGGCGTGTTATCCATGAACGCTTCGTCCACGACCAGCCAGCCACCGCGCTGGGCCAGCCGCGCGTGCCAGTCGAGCAGGCGACTGGGCGTCAGGCTCAGGCCCGTGGGGTTATTCGGATTGACCACCACCAGCACGTCGAGACTGTCGATAAAGAAGTCGACTTCATGCTCCAGCACTTCGCGCACGATGTAGCCGTCGCGACGCCACGCCTCGGCGTGCTCGGCATAACACGGCGACAGCACGCCGACCTTGCCTGCCCGACGCAATCGCGGCAGCAGTTGAATCGCCATTTGCGAGCCGGCCACCGGCAATGCCTGCAAGGTGCCGTAATAATCGCAGGCGGCCTGTTCCAGACCATCGTCCGCCTCCGGCAAACGGGCCCAGGCCCGCAGCGGAATCTCCGGCACCGGGAATGGCCAGGGCGCAAGGCCCGTCGACAGGTCCAGCCAGTCGGCTTCATCTATGCCGTATTCGAGCGCTGCCTTGCGCAATCGCCCACCGTGCTCAAGCATAAAATTCGGCCCCCATGCAGAGAATCAGCAGCCATAACCATACCCCGCGCTGGACCAATTGCCAGCCCCGGTCTATGGAGTCGGCATCCGCCGGCACGCCTTCGCCCAACTGCGGACGCTGGTGCAGTTCGCCGTGATAAATCGCCGCCCCGCCCAATTCGACGCCAAGGGCACCCGCCCCTGCCGCCATCACCGGGCCGGCGTTCGGGCTGTCCCAGGTCGGCCCCTGGGTGCGCCAGCATTTCAACGCCAGACGGGTTTTGCCCAGCAGTGCGTAAGTCAGTGCCACCAGACGCGCAGGAATGTAATTGAGGACGTCGTCGATCTTCGCCGCCGCCCAGCCAAACCGTTCGAATCGCTCGTTGCGATAGCCCCACATCGCGTCCAGCGTATTGCTCAGGCGGTAGAGCACCACGCCCGGCGCGCCAGCCACGGCAAACCAGAACAACGCCGCGAACACTGCATCGCTGCCGTTTTCCAGTACCGACTCGGTCGCGGCACGGGCGACTTCAGTTTCATCCAGTTCGCTGGTCTGGCGGCTGACCAGATAGCCCACGCGCGTGCGCGCCGCTTCCAGATCATTACCACGCAGGGCCTTGGCCACAGGCGTGACGTGTTCGCCGAGGCTGCGCATGCCGAGGGCGCAATAGAGCGCGAGAATCTCGACGATCCAGCCGACATAAGGCGCCCAGGAAAATGCCGTGACCAACAGCGTCAGCGGCAACACGGCAATCACCCACGCAGTGACGCCATGGCTGCGCCAGCCTCGACCGCCACCGTTGAAACGTTGCTCGATGCGATCGGCAAAACGGCCGAACGCCACCAGCGGATGCCAGCGCCTGGGTTCACCCAGCAGCGCATCCAGCGCCACCGCGGCGACACTCAACAACGCCACACTCATTGACTCACTCCCCAATAGTTTTCATACAGCAATTCCTGCAGCGGACGCGCCTGCGCCCAGCCTTCGAGTACCAGCATCGGCGCCGGATAAAATTCCCTCACCGGCCCCAGGCACAGCACAGCCAGCGGTTTGGCTCCGGGTGGCAACTCCAACAAATCGGCCAGGGCTTGCGGTTCGAACAGCGACACCCAGCCCATGCCCAGACCTTCCGCGCGGGACGCCAGCCACAGGTTCTGGATCGCACAGGACAGCGAAGCCATGTCCATTTCCGGCAAGGTGCGGCGGCCGAAGATATGCCGCTCGCGGTCGTCCATCAGTGCGGCGACCAATACCTCGGCGCAATCGCTGATGCCTTCAACCTTGAGCTTCATGAACTCATCGCTGCGCTCGCCAAGGGCTTCGGCGGTGCGAATGCGCTCTTCTTCCACCAGGGCCTGGATTTGCCCACGCAAGGCGCGATCGCTGATGCGGATGAAGCGCCAAGGCTGCATCAGGCCCACGCTCGGCGCCTGATGCGCAGCCTCGAGCAGGCGCCGAAGCAACTCGGGCTCGATCGTACCGCCGCTGAAGTGGCGCATGTCGCGGCGTTCGGCGATGGCGCGGTAGACCGCTGCGCGCTCGACTTCGGAGAATGCGTTGTCGGTCATGGCCTCTTCGCGGGCAAGCCCGCTCCTACAGGGGGTTGGTGATCCATTGTAGGAGCTGGCTTGCCAGCGAAGGCGGCCTCAAGGCTCGGCGCAAACAGCGCGGCAATCGCCGAGGGATTGGACGGAAAATAAAAGTGCACGTAAGAGGCGGTCATCCGCCCTTCACGGTAAACCGCCTCCGCTCCACGCCCGCCGTTAGGGCTCATGCCACGGGCAATCGGCGCCAGTTCAGTGCTGGTCAGAGAATGGTGATAGGTGTGCCCGCGCAGCGAACCTTCCGGCAGTTCCACCGCTTGCAACGCCAGCGCCGCCAGACGCTTTTGCATGACCGCATCACCGGCTAGCAAGCCAACCAGTTCGGCACGAGTGCCCTCGACATCGGTCAGGGAGTCGAGCAGATACAACATGCCGCCACACTCGGCGAGCAACGGTTTGCCGGCGGCGTGGTGCGCGCGAATCGCATCGAGCATCGCAGTGTTTTGCGCCAGTGCAACATGGTGCAGTTCCGGGTAACCACCCGGCAGATACAGGCTGTCCGCCTCCGGCAACGCACTGTCGCGGATCGGCGAGAAGAACGACAACTCGGCGCCCATCGCTCGCAGCAAATCCAGGCTCGCGCCGTAGGTGAACGCAAAGGCCTCATCACGGGCGACGGCAATGCGCACGCCGGCCAGCAGCGGTTCGGCTGCGATGACATCAGGTGCGGCGAACTCGACCGCCGGTGGCAGCGCGACTTCGCAACTGCTGGCCAGGGCATCGGCTGCCGCATCGAGGCGCAGGTCGAGATCGTTCAACTCACTGGCCTGAACCAGGCCAAGGTGCCGGCTCGGCAATTCGATCCCGGTTTCCCGGGACAGCGCGCCGTACCAGCGCAATCCTTCAGTCAGGCTGCCTTCGAGCAGTTGCGCGTGGCGCAGCGTGCCGACACGATTGGCCAGCACGCCGGCGAATGGCAAGTCCGGCTGATAACGCGCCAGCCCCAGGGCCAATGCGCCAAAAGTCTGGGCCATGGCGGTGCCATCGATTACACCCAGCACCGGCACACCGAAATGCCGCGCCAGATCGGCGCTCGACGGCGTACCGTCGAACAGCCCCATGACGCCTTCGATCAGGATCAGGTCGGCTTCAGCGGCGGCTTCCCACAACAGTCGACGACTCTCCTGCTCGCCAACCATCCACATGTCCAGTTGATATACCGGCGCACCGCTGGCACGTTCGAGGATCATCGGATCGAGAAAGTCCGGACCGCACTTGAACACGCGAACCTTGCGCCCCTGATTGCGATGCAATCGGGCCAGCGCTGCGGTGACGGTGGTCTTGCCCTGGCCGGAGGCCGGTGCGGCAATCAGTACCGCCGGGCAATGACGAGGCGTGTTCACAGCTCGACGCCTTTCTGCGCTTTGATCCCGGCTTGAAAGGCGTGCTTGATCATGCCCATTTCAGTGACGGTGTCGGCCATCTCGATCATTTCCGGCTTGGCGGCACGCCCGGTGACCACCACGTGTTGCATCGGCGGTCGGGCCTGCAAGTCGCTGAGCACCTGGTCGAGATCGAGGTAGCCGTGCTTGAGGGCGATGTTCAGCTCATCCAGCACCACCAGACCGATGGACGGATCGCGCAGCAGCTCCTGCGACACTGCCCAGGCGGCTTCGGCGGCGGCGATGTCGCGCTGACGATCCTGGGTTTCCCAGGTAAAACCTTCGCCCATCACGTGAAAGCGCACCTGCTCGGGAAAGCGTCGGAAGAACAACTCTTCGCCGGTACTGTTGCGGCCCTTGATGAACTGCACCACGCCACATTGCATGCCGTGACCCAAGGCGCGGGCGAGCATGCCAAAAGCCGAACTGCTCTTGCCTTTGCCGTTGCCGGTCAGCACCAGCAACAGGCCGCATTCGTTCGGGGAATTGGCAATGCGCTCGTCGATCACGGCTTTTTTGCGCTGCATGCGCGCCAGGTGGCGTTCGTCACGATCGGGGGTATCAGTCATGGGGGAGCTCTCCGTTGAGGCTGGAATAACGGCGGGCAGGCACAACAATAGAAGGCAAAAAGCCTGGCATCGCCCACCGTGATGCCGCTGGATGAATCAGGCCGGTCTCCGGGCTCATGAGTGGCCGCGGGGCCAGACTGTGCGCCTTCCCGCATCAAACCGACACAGTGGCACCAGACACAGTTTTCACTCATTTACCGTTGCGGGGGCAGCGCCGGAATTGCAGGCCTTCGACTTGAAGAAGAACTCACTCACCGGCTTCCCTGTTTCACTCTGTCGACCCAAGCCACAGAGCACCTGAAACAAGCCGCGAAGGTTAGAGGGTTGGGGGTGGAGCGTCAATTAAAGCCGGGAGGCCACCTGCCGAATAACTGCTGTCAATCAATAAACTGACGCCAATCTTGTGCCACGCTCTCAGCAGTGATATCAAAGAGCCACAACCTCACAACACAATAACAAGGGTGAGCCCATGCAAGGCATGATCATCAGCAATCCAAATCTGGAATTCCTGCGCCCGGTGCTCGAGCGCTGGTTCGAATGCATCGACCGCTATAACGCCGTCCGCGGTGATGGCGACACACCGTACTGGCACGACGAAAAAGCCAATCTCGGACTGCTGTCTGCCGCCGCCTGGATGGCCGAGATGGTCACGTTGCAACAGACGCCAACCCGCAAACAGACCGAAGAAGGCGAACGCAACAGCCGCGCCGACCTGTTCCTCGCCTCGCCCGAAACCCGCGCCTACATCCAGACCAGCCAGCGCTGGCCACGGGTCAACAGTCTCAACCTGACCCAGGCCCTGCTCGATATCGCCAGCGACGCGAAGCGAGTGAGCCATGCCAGTGACCTGAAGCTCGGCTGCCTGTTCGTCGCACCGCAAAAAGCCCAGCAAGGCGCCACGCCGGAAGAACTCCAGGACATGGTCGACGACCTGCAAAAGGAACACACCTGCGCTGTGGCCTGGTATTTCCCTTACGCCTATCGCAAGTTGCGCAACGAAGCCGGCAACTATCACCCTGGCATTGCAGTGCTGTTCAAGGAAGCACGCGGCTAAGGGTTGAACCATCGGACGACAACGCTCCTCTATGATTAGAACAAGGCATTCATAGGGAACACCAGCATGCGCACGCCCCCGCTCGTTCTCGTTATCGCGCTCAGCGGAGGGCTCGCCGCTTGTGGCGAGACCTCCAGGCTGCAAGTCTCCGACGGCACCGGCCCGTCACCTCAACTACCAGAACCCAACAAGACCCTGGTTCCGACCGTGAACATTGCACCTGCCATTGGCTGGCCGGAGGGTGCGAAGCCCATCGCCGCCAATGGCACCCAAGTGGCCGTTTTTGCCGAAGACCTGGATCACCCGCGCTGGCTTTATGTGCTGCCCAATGGCGATGTGCTGGTGGCGGAAACCGCCGCACCACCCAAACCCGAAGACAGCAATGGCATTCGCGGTTGGGTCATGAAGAACGTCATGGGGCGTGCCGGATCTACCGTGCCCAGCCCGAACCGCATCACGTTGCTACGGGACAAGGATCACGACGGCATCGCGGAAACCCGAACCGTGTTTCTGGAAAACCTCAACTCGCCGTTTGGTATGACACTGGTCGGCAAAGATCTGTACGTTGCCGATACTGATCGCTTGTTGCGATTCCACTATGAAACCGGCGACACGGCGATCAAGTCGCACCCCGTCAAAGTGGTCGATTTGCCCGGCGGCCCGCTGAACCACCACTGGACCAAAAACGTCATCGCCAGCAAGGACGGCAGCAAGCTCTACGTCACCGTGGGCTCCAACAGCAACGTCGCCGAAAACGGCATGGACAAGGAAGAAGGTCGTGCAGCGATCTGGGAAGTGGATCGTGCCACCGGCCAGCACCGGATCTTCGCCTCCGGCCTGCGCAACCCCAACGGCATGGCGTGGGAACCGCACAGCGGCGCGCTGTGGACCGCGGTCAACGAACGGGACGAAATTGGCAGCGACCTGGTACCGGACTACATCACCTCGGTGAAGGACGGCGGGTTCTATGGCTGGCCGTTCAGTTACTACGGGCAGCATGTCGACATACGCGTCGAGCCGCAAAACCCGGACCTGGTGGCCAAGGCCATTGCCCCAGACTACGCGCTCGGCCCGCACACAGCATCCCTGGGCCTGACCTTCGCCGAAAACAGCAAGCTGCCGGCGCCTTTCACTCAAGGGGCATTCATCGGTCAGCACGGCTCATGGAACCGCAAACCCCACAGTGGCTACAAAGTGATTTTCGTGCCGTTCAGCACCGGCAAACCGGTGGGAAAACCGGTTGACGTGCTCACCGGCTTCCTCAACGACAAGGAACAAGCGATGGGTCGCCCGGTAGGCGTGGTGATCGACCAACAAGGCGACCTGCTGGTGGCCGATGATGTGGGGAACAAGGTGTGGCGGGTGTCGCCGGTAAAATAAATTCCAACTGCCAACATATCCCCCTGTGGGAGCGGGCTTGCTCGCGAAGGCGCCATAACATTCAACATCAATGTTGACTGACAATCAGCTTTCGCGAGCAAGCCCGCTCCCACAGGGTTCAGCGTTTGCGACAGAGAGTGAGCCCATCACCCAACGGCAACAACGACAAATCCACCCGCGCATCGTCTTTCAAGGCCCGGTTGAGCGCCTGGATCGCTCGGGTGTCCGCACTCTCGGGACTGACCTCAAGTACGCGCCCGCTCCATAGCGTGTTATCGAACACCGCCAGCCCACCGACCCGCAGCAAACGCAGGGCGTGTTCCAGATAACCCGGGTAGTTGGCCTTGTCGGCATCGATGAACACCAGATCGAACGGTTCGCCCTGCCCTTGTCGCTCAAGCTCGGCCAGGGTTTCCAGTGCCGGCGCCAGGCGCAGGTCAATCCGCCCGGCGAGCCCTGCTTCTTGCCAGTACCGCCGCGCGATGGCGTTGTAGTCGCCGGGGATATCACAGCAAATCAGCGAACCGTCAGCGGGTAATGCCGCCGCCATGCACAGCGCGCTGTAACCGGTAAAGGTGCCGACTTCGAGCAAGCGCCTGGCCCCCGTCAGCTTCACCAACAAGGCGAGAAACTGCCCCTGCTCAGGCGCCACCTGCCAACGCGCCATCGGCAGCGCCTGGGTCTCATCGCGCAAGCGCTTGAGCAGTGGCGTTTCGCGCAGCGACACATCGAGTAGGTATTGGTACAGGGCGTCGTCGAGATTGAGCGTGCGAGCAGTCATGACCACCAGCTCCGGAAGTTACGGATTGCGCGCCAAATGTTCGGGCTGCAGAACACGTTTTGCGCTCAGATAAGCCTTTTGCCAATACGCTTTGGACAGGCTATCGAGTTTCACGGTGCCGCCGGTGGCTGGCGCGTGGACGAAACGCCCTTCCCCCACGTAGATCCCGGCATGACTGACCTGGGAACCGCCATTGGTGGCGAAGAAAATCAGGTCCCCGGTTTGCAGGCCTTCCTTGCCCACGTTCGCCGCTTGCATGGAGATCATCTCGCGAGTGGTGCGCGGCAAGGAAATACCGGCGACGTCACGGTACACGTAAGCGATCAAACCGCTGCAATCAAATCCGGAATCCGGCGTGTTGCCACCCCAGCGATAAGGTGTACCCACCAGACCGAGCGCGCGAAACAGCACGTCTTCCGCCTCGGGCGAAAAAGCTTGTGAGGAGCCAAATACGATGGGAGCGCGAACCACCGGCGCAGGAGGCGGTGTGCGGCTGGCGCAGGCACTGAGCAGCGCGGCGAAGAACATGATTGCGAGGCGGGCCGACGTCGTCATAAGCAGAGCATCCTGATCTGGCTGCGGCTTTTTTCTGCCGGGAGTGCAGAAAAGAAAACCGCCTGCGCGTGACGCAGGCGGTTTGCCATCATTAATACATCAGGATTCTAGCGGCTATGCGGCAAACTTCAAGTAAGACTTTAAGTTCGCCTTACAAACTGTCTGCTTATTTACGTGCAGTGACGATTGGCGAGGCGTTAGGCGCCATCGCCAGGGCACGCTTGGCTTCGATGAAGGTTTTGCTCCAGTAGCTGTCGCCCAGGCTATCGATCCGCACACCACCGCTACGGCGGCTGCTGGAGTGGATGAACTGGTTGTCACCCAGGTAGATCCCGGCGTGACTGACGCGGCCGCGACGGCCATTGGTTGCGAAGAACAGCAGGTCACCCGGTTCCAGCTTGCTGCGCGAGACCAGCGGAGCATCCACGTTGATCATTTCGCGGGTGGAGCGCGGCAGATTCATGCCCGCTTCTTCGCGGAACAGGTAGCCGATGAAACCGCTGCAATCGAAGCCGGCTTCGGAAGTACCGCCGAAACGGTAACGGGTACCGATCAGGGACATGCCACGTTCGAGGATGCTGTCGGCCAGGACCGGAAGCTGGTAGGACTTGCCACCGGCGAAGTCTGCGAGCTCTTTTTCGGTAGCCAGTTCTTCCTGGTAAAGAGCGGAAGATTGGGCAGTAACGGAGTTTTGAACCTGTTGTTGCTGCGCTTGCTGGGACACTGGAGTGTGGGCAGCGCAACCGAACAACAGGGTAACGAGTGCGAGAGGCACGAGGGGTGCGAAGCGATTTAGCATGGGCACGACCGTGGCTGAAAGTTGTAAAGAAGCCGAGACTATGCCCGCTATCAACCTCATTTGCAAATTCAATCGATGTTTTTGTGACTTCCCGGTTTCTCGTTTACATCTAAGCGCTTAAGCCCATTTTGAACAGACACGCAGCCTGCAACCGTGCAGGAAAGCGTGCTTTCTGGCGCCTGAAATATGCCAAAACCCGTCAGCACCCCGGTTTAAGCGGGTTCTACCAGCCCAGGGTTTCTTTCAAAAACGGGATTGTCAGCTTGCGCTGAGCCTGAAGGGAGGCCTGATCGAGACGCTCTAGCAGCTCGAACAACGCACTCATGCTGCGGGTACCGCGAGTCAAAATGAAATGCCCGACTTCGTCGGTCAGGTGTAGACCACGACGCGAAGCGCGCAATTGCAGGGCACGCAATTTGTCCTCATCGGAAAGCGGACGCATCTGGAAGATCAACGCCAGGGTCAGGCGGGATTTGAGATCCGCCAGCTTCACCGGTAACTCGCGAGGGGATGTCGACGCGGCAATCAGCAATCGTCGGCCGCTGTCGCGCAAGCGATTGAACAGATGGAACAGCGCCTCTTCCCAATCCGCTCGCCCGGCAACCACTTGCAAATCATCCAGGCAGACCAGTTCGTACTGCTCGAGGTTGTCGAGGATTTCGGTACCGCGATCGAGCAACTCGGCCAACGGCAGGTACACCGCCGGCTCACCCAACTGTTCAAAACGCAAGCAAGCGGCCTGCAACAGGTGCGTGCGCCCTACCCCGTCTTTGCCCCAGAGGTAAATCAGGCTCTCGGTCCACCCGGCGTCGGCTTCGCACAGCCGCTCGACATAGCCGAGTGCAGCGGCATTGGCGCCTGGGTAGTAGTTGATAAAGGTGGCGTCGTCACGCAGACGCACACCTAGGGGCAGCTGAATCGGTTTCATGCTGACTGAACAGTTCCAAAGGAACCGTTAGTGGCCTCTGTGTAAAGTTTGCGAAGTTTATACCCGTGAAGCGGACCGCACAATGCGACAGACCACAAGCAAAATCAAAGGTTTGCGTTAATGCACTGGTTTTGTGACAGTTTCTTTGGCGGTGCATGTGACTGTCGCGTGAAACAAGCAGGCTGACTTGGCACAAACCCTGGCAGCCCGCCATCGCCAATCGACGCCCCTTACAGCTCCGGCTCGTCGCCCCCCCCGTAAATTTCAGAATCCTTATACAAATCATGCACATGACGCACCAGCACCATGATCACCGCCGCGACCGGCAACGCCAGTAACACACCAGTAAAGCCAAACAGCTCACCACCCGCCAGAATCGAGAAAATCACCGCCACCGGGTGCAGGCCAATCCGGTCACCGACCAGCAACGGCGTCAGTACCATACCCTCCAGTGCCTGGCCGACCATGAACACCGCGACAATGCCGAGCATCGGGTAAAGATCACCGCCAAACTGGAACAACCCCGCAATCAGCGCCGCGCCAATGCCGATGATAAACCCCATGTACGGCACGATCGCCGCCAGACCGGCAATCAGGCCAATCAACAGGCCCAGCTCCAACCCGACCAGCATCAGGCCTGCCGCGTAGATCACACCCAAGGCCACCATCACCAGCAACTGCCCGCGAACGAACGCGCCGAGCACTTCATGGCATTCACCTGCCAGCAATACCGCGCGCTCTTCACGATCGCGGGGCAGCAGGCTGCGGATCTTGGCCATCATCAAATCCCAATCCCGCAACAGGTAGAAACTCACCACCGGAATCAACACCAGATTCGCCAACCAGCCAATCAACGCAAGCCCCGAGGCAGTGGCATGGCTCAGCACCACGCTGACAACATCGGTGGTCTGACTCATATGCTCGCTGATGGCTGCCTTGAGCTTGTCGAACTTCCAGAAACCGTCCGACAAACCGAACTTCGATTGCGCCCAAGGCAACGCCGTGTGCTGTAGCCAGTCGAGCATCTGCGGGGCCAGCTCATACAAACGAAACAACTGCCTGGCGAGCAGCGGCACCAATACCAACAACAGCGCGGTGAGGATCAACGTAAATAGCGTAAACACCGCCACTACACCCCAGGTTCGAGACAAGCCTGCCTTCTCCAGTCGATCCACCAGCGGGTCGAACAGATAGGCCAACAACAGCGCCACCAGGAACGGCGTCAGGATCGGATGCAACAACCAGACAAATGCACAAAGCAGGACCAACCCGCCGAGCCAGAACCAACGCCGCGTATCGGCCATGAACCACTCCATTGCTTCTATATAAAGAAAGAAAAACTACCAGCGAAAACGCAGTTGCGGGGTTGGGGCCGGCGCTGCGGCAGGCACCGAACCGCCGGTGGCAGGCTGAACGGGTGCTGCCGGGGCCGGTGCTTGACCCGCCGGTGTTTCCTGGAGCCGCGCCAGCGACAGTTGTGCACGCAGCTGATCGACGCTGCCATTGACGCGATAGAGAATCCGGTCGCCCTCGACACTTTGCACGCGCCCGCCAAATGGCTCCAGTAAACGCCCGAGCGACGCATAGTGCTCAAGATTCATGCCTTGCACTTCCAGCAATTGCTCACTCGAAGCACCGGGCCTGGCGACAAACCGCGGCGCCAGGCGCTCGCTGACCGCCAGCATCACCGCATCGGCCACGGCGGCCTGATCGGCGCCCTGTACAGTGCCGGCCTCTTTCTGATCACCCAGCCACAGGCGCCACTTGGCCTGCCATTGCCCGCCCTCTTCCTGGGCGTGTACCGCGAGCAAGGCGTCGGCGCTGTAGCGTTCCGATGCAGCATGCAAAGGCGCGGGATCTGCACCTTCCAGATTTGGCGCGGTGGCGACGATCTGTTCATTCAGGTCCGCCAATGGCAGGCGCAATGGCAAGCCACGGTGCTGGGCAGCCCGACGCAGCGGCGCCGCGCTGGCCTGGCCGTCGCCCACCAGGCTTGAACCCTCGGTGGAATCATTCAACCACCAGCCGAGGATCGACGGCCGATTGGCCCCCCACATGGCCAGGCCGGCGCGGCGCAAGGCCTGCTCGGTCGTGCCCGGATCGAAATCGACTTTCAGCACTTCCGGCGGCCCGGCATCAAAGCCGTATTGGCTGATGATCTGTTGCGGGTCTTTGCGAACCGCTGCCAGCCCGGGGTTTTGTGCCGCCTTCGGGTCACCGGTCAGGCGCAACACCAACGTATCCAGCGCCCGTTGAGTCGCCTGATCGCGCTCCTCTGGCGACTGGCCATTCACCGGCTCGCGCACCTGGTAAAGGCCTTTGACGGTTTCGGCGTGACTGACCAGGCTGACTAATGACAAACAACCCACAAACAAGAATTTACAAAAACGCATGGAGGATTCCTGACGACAAGAGCGGCTGGAACAGACCGCATGAAGACGATCGAGCAAGGCTGTGACCATTGCCCGACGCAAAACATTCACACGTCCCGGGTAAGTTTTCGCACTGTCATAACGATAGACGGTTAATCGCGATACCTTATACAGCCATGCAGGATGCCACCGACACCGCGCATTAACGGTTTTTTTTGAACGGATATGGCCCTGCTGTCGGCCTGAGGATGGCCGCTGCGGCTCAAGCCTGATAAAATCGCGCGCCTTCGCAGACCGGCAACAGCCGGGTAGTGTCCGAATAGCGCGCATGGTTCTCGCCTACGCAGTTTCGGCGTTCCCGATGGACTCGGTCGTTACCCAGAAATCCCCCCCTAAAGGCCTGGATCATGAGCAAGCAACCCTCCCTGAGCTACAAGGACGCCGGTGTAGACATCGACGCCGGTGAAGCATTGGTCGAACGCATCAAGAGCGTCGCCAAGCGCACTGCGCGCCCGGAAGTCATGGGCGGCCTGGGCGGTTTCGGCGCCCTCTGCGAAATCCCGGCCGGCTACAAGCAGCCTGTGCTGGTTTCCGGCACTGACGGCGTCGGCACCAAGCTGCGCCTGGCACTGAACCTGAACAAGCACGACAGCATCGGCATCGACCTGGTTGCCATGTGCGTCAACGACCTGGTGGTGTGTGGCGCCGAGCCGCTGTTCTTCCTCGACTACTACGCCACCGGCAAACTCAACGTCGACACCGCTGCCCAGGTTGTGACCGGCATCGGCGCTGGCTGCGAACTGTCGGGTTGCTCGCTGGTCGGCGGCGAAACCGCTGAAATGCCGGGCATGTACGAAGGCGAAGACTACGACCTGGCCGGCTTCTGCGTCGGCGTCGTGGAAAAATCCGAAATCATCGACGGTTCCAAGGTTGCTGCCGGCGATGCCCTGCTCGCCCTGCCGTCTTCCGGCCCGCACTCCAACGGCTACTCGCTGATCCGCAAGATCATCGAAGTGTCCGGCGCCGATATCGAAAACACCCAACTCGACGGCAAGCCGCTGACCGACCTGCTGATGGCCCCGACCCGTATCTACGTGAAGCCGCTGCTCAAGCTGATCAAGGAAACCGGCGCTGTCAAAGCCATGGCCCACATCACCGGTGGCGGCCTGCTGGACAACATCCCGCGCGTTCTGCCAAAAGGCGCGCAGGCTGTGGTTGACGTGGCCAGCTGGAACCGCCCGGCCGTATTCGACTGGCTGCAAGAAAAAGGCAACGTTGACGAGAACGAAATGCACCGGGTGCTGAACTGCGGCGTGGGCATGGTCATCTGCGTGGCTCAAGAGCACGTTGAAGCGGCCCTGAACGTTCTGCGCGAAGCGGGCGAACAGCCTTGGGTCATCGGCCAGATCTCCACCGCTGCCGAAGGCGCGGCTCAGGTTGAACTGAAGAACCTCAAGGCTCACTGATGCCTAAGACCTGTAATGTCGTGGTGCTGTTGTCCGGCACCGGCAGTAACTTGCAGGCCCTGATCGACAGCACGCGGACCGGCGACAGCCCGGTCCGCATCGCTGCGGTGATTTCCAACCGCGCCGACGCCTACGGCCTGCAACGCGCCAGGGACGCGGGTATCGACACCCGCACCCTGGATCACAAGGCTTTCGAAGGTCGCGAGGCCTTCGACGCCGCGCTGATCGAACTGATCGACGCCTTCAACCCCAAACTCGTGGTACTGGCCGGATTCATGCGTATTCTCAGCGCTGATTTCGTACGCCACTATCAGGGTCGCCTGCTCAATATCCATCCCTCGCTGCTACCCAAATACAAAGGGTTACACACTCATCAGCGCGCGCTGGAGGCTGGCGACACCGAGCACGGCTGCTCCGTGCACTTCGTCACCGAGGAACTCGATGGCGGACCACTGGTCGTACAGGCTGTAATACCGGTAGAGTTACAGGATTCGCCGGAGAGTCTGGCTCAGCGGGTCCATGTTCAGGAACACCTGATCTACCCGATGGCCGTCCGCTGGTTTGCCGAAGGTCGTCTGGCCCTCGGCGAGCAAGGTGCTTTACTGGATGGACAGTTACTCGCGGCCAGCGGCCACTTGATTCGAAACTAGGAGATTTTATGCGTCGCGCCCTGCTCTTCGCTTGCGCTCTGCTCGCCTTGCCCTTCGCCCAGGCGGCAGAACTTCAACCTTTCTCCGCCAGCTACACCGCCGACTGGAAACAGTTGCCCATGAGTGGCACTGCCGAGCGCAGCCTCGAAAAAACCAGCGACGGCAAATGGAAACTGAGTTTCAAGGCGTCGATGATGATCGCCAGCCTGTCCGAGGAAAGCACCCTGACGCTGGACAAGGACACGCTTCTTCCAGAGTCGTACCACTTTGAACGTGGCGGCTTGGGCAAGGCCAAGAAGTCGGATCTGGACTTCGACTGGAACACCAAAATGATCACCGGCACCGATCGCGGTGACGCCGTCAAGGTTCCGCTGAATCGCGGCATGCTCGACAAATCCAGCTATCAACTGGCCCTGCAGCACGACGTCGCCGCCGGCAAGAAAAGCATGAGTTATCAGGTGGTCGACGGCAGCGAGGTCGACATCTATGACTTCCGCGTGCTGGGCGCTGAAAAGGTCGACACCAAGGCCGGCAAGATCGATGCGATCAAGGTTGAACGTGTACGCGACCCAACACAAAACAAACGCATCACCGTGATGTGGTTCGCCAAGGACTGGGATTACCTGCTGGTCCGCCTGCAACAGGTCGAAACCGACGGCAAGGAGTACAACATCATGCTCCTGGACGGCACGGTCAATGGCAAGACCGTCAAAGGCAGCTGATCCGGATCGACACCTGTAGGAGCAAGCTTGCTCGCGATGGACTTTAACGATGACTCGCCCTTGCGGATACACGCAGTGCCAGTGAGATCATCGCGAGCAAGCTCGCTCCTTCAGATTGGAACACCCGACAAGCGCGAAGGCTCTATACCTTCAAGGTCTTTTTTGATCGAATGAAATTCCTGCCGCCTGCGAGGTTTGCCATGACCGTAACCGTCAACACTGTCTCTGCCGAAGGTTTGCGCCACAGCGTACAAATCGATGACCACGAACTCTTCGCCGACGTGCCCGTCACGGCGGGCGGTGAAGGCTCGGCGCCGGAACCGCACGATTATTTCGATGCCGCTCTCGGCGCCTGCAAGGCCCTGACCCTGAAGCTGTATGCCAGGAAGAAGGACATCCCGTTGACCGGTGTCGGCGTCGAGGTCAAGCGCGATAACAGCCAGGAACAGAAAGGCCAATACGTGTTGCACGTCAAACTGACCCTCAAAGGCGTGCTCACCGACGCCCAGCGCGACGAACTGCATCGCGTGGCCGATCGCTGCCCGATCCACAAGCTGATGACCACGTCTGAAGTCAGCATCGAAACTCACTTGTCCGAAGGCGCGTTCAGCCAATAGCGGCAAGGGCTGCGCAAGCGGGTTATGCTCGAATGCATTACCCGCTCAGCCTGGAACGCACCATGAACACTCCGCTCGTGATTCGCCCCCGCACCGAAGATGTCGAAGGTCAGCCAATTCTGCGTGCACTGCCATCCGCCAAGTGCCGCAGCGTCGGGCCATTCGTGTTTTTCGATCACATGCTGGAAACCCGTTATCCGCCGGGCAAAGGCATGAACATCCGCCAGCATCCACACATTGGCCTTTCCACCCTCACTTACTTGTTCGAGGGGCAGATCCAGCACAAGGACAGCCTCGGATCCGATCAAGTGGTCGGGACTGGCGACGTCAGCTGGATGACGGCTGGCAGCGCCATCGCCCACGTGGAACGCACACCTGAGGCCCTGAAAGAACGCGGCTTCACGATGCATGGATTGCAGATCTGGCTGGCCTCGCCCAAGGATAAAGAACAAGGTCCGGGGCATTACAGCCACCATCCGGCTTCCACATTGCCGGTCAGTGAAAACCTGGGGGTGAAGATTCGCATGATTGCCGGGTCGGGTTTTTGTTTGGAATCGCCAGTGCCGGTGCTTTCTCCTACGCTGTACGCCGAATTGCACCTGCAAACAGCGACAACGCTGTTGATCCCCACCGAGCACGAAGAACGTGCGCTGTATGTGTTGAGCGGCGAGGTGCAACTGGATGGCGAGTCACTAGAGCCGTATTCGCTGGCGGTACTGCCTGTCGGGGAAGAGATGACCCTGTTTGCTGAAAGCGACAGTCACGTCGTGTTGTTTGGCGGCGCACCACTGGACGGGCCACGGCGGATCAACTGGAATTTCGTCGCGAGCGATCCGGCAGCAATTGATGAAGCACGCCGGCGCTGGGCGGCCGGGGATTGGCCGACGGTGCCGGGGGAAGTTGAGAGGATCGAACTGCCCTGAGATTTTAGTTGCCTGTGGAACCGTCTTCGCGAGCAAGCCCGCTCCCACATTGGAACGCATTCCAATGTGGGAGCGGGCTTGCTC
>NZ_JBWKXF010000054.1:0-42548 GCF_059422645.1 Pseudomonas sp. GW821-FHT01C01 | reverse complement strand
CGCCACAAGCACCCACACGAATTGCTTGATTCAGTTGTTAAAGAGCGGTTGGTTAAGAGCTTTTCGTCTCAACCGAGATGCACACCTTACAGCACACATCCTAAAATTGCACGCTTATAAACAATTAATTTTTTAACAAAATCAACTACTTACACCGAAAGCAGCTTCAAACTGCTCGTTAGCGGGAGGCGAATAATACAGCATTAAAATACGCGGTCAACCCCCACCCAGAAATTCTTTTTCCTTTCCAAGGAGGCCAGGTTGCCACTATGAAAGCTTCCAAGGTCTGTACGAAACATCAGGGCAGCAGAGAACCCAGGCTCGCGCCCATAGGGGTTGTGCGTGTTGACTGGCATTTGGGATTAGCCCCAAGGGTTTCGGGGCTTTTTATTGCTCGGTTCAAAGTAAATGCTCGGGAATCGGTTTTGAAATCTCCGGCCTCCAAGTCCTTCCGGTGGACTTGACCGTCAACCTCTCCAACGGCAATCCGCTGTGCATAAATCCGGAAACCTCCACTCAGCCACGGCACCTCATGTCGCACTCTTCTAGACTCAATAGAAGGTCGTAGACAGAACCAAGCACGTCGCTTTGGTGCGGATGAATTAAAGGCCGCGTGGCAAGCTGCCTTTTATGCCCTTTAAGAGGTGCGGCAAAGACCGCGCCGGGCACTACAAGATGCCCGCTCAGGGTGCCCTGGCCAACGGCCTGAAATTGCCACGATACCGTGACGTGGTGTGAGTGCCGCAGCCGACACTTTCGGACGACCGACAACCACCTGGTTTGTCCGTGACCGTGAGGAATGCTGTATGCCTGATGAGATGTTGCACCTGCCTATGGTCAACAGCCTGCTGGAGCGCCACAAGGGCTCCCCGGGTGCACTGTTGCCGATCCTTCATGAAATTCAGGAGGGCATCGGTTATATCCCCGATGCCGCCATTCCCGAGATAGCCCACGCCCTCAATCAGAGTCAGGCGGAGATTCGCGGGGTGATCAGTTTTTACCATGACTTCCGTACCGCGCCGCCGGCCCGGCATATCCTGCGTCTGTGCCGGGCCGAGTCGTGCAAGAGTCGCGGTGCCGAGCAGCTTGCTGCACAGTTGCGCGAACGTCTGCAACTGGACGATCACGGCAGCAGCGCCGACGGCAATATCAGTCTGCGCCCGGTGTATTGCCTCGGCGCTTGTGCGTGTTCGCCCGCTCTGGAGCTGGATGGTCAGGTGCATGCGCGGCTCAGTGCCGAGCGTCTGGATGCCTTGCTCGATGCTTGCCGGGAGGACGTATGAGCCTCTATTTGCCTAGTGATTCTGTCGCCCGTGCCGTGGGTGCCGATGAAGTGGCGGTCGCCCTTGCCGCGAAAGCCCAAGAACACAATTTGCCGCTGGATCTGCAACGCACCAGTTCGCGTGGCCTGTACTGGCTGGAACCGCTGCTGGAAATGGACACCCCGCAAGGCAGGATCGGCTTCGGCCCGCTGACCGCTGCCGATGTGCCATCAGTGCTCGATGCGCTGCAAGGCGAGCCGTCCGCCCATCCACTGGCCTTGGGCCCGGTGGAAGAATTGCCTTATCTCAAGTCTCAACAACGCCTGCTGTTCGCCCGCGCCGGTATTACCCGGCCGTTGTCGCTGGACGATTATCGAACCCACGGCGGTTTCGAGGGTTTAAAAAGAGCCGTCACCATCGGTGGCGAACAGACCGCGACTGAGGTGTTCGATTCGGGCCTGCGTGGGCGTGGCGGCGCGGCGTTCCCGGCCGGGATCAAATGGCGCACGGTGCGCGCGACTGAAGCGGCGCAGAAGTACATTGTGTGCAATGCCGACGAAGGCGACTCCGGCACCTTTGCCGACCGCATGCTGATGGAAGGCGATCCTTTCCTGCTGATCGAAGGCATGGCCATCGCCGGCCTCTGCGTCGGCGCCACCTACGGCTACATCTATGTGCGCTCGGAATATCCGGATGCCGTGGCCACACTGCGCGCAGCGCTGAACATTGCCCGGACCGCCGGTTACCTCGGCGCCAATGTCGGCGGCAGCGGTCAGGCCTTCGATATGGAAGTGCGCGTCGGTGCCGGCGCTTACATCTGCGGTGAAGAAACCGCGCTGCTGGACTCGCTCGAAGGCAAGCGCGGGATCGTTCGCGCCAAGCCGCCGATTCCCGCCCTGAAAGGCCTGTTCGGCCAGCCGACGCTGGTGCACAACGTTTTGACCCTGGCCTCGGTGCCGCTGATTCTGGCCAAGGGCGCGCAGTTCTATCGCGATTACGGCATGGGCCGTTCCTTGGGCACGATGCCCTTCCAATTGGCGGGCAATATTCGTCACGGTGGCCTGGTAGAACGGGCCTTTGGCCTGACCCTGCGGGAACTGGTGGAAGACTACGGCGGTGGTACCGCCAGTGGCCGACCGCTGAAGGCGGCGCAGGTCGGCGGCCCGCTCGGCGCCTGGGTGCCACCGGCGCAATTCGACACGCCGCTGGATTACGAAGCCTTCGCCGCCATCGGCGCGATGCTCGGTCACGGTGGTGTGGTGGTGGCGGACGACAGCCTGGACATGGCCCACATGGCGCGCTTCGCGATGCAGTTCTGCGCCGAGGAATCCTGCGGCAAATGCACCCCGTGCCGCATCGGCTCGACCCGAGGCGTGGAGGTAATCGACCGCCTGCTGGCGGCGCCTGACCAGAGCGGTCGCGATGAGCAGGTGATCATCCTCAAGGACCTGTGCGACACCCTGCAATACGGTTCGCTGTGTGCGTTGGGCGGCATGGTTTCCTTTCCGGTCGCCAGCGCCCTCAAGCACTTCCCCGCCGACTTCGGTCTGCAAGCCTCGGAGGCCGAGCAATGATCACTCTCTTCGACCCGAACACCGATATCGACCTTGGAACGCCGGCCCGCGACAGCCAGGTGCAAGTCACCCTGAACATCGACGGCCGCAGCATCAGCGTGCCCGAAGGGACGTCGGTGATGCGCGCCGCCGCGCTGCTGGGCACAACCATTCCCAAACTCTGTGCCACCGACAGCCTGGAAGCCTTCGGCTCCTGCCGCATGTGCCTGGTGGAGATCGACGGCATGCGCGGTTATCCGGCGTCCTGCACCACGCCGGTCAGCGAAGGCATGAGCGTGCACACCCAGACGCCGAAGCTCGCGACGCTGCGGCGCAATGTCATGGAGCTGTACATCTCCGATCACCCGCTGGACTGTCTGACCTGCTCGGCCAACGGCAACTGCGAGCTGCAAACCGTCGCCGGCCAAGTCGGCCTGCGGGAAGTTCGCTACGGCTATGAAGGCGACAACCATCTGGCCGACGTTAAGGACACTTCCAACCCCTACTTCGACTACGACCCGAGCAAGTGCATCGTCTGCAACCGCTGCGTGCGCGCCTGCGAAGAAACCCAGGGCACCTTTGCCCTGACCATTACCGGACGCGGGTTTGAATCCCGGGTCGCGGCCGCCGGTGGCGAGAATTTCCTCGACTCCGAATGCGTGTCCTGCGGCGCCTGTGTGCAGGCCTGCCCCACCGCGACGCTGATGGAAAAAAGCGTGGTCGAACTGGGTCAGCCCGAACGCAGTGTAATCACCACCTGTGCCTATTGCGGTGTGGGCTGCTCGTTCCGCGCCGAGATGAAAGGCGACCAGCTGGTGCGCATGGTTCCGGACAAGAACGGCCAGGCCAACCACGGCCACTCCTGCGTCAAGGGGCGCTTTGCCTGGGGCTACGCCACTCACCCGGATCGCATCACCAAACCGATGATCCGCAAACACATCAACGACCCGTGGCAAGAAGTCAGCTGGGATGAAGCGGTGACCTACGCCGCCAGCGAATTCCGCCGGTTGCAGCAAACATACGGCCGCGACTCCATTGGTGGCATCACCTCCAGCCGCTGCACCAACGAAGAAACCTACCTGGTGCAAAAACTGGTGCGCGCCGCGTTCGGCAACAACAACGTCGACACCTGTGCGCGGGTCTGCCACTCGCCGACCGGCTACGGCCTGAAACAAACCCTTGGCGAGTCCGCCGGCACCCAGAGTTTCGACTCGGTGATGCAGGCCGACGTGATCCTGGTAATGGGCGCCAACCCCAGCGACGCCCACCCGGTGTTCGCCTCCCAGCTCAAACGCCGCCTGCGTGAAGGCGCGCGGCTGATCGTCATCGATCCACGCCGCATTGATCTGGTGGACACGGTGCATGCCCGTGCCGAATTGCACCTGGCTCTGCGTCCGGGCACCAACGTCGCCATGCTCAACGCATTGGCCCACGTTATCGTCACCGAAGGCTTGCTCAACCAGGCCTTTATCGACGCCCGCTGCGAGGGCAGCGATTTCGCCCGCTGGAGCGAGTTCGTCAGCCGCGCAGAAAACTCGCCGGAAGTCCTTGGCGCCATCTGCGGTGTCGCCGCTGCCGACATCCGTGCCGCCGCCCGCCTGTATGCCACCGGCGGCAACGCGGCGATCTACTACGGCCTGGGCGTCACCGAGCACAGCCAGGGCAGCACCGCGGTCATGGGCATCGCCAACCTGGCCATGGCCACGGGTAACATCGGCCGCGAAGGCGTGGGCGTGAATCCGTTGCGTGGGCAGAACAACGTTCAGGGCTCCTGCGACATGGGCTCCTTCCCTCATGAGCTGCCCGGCTATCGGCACATCTCCAACGAGGTGGTGCGGGCGCAGTTTGAACAGGCCTGGAACGTCACCCTGCAACCCGACCCGGGCTTGCGCATTCCCAACATGTTCGAGGCCGCTCTGGGCGGCAGTTTCAAGGGCCTTTATTGCCAGGGCGAAGACATCGCCCAGAGCGATCCGAATACCCAGCACGTCACCGCGGCCCTGTCGGCCATGGAGTGCGTGGTGGTGCAGGACATTTTCCTCAACGAAACCGCCAAGTTCGCCCACGTATTCCTGCCGGGCAGCTCGTTTCTGGAAAAAGACGGCACCTTCACCAATGCCGAGCGGCGCATTTCCCGGGTGCGCAAGGTCATGGAGCCGCTGGGCGGCAAGGCCGACTGGGAAGGCACCGTGGCCCTGGCCAACGCCTTGGGTTACCCGATGAACTACCGGCACCCGTCAGAAATCATGGATGAAATCGCCAGCCTGACGCCAACCTTCACCAATGTCAGCTACACCGAACTGGACCGCCACGGCAGCCTGCAATGGCCGTGCAACGCGGCGGCACCGGACGGCACGCCGACCATGCACATCGAAGAGTTCGTGCGCGGCAAGGGGCGTTTCATGCTCACTGGCTACGTGCCCACTGAAGAAAAGGTCAACAGTCGCTACCCGCTGCTGCTGACCACCGGGCGCATCCTCAGCCAGTACAACGTCGGCGCCCAGACCCGGCGTACCGACAACGTTGCCTGGCACGACGAAGATCGCCTGGAAATCCATCCGACCGACGCCGAAAGCCGCGGAATCAACGAAGGTGACTGGGTCGGCATCGGCAGCCGCGCCGGCCAGACCGTACTGCGTGCGCGGGTCACCGAACGGGTCGCCCCGGGCGTGGTGTATACCACTTTCCACTTCCCGGAATCGGGGGCCAACGTCATCACCACCGACAACTCCGACTGGGCCACCAACTGTCCGGAGTACAAGGTCACCGCCGTGGAAGTCAGCCGCGTCTATCACCCTTCCGAGTGGCAAAAACGCTATCAGGAATTCAGTGACGAACAGCACCGTCTGTTGAATGAACGCCGTCAGGCGAAAGCGGAGGTACGCCGATGAGTACTGAAAACCTGATCAAGATGGCCAACCAGATCGCCCAGTACTTCACCAGCGAACCGGACCAGCAACTGGCCGTGCTCGGCGTGCGCAATCATCTGCAGATGTACTGGACGCCCGGCATGCGCAAGGAGTTGCTGGCCTGGCAGACGGAGCATCAGGGGGCGGATTTGCACCCGCTGGCGCAGGCGGCGGTCAGTGGGGCGGGTTGGGAGGCTTAGTCTGAAGGATCCCGGATGAATAACTGTGGGAGCGGGCTTGCTCGCGAAGGCGTCAGTCCAGGCGACATTGATGTTGAATGTACTGGCCCCTTCGCGAGCAAGCCCGCTCCCACAGGAGAGTGAGTGTTGGTTGGTTGCCCCTACTCCTTGCCCTTCGCTGCCGCCGTCACAGTCACTTCAATCGCCCGGACACTGACCGCCGCAAACGTCGCCGTCATCAGCACCCCATTGAAACCCAGCAAGATCGCCAGCACTCGTGACACGCCCAGTTTGGGCACCAGTTCTCCGTAGCCGATAGTCAGGCCGGTCACGAAGGCGAAGTAGACGCCGTCATACGGGTTCCACCCTTCCAGGTAGGCGATGATGAGGCCGAACGCAATGATCACTAGCAGCAATATCGAGAAGATCGGCCACACCACTTTGAAGTAGAACCAGACGGCCTTGTAGAACTCGTGACGGACGCTTGATGCACGGGTGAGGTTCATGTCGTGGGCTTCCTGGGGTTTGACTGATGCACGGCGGTTCAACACCCCGTTCAGCTTGGCACAAGCGCTGAAAACTGCGACCAGCGGGGTGTTATCTCTGGCAAGGACTATGACAAAGATGACGCCCCGCAAACTATCCAGAAACCGCCCGCTGTTGGATTCCTGTAGGAGCGAGCTTGCTCGCGATGGACTAGAGCGCGCTGCGTTTAACCAGGAAACACGCGTTATCGTTAACGACCATCGCGAGCAAGCTCGCTCCTACAACAACAGTGCCAGGTTTATCCCTCAGTTCGTTTCGCTTTCGCGAATCAGCTTCTTGTTGATCTTGCCGACGCTGGTCTTGGGGATTTCGGCGACGAATTTGAACTGCTTGGGGATCGCCCATTTATTGATGCGACCACCGTCGACAAAGCCTTGCAGGTGCGTCTCCAGAATCTTGCGATCCAGGTATTGGCCCGGCTCGCTGACGACCATCGCCATAGGGCGTTCACCCCATTGTTCGTCGACAATGCCCACGACGGCGACGGACATGACGGCCGGGTGTTCGCTGATCAGGCTTTCCAGCTCCAGTGAGCTGATCCACTCGCCGCCGGTCTTGATCACGTCCTTGATGCGGTCCTTGATTTCCACGCCGCCCAGTGGGTCGATCGAGGCCATGTCGCCGGTGTGCAGCCAGCCGTTGAGCCACAACTCCGCGCCTTTGTCCGGGGCTTTGAGATAACCCTGGGTCAGCCAGGGCGCGCGCACCACGATCTCGCCAAGGGACTCGCCGTCATGGGCCACGTCATTGCCGTCAGCGTCGATGATTTTCAGGTCGACCATCGGCACCGGGGTGCCGGTCTTGATACGGATCGGCAGTTGGGCTTCGGCGGATAGCTGAAGATCCTCGTCGCGCAGGTACGTCAGGCACAGCAACGGGCAGGTTTCCGACATGCCGTAGCCGGCGTGTACCACCATGCCCTTGGCGCTGGCTTCGCTGGCGATGCCGAGGGTCAGCGCACTGCCGCCGAGGAGCATTTTCCAGCCATCGAAACGGGTTGCCTTGCCTTCCGCACAGTTGAGGATCATCTGCAGAATGGTCGGCACGCAGTGGGAGAACGTCACCTTCTCTTCGCGGTACAACTTGACCAGACTGTTGGGTTCGTAGCGGCCCGGATACACCTGCTTGATGCCCATCAGGGTCGCGACATACGGCACGCCCCACGCATGTACGTGGAACATCGGCGTGATTGGCATGTACACATCGTCGGAGCGCAGCAGCGGCTGGCCTTGATAGACGCCCAGGGTGCCGACGGCGTTGAGGGTGTGCAGGACCAATTGCCGGTGGGTGAAGTACACACCTTTCGGGTCGCCGGTGGTGCCAGTGGTGTAGAACAGCGTCGCTACCGAATTCTCGTCGAAATCGGGGAAGTCGTATTGGTCCGGGGCCAGGGACAGCAGGTGCTCGTACTCACCGAGCACCGGCAGCGACGTCGTTGTCGCCTCGTCATCGGTGAGCTGCAGGTAGCCTTTTACGGTTTCCAACCGTCCGTGGATCTGCTCGACCAGGGGCAGGAAATCGTCATGCACCAGCACCAAGTCATCCTCGGCGTGGTTCATGGTGTAGAGCACCTGCTCCGGGGACAGGCGAATGTTCACCGTGTGCAGCACCGCGCCGATCATCGGCACGGCGAAGAAGCATTCCAGGTAGCGGTGGCTGTCCCAGTCAAGCAGCGCCACCGTGTCACCGGCCTTGACCCCCGCCGCCGTCAGCGCATTGGCCAGTCGGCGGATGCGCTGGTTCAGCGTCTGGTAGCTGTAGCGCAGTTTGTCGGCGTAGACGATTTCCCGGCCCGGCTCGTAGCGCACGCCGGACAGCAGCAATTGCTTGATCAGCAAGGGATAGGCATAAGCGCCGTCGGCGGGCGGGATTATTTTTGTCGCCATCATGATTAAGGTTCCTTGTCCTTTTGATCAGAACTGATCGGCTTGCAACTCATAGAGGCAGTCGCTGCCGGCCTTGGCCGATGCGCTCAACGAGTGGATGCGCGGCAGCAACCGGGCAAAGTAGAAACGCGCGGTCGCCAGTTTGCTGGTGTAGAAGTCATCCTCGGCATCCCCGCTCATGACGGCCTTGGCCATGCGCGCCCACATGTAGGCGTACGCGGTGTAGCCAAACACGTGCAAGTACTCGACCGAGGCCGCGCCGATTTCATTCGGGTTGCTCTGGGCCCGATCCAGCAACCACACGGTCAACTCGTCGAGGGTGTCCACGGCGGCGTTCAGCGGTTTGGTGAACTCGCCGAGGTCAGCGCAGGCATTGGCGGTGAAGTTGCGGATTTCCGAAGCGAACAAACGGTAAAGCGCCCCGCCGCTGCCGACGATCTTGCGCCCGGCCAGGTCCAGGGACTGGATGCCGTTGGTGCCTTCGTAGATCTGGGTGATGCGCACATCGCGCACCAGTTGCTCCTGACCCCATTCGCGAATGTAGCCGTGGCCGCCGAAGACCTGCTGGCCGTGGATAGTGGTTTCCAGGCCCATGTCGGTGAGAAACGCCTTGGCCACCGGGGTCAGCAGCGATACCAATTCCTGGGCCCGGGTGCGGGTTGTGGCGTCTTCGCTGTACTTGGCGATGTCCAGTTGCAGGGCCACGTAGCTGGAGAACGCACGGCCGCCTTCGTTCAAGGCTTTCATGGTCAACAGCATGCGGCGCACGTCCGGGTGCACGATGATCGGGTCGGCGGCTTTGTCCTTGTTCTGCGCGCCGGTCGGTGCGCGGCTTTGCAGACGGTCACGGGCGTATGCGACGGCGTTCTGGTACGAGCGTTCGCCCTGTGCCAGACCCTGGATGCCCACGCCCAGACGCTCGTAGTTCATCATGGTGAACATGGCCGCCAGGCCTTTGTTCGGTGCGTCGACGATCCAGCCGGTGGCGCCATCGAAGTTCATCACGCACGTGGCGGAGGCCTTGATGCCCATCTTGTGTTCGATGGAGCCGCAGGACAGTGCGTTGTTTTCACCCAGCGAACCGTCGCCATTGACCAGCACCTTGGGCACCAGAAACAGCGAGATGCCTTTGGGCCCCGCCGGTGCATCCGGCAGTCGCGCCAGCACCAGATGGATGATGTTCTCGGTCAGGTCGTGGTCGCCGCCGGTGATGAAGATCTTGCTGCCGCTGACCTTGTAGCTACCGTCGGCCTGGGGCTCGGCACGGGTGCGAATCAGGCCCAGGTCGGTGCCGGAGTGGGCTTCGGTCAGGCACATCGAACCGGTCCAGGTGCCGGCGTACATGTTGGGCAGATAGCGTTGCTTGAGTTCTTCGCTGGCGTGAGCCTTGATCGACAGACACGCGCCGGCGGTCAGCATCGGGTACAGGCCGAACGACAGGCTGGCCGAGTTGACCATCTCTTCGACCTGCGCCGAAATCGCCTTGGGCATGCCCATGCCACCGTATTGCGGATCACCGCCGACACCGACCCAGCCACCCTCGGCGAAGGCTTGATACGCCTCGGCAAAACCGTCCGGCGCGGTGACCGAGCCATTGCTCCAGGTGCAGCCCTGTTCGTCGCTGGCGCGATTCAATGGCGCGATCACTTCGCCGCTGATCTTGCCGGCCTCTTCGAGAATGGCGGCGGCGGTTTCTTCATCGATCACTTCGGCCAGGCCAGGCAATTTGGCCCATAGGCGGGACACCTGGAAAACCTCGTTGAGTACGAAGCGCATGTCGCGCAGGGGAGCTTTGTAATCAGACATCTTGGCTTACTCGGAAGTGGTCAGGGCATGCGGTATGCCGGGACGTTCAGTGGATTCAGTGTTTTCGGCTGCCGCAACAGAATCGGGCTCAGGTGCCCGTTCGCGCAGCAGGAAGTACGACAGGGCCGGAATCAGGATCAGTGCGCCGAGCATGTTCCACAGGAACATGAAGGTCAGCAGGATGCCCATGTCGGCCTGGAACTTGATCGGCGACCAGACCCAGCACACCACGCCGGCTGCGAGGGTGATGCCCACCAGCCCGACCACCCGGCCGGTAAACGACACGGCGTTGCGGTAGGCCTGGGACAGCGGCAAGCCCTGACGCTGGAAGTGCAGTTGCACGCTGAGCAGGTACAGGGCGTAGTCGACGCCGATGCCGACGCCGAGGGCGATCACCGGCAGGGTCGCGACTTTCACGCCGATGCCCATGGCCACCATCAAGGCTTCGCAGAGGATCGAGGTCAGCACCAGCGGTAACAGCGCCACCAGCGTGGCTCGCCAGCTGCGGAAGGTGATCAGGCAGAACAGCGTCACCGCCGCGTACACATACAGCAGCATGGTGTGATTGGCTTCGCGCACCACGATGTTGGTCGCCGCCTCGATACCGGCGCTGCCAGCGGCGAGCAGGAACTGGCGATCGTCGCTGCTGTTTTCCCTGGCGGTACTGTTTTCCTTGGAGAACCTGTCGGCAATCGCCACCACGGCGTCCAGGGTTTCGGCCTTGTGATCCTTGAGGAAGGTAATCACTGGCATCAGCGAGCATTCGGTGTTGAACAGCTCCGGCGAGTTGACCGAGGCTTGCTGCGCGGCGTAGTTGAGCACGTCCTGGTTGCGCTGGATGCTGTTGAGCTTGGGGTTGCCCTCATAGGTGCCGGCGGTGATCTGCCGTACCGCGTTGACCAGCGAAGCCGTGGCCTGCACGCCCGGATACTGTTGCAGCTCCCAGGCCAGGCGGTCGGCGAGCACCAGAGTCTTGTAGTTCAGGCAACCTTCCGGCGCGGTCTTGATCATCACCGCGAACAGGTCGCTGGACAGCGCGTAATGCTGGGTGATGTAGGCGTTGTCGCGGTTGTAGCGCGAGTCGGCGCGCAACTCTGGCGCGCCGCTTTCCAGATCGCCGATCTTCAGGTTGAGGCTGACCATGTAACCGCCAATGCCCATCAACACCGCGACCAGCACGGCGCCCGTGGCCCACTTGGCGGTGGTGAAGCGATCGAGCGCGTCCCACAACCGGCCGAAGCCTTTATGCTTTTCGGCACGGGTGTCGATTTTCAGCGCGCGCTCGGCGGCCTTGGCGCCAACACCGATATAGGACAGCGCCACCGGCATCAGCAACAGCGAGGTGAAGATCAGCACCGCGACACCGATACTGGCGGTGATCGCCAGGTCCTGGATCACCGGAATGTCGATCAGCATCAACACGGCAAAACCCACGGCATCGGCCAGCAGTGCGGTGACGCCAGCAATGAACAGACGGCGGAAGGTGTAGCGCGCGGCGATCAGTTTGTGGGTGCCACGGGCGATGTCCTGCATGATGCCGTTCATCTTCTGCGCGGCGTGGGACACGCCGATGGCGAAGATCAAAAACGGCACCAACACCGAATACGGATCGATGGCGTAACCGAGCCAGGCGACGATGCCCAGTTGCCAGACCACCGCGATCAGCGAGCAGCCGACCACCAGCAGGGTGCTGCGCACGCAACGGGTGTAGGCGTAGATGATGGCCAGCGAAGTGACGACGGCCAGACCGAAGAACATCATCACCTGAATCAAGCCGTCGATCAGGTCGCCCATGAGTTTGGCGAAGCCGATCACCCGCACCTTGTAATGGCCGGAGCCTTCTACCCCGGATTTACGCGCAGCGCTGTCGCCAGCGTATTCGATTTTGTCGCGCAACTGCTCTTCGAGCATCTGCGAGAACGCGTGGTAGTTGATGCGCTGACCACCGGCGGCGGCTTTGTCCAGCAGCGGCACGATCAGCATGGTCGACTTGAAGTCGCTGGCCACCAGGCTGCCGACAATGCCGGCGCGGGAAATGTTCTGGCGCAGTTGTTCGATCTGTTCAGGCTGCCCTGAATAGGTGTCGGGCATCACCGGGCCACCCTGGAAACCGTCCTCGGTGACTTCGGTCCAGCGCACCGCCGGGCTCCACAGGGACTTCATCCAGGCGCGGTCGACGCCTTCGGTGAGGAATAATTGGTCGTTGACCTGCTTGAGTACGTCGAGGTATTCGGGATCGAAAATATCGCCTTGGGTGTTCTCTACCACCACCCGCACCGAGTTGCCCAACCCGCGCAGCGACTGGCGATTTTCCAGGAAGTTCTGGATGTACGGCTGGCTCTGCGGAATCATTTTTTCGAAGCTGGGGCGCAGCTCCAGACGCGTCGCCGCCATGTAGCCCAACACCACGGTGGCCAGCGCCATCAACAGCATGAACATCGGGCGGAAGTTGAACACCAGCCGTTCGAGGAGGTTGCCGGAGCGCTGGTCGAAATCACGCACATCGCGGATCACCGGCATGGCGTCTTGTTTGATATTGCCCATGTCTGGGTTCTCGCTCTTAGGGTTCGAGGGCTGGGTCGGTGGACAGCGTCCGGGCACCACGGCTGCCCGCCAGCACCAGCGCGCCGTCGGCGGACTGGGTGGCGCCGGCGACCGGTGTCGGTGCCGGTTGCTGCACCAGATGCAACTGCACGCCCGTCCCTTGGCTGACCAGCATCTGCCCGCCCTGGGTGAACAAGCGGTAGTTGCCACGGGAATCGATCAGGCCTGCGGTGATGCTGACGTGCAGGCCGGTGTCCAGTGCGGTCCAGCTCTGGCCGCCGTCGGTGCTGCGCAGCACGTTGCCGCGCAGTCCGTAGACCAGCACTTCGCCGGGCTTGCCGAGCACGCCGAAGAAGCTGCCCTGATACGGCGTCGACACGGCGGCGAAGCGCTGGGCATTGTCATCCCATTTGAGCAACAGACCCTGCTCGCCGGCGATATACAAACTGTCACCGGTGGAGGCAATTGCGTTGAGGTGCAAGCTCTGCGGGTTGTCGGTGCGATCCTGGAACGGCGTCCAGGTCTGGCCGCCGTCGTCGGTGCGCAGGATCAGGTTGAACACGCCGACTACATAGCCGACTTTGTCGTTGGCGAACCAGACGTCTAGCAGCGGTTTGTCCGCGCCTTGATCGGCTAGTCGTTGGCCTTCCATAGCCAACTGGGGCCATTGCTCATTGCCCGGTTCGGCGCTGGCCAGCGCCGTGTAATGCTTGACCAGCAAAGCGCCGATCTGACGACCGTCGAGTTGCTTTTGCCAGGTCGCGCCGGCGTCGCTGCTGTGCAGCACCACGCCGTCATTACCCACCGCCCAGCCTTGGGTGGTGGTCGGAAAATTCACCGCAGTGAGGTCGGCACTGGCCGGTACGACGGCCTGTTGCCAGTGGTTTCCCGAATCATCGGAAAACAGAATATGGCCACGCTGGCCGACGGTAATCACACGCCCACCGGCGCGGGTCATGCCGGACAACGGGCTGTTGATGGCCAAGGCACTGACCCTGGCGGGCAGGTCCAGCACATCGACGTAATCGGCCGCGTGGGTGACGCCTTGCAACAGGCCGAGCACGACGCCCAACGCCAGCTGCAAACAGTTTTTATACGAACACATACCGCGTCCTCTTCGGAAAACCGCGTCGAGGCACACTTGCGTGTGCCTGACGTGCAGGTCATGCCGCTGTAGGAGCGTGCTTGCTCGCGATGGACGTGAACGATTACGCGTGCTGTCTGGATGCCCGCGTCGCCCTCTGGTCCATCGCGAGCAAGCTCGCTCCTACAGTGGATCGTGCGAGCGTTTGCTTGCGGTTGGCTTAGCGAATACCGGCGCCTGCCAGGGATTCCGACGACCACTGCGCCTTGGAGAGCGGGTCGATGTACTTGATGCCGCCGTAAGGGCCGACTACGCCGTTGATGTTGTAGGAACCACCGACCAGGTCGTAGATCATGAACGGCGTGGAGTCCGGCACCTGCTTGTCATAGCTCTGGCTCAGGAAGGCGAAGGAGCCGCGATAGAGCTGACCACGGGCGTCATATTGATCCGAGGCCAGAGCGGTCCAGCTGTCTTCGTCGAGGTAGAAGCGACGCTTGGCGTAGATGTGACGCGCACCGGCCTTGAGGTTGCCTTCGACGACCCAGACGCGGTGTTTTTCCCAGCGCACGAAGTCTGGTGCCAGGTGGTTGGCGGTGGTCAGCGACTTCGGATCCTGGACGTAGGTCAGCTTGTAGGTGTTGTAGGGCACGATCATTTCCTGCTTGCCCACCAGCTTCCAGTCGTAGCGATCCAGCGCACCGTTGAACACGAACACGTCATCGTAGGTGCCCGCGCCGGCGGTCCCCGGGTTAGGCGTGTCGTACGCCAGGCTCGGCGCCAGCTTGACCCGTCGCTGCCCCGGCAAGTACTGCCAGGCACGACGCGGCTGCTGCAACGGGTTGGCGGCGTCCTTGAGCATGATCGCCTCACCGGCCCGGCGCGCAGGGCCGGTGTACGCCAGCTTCATCTGGTAGTACACGTCGGCGCTGCTGATCGGCTGCGAGAGATTTTCATAGATCGGGTAGGAGATGTTCGCTTGCCCGGTGGTCGCCAGGCTCGCCACGCCGGCTGAGTCGACGTTCCAGGAGTCGTACTTGGAGCTGATGCTGACGCCTTGGTAGCGCAGCAGGAAGTTCCACATCGCTTCGTTGCCCGATTGTGGAATCGGGAACGGAATGCCCGGCAGCACGTTGTCGATGGCCAGGCCACCTTCGAGGGACTTGGCGCCGCTGGCGTTCTTCACGCCGTTATCCAGAATGGCCTGGGGCAGCGAAACTGTGCGGTGCGTCGGGAACACGTCGACATGGAAAGTCGGGAATCGCTTGGCCAGTTCTGCCGTGGTTGCCGTGAGCAGGCCCTTGTATTGATCGACATTCTTGCCGTCGATCACCAACAGCGGTTTTTCGCTGGCAAACGGATCCGGACGCATGCTGTCGCCGGCTTTGAAGCTGGCCGGCGCGGTGGTCAGGCCACCGTTGTAGGCAGGGATGGAACCATCAGCGTTCCCGGCTTTTTCAGCGCCCACCATGGTCAGGCTGGTGCCCAGTTTGGCAGCTTCCTGGGTTGAAACAGCGGCCTGTGCCTGGGCGGCAAGGACCATGGCCAGCGAAGCGGCCAACACGGTTTGTACAAATTTCATCTTGTTATTCTCCTGCTTGCATTGAGCAAATCAGTGGTGAATCAAAAGGTTGTTTTCATCGTCAGGTACACGGCGCCACGGTCCTCAGTCGTGGCACCACCTCCGGAGAAGGACGAATAGCCACCGGCGAAACAGGCGTAGTTTTCGTTGCCGCTGAAGGCGTTCGGAGTGGAGCCGTCACCGCCGTTCGGGCCGGTGCTCACACCGCTGACATTGCATTTTTCGGTTTTGCCGAAGGAGTCCACGTACTTCAGGTCGACAAAGTATTTGTTGTACACAACGGCACCGACGCCAACGGCATAGTTGCCGGTGTCCTTGGCACCGCCACCGGAGACCGGCGACACACCGGCGAGACCCACGTTGACCGCCATCGGCGCGTTGAGGTCGACACCGGGGAACACCTGGTACCAGGTCGGTGTGAAGTTGACCGCGATGCCCCAGTTGTCCCGGGTCGGTGCGTCGATGCCGCGATAGCTGTCCTTGCCCTTGTAGAGCGCTTCGTTCTTGCTATCGAGCTTGAGCAGGTTGCTGTAGTACAGCTCGGCAAGCACTGTTGCCTGATCGAACACTGGCGTTTTCGGCAGGGTCATCAGACCGTTGAGCGTCCAGTGCAAGGTGTCACCGGTGGCGCTCATGCTGTCGCCGCGGCTCGGGGTGTCGTAGACCACACCGGTGGCGTCCGTACGTGCAGGCAGCAGACCCAGACCTTGACCCAGGCCCAGCGGGCTGCGGGTACTGACAATCGCCGGAATACTGGCCAGCGGCATGTTGTGACGGATGTTCAGGTCCGAGCCGACGCTGACCCCGCCCACGTCCTTGGACAGGCTCAGGCCAAAGATCTTGATGTTGTCGGCATACGCCAGTTGATAGGTGGCGGTGTCCAGCGAATTGAGGGTGTTGACCACCGCAGGCACTTGCCCTGCCGGCCGGGTGCCGTTGGGGTTGGCCGAGGTAATGCCCCTGGCATCCAGCCAGGCTTGCGGCAGGATTTCCGAAGTCTCGCGGTAGTAGACGCCGAGAGTGCCATCCAGCCAGGCCGGCGACCACTTGGCCATGACGCCCCAGTCGCCGCTGCTGCCCGGTGTCAGGTCATGGCCGCGACGCACGTTGGTCAACGCGTTGCACGGCGCCAGGCCACAACCCAGCGGGCTGCCAGGCACCTTGGCGTTGGTGTTGCCGAGCAGGAACGACTGCGCACCATAGCCGATCAGATCCGAACCACCGTAGTAAGTACCGGCTTCGGGCAGACGCGCGGCGTCCCAATCGAGGAAGTACTGGGCACCCAGGGTCAATTCCGGATTGACAGTGAACGTCATCGACAGTTGATTGCGCGGGACGAACAGTTCCTTGGCTTCGGTGCCCGGCGACGCGGCAAGCTTGGCCAGGTCGAGGCCGGACTGGCCGTAGCTGACCGAGTGCACCGGGTTGAGAATGGTCTCGCCCCAGAACACGTTGTGCTGACCGGCCTTGGCGCTGAACATCGACTCCTCGCCCACTTCGGTGCTGTAGAACACGAAGGCATCGAGGATTTCGCCCGAAGGACCGCTGTAGTAGCGCTGGGCATAGTTGCTCAGGTGCGGGCTGCCATTGCCGACGTTGTCATTGGTGACCGCAGCCAGGCGCGGGTCGTTGGCGATCAGGCCCGACGTCGATCCATTGCCGTTGACGAATGGGTTGGAGTTGGAACCGGTGTTGTCATAGGCCTTGTCGTACCAGCTGGCGGCGCTGACGCGAAAGCCCATGGAATTCTTGTAGACCACATCCATTTCGGTCAACAGGTCGATACGGTTGGTGATGTTGGTGCCGGCCTTGCGGAAGTTGTAGTCGCCGTCGTTGTTATTCGGCGTTCCCAACATGCGTTTGTCGGCGCTTTCGGTGCGCACGCCGTAGTTGTACTTGACGGTGTTATCCAGGCGCGCGGTCCAGTCCGGGTTGCCCAAATCGAGCTCGACCCCATGGGCCGCCGGCGCGATGACGGCCAGAATGGCCGAGGCCAACAAGGTGTAGCGTGCTGCGGTGAAGCCGTGACTCTTATTGTTGTGCATTGCGTTGTCTCCGCCTTTTTGTATTTGTTTTAAGCGCAGCCGCCCTCACGCAAACATAGATGGGTTTGCGTTTAAGGAATGAGGGCAAATGCCGGTTGGCGTACTGCCAGTCCAGCTCCTTGTACTAGCGGTCCAGCTCCAGGATGAGTGCTTCGGCTTGCTGCCAGTGGCCAAATCCTGCGGCCGGATTGAGGTGGCCGACATCGCCCAGATTGAGCAATTCGGCGCCCCAGCCTTCTGCCATGCGGGTGACCGCAGGAAGACTGGCAAGGTGATCGTTGGTGCTGCCGGCCACGATGCTGCGGAACGGCAGCGGGCCTTGTGGCAGAGGATTCCAGCCCTGGCTACGCAGGGTTTCAGAAGAAGGATAGTTGGACGGCCAGACCGCATCGAGGTCCGGTGGCGCGGCCAGCAAAGCGCCCTTGATCGGACGACTGTAATGCGCCGCCCAATGCGCGACCATCAGCACGCCGGCACTGTGGGCCACCAGAATCACTGGCCCGTCAATTTGCTCGAGTTCGTGCTGGATTGCCCGGACACGGGCCATGCAGTCGAGTTTGTCGGTTTCCAGTGGCGGGACGCTGCGCACTTTGCTCAGCCTGGCTTGCAGCAACGTTTGCCAATGTTCAGCCACGTGCTCGCGCAGACCCGGGACGATCAGAACGGTGGCGGCAGTTTGCAATTTGTCCACGTCAACACCTTTGCTTTCTCGATAACTCGACTGGCTGTTTGCGCCAGGGGCTTTTTGTAGTGTCGACATTAAAGAGCGCCCACCCGAAGCGCTTTACATTGGACGTCAGGCACTTTTCTTTTGATGACAAATTGTCGGACAGCAGGACACTGCGACCGCTGGTCGTAAAACCCCGCAGGTTGGCGCAGGGTCACTGTAATCAACGGATGAGCGCTGATGTCTGTGCGCAGCGCAGAGGATTGTTGACCTGAGCGCAGGGAAATCATCAACGACATGACAACTGTTCAACTGTTGATACGCTGGATATAGTCGCCACGCTCACGCCAACCGCCATCGGCCCAGGGAAGAACCTCGCATGCCCAAGCTTGTTCGCGCCGCCGTCTTGACCAACTACCTGGAGGTCACCCAGTACCTGGGTTTTAACCCGCGCGACGTGCTGGCCGCTGTCGGCCTGAGCAGGGCCCAACTGCAAGCCCCTGAACACCGCATCCACATCGATGCCGCCGTACGGTTGCTGGAAGACTCCGCCGCCGCCAGCGGTTGCCAGACCTTCGGCCTGAGCATGGCCGAGTCGCGCCAGCTCTCGGACTTCGGCGTGGTCAGCCTGCTGCTCAGCCACCAGCGCACCCTGCGCGATGCCTTGCAGGTCGTGGTGGATTACCGGCACCTGATGAATGATTCGCTGGCCATCTTCATTGAAGAGGCCGGCAAGATGGTGATCATTCGCGAAGAGGTGGTCACCGAAACGCCAATGCCCAGTCGCCAGGCCACCGAGCTGGCTATCGGTGTGATGTTCCGGCTGTGCTCGGCCCTGCTCGGCTCACACTGGCACCCCTACAGCGTCAACTTCATGCACCAGCCACCGGACAACCTGCACCTGCATCGCCGGCTGTTCGGCTGCAACCTGGAGTTCGGCAGCGAATTCAACGGCATCGTCTGCCCGGACGTAAGCCTCGACATGACCAACCCCAACGCCGACCCGGCCATGGCCCGCTACGCCCAGAGCTACCTCGACTCGCTGCAGAGCCACGAAGGGAACTCGATGCTGTTCGAGGTGCGCAAAGCCATCTACCTGCTGTTGCCCATGGGGCGCGCCACCATCGAACAGGTCGCCCAGAGCCAGGGCATGAACGTGCGCACCCTGCAACGCCGCCTCAAGGACGATGGCTGCGCCTTCAACGACGTGATCAACGACGTGCGCCGCGACCTGGTGCTGCGTTATCTGGACAACCCGAACTACTCGCTCAGCCGCATTGCCGACATGCTCGGCTACTCGATGGCCAGTTCGTTTACCCGCTGGTTCATCAACCAGTTCGGCATGCCACCGGCTTCATGGCGCAGCACGCAGAAACAAGGTGGAGCAAAACCCCACTCTGACGCCAAAGAATCCTGAACGCCTCGAACCCTGGATTAAAGGGTAACTACGCAGGCAGTCCAGGTCACCACGGGGCCGTGCTCTACACGCCCCATCGCCCCGCTCTCGTTGCTTGAAGGCTTTTCTGACAGCCCCAGACCTCAATCTTCCCAGACCGATCCCACAAGCAAATAGGCTGCAACTGGCAGCGTCCTCCCGTCCTCGACACGCACGCTTACCCCTAAAAATCGATCACCTGATTTGGCGCCCAGGGAGGGGCATTTCGCTGAAAGGAATGCACTCATGGAACAAGATCTTGAGGGGTACCACTGCGCCGTCTGCCGCGACCAGGCCAAGGCACGCGCCCGACAGCCCAAGCACTGGGATGCGGCAGAGGAGCAACGCAAATACGCCGAAATGCTGGCCCGACAACGGGCGCGCGAAGAGCAGGCCAACCAGGCGTGGGAAGAAAAAAAGGCCCGGGAAGAAGCGGCGCGCGTAAAGGTCACCCTGCGCATCGGCGTGTTTTTCGACGGCACCGGCAACAACCCGTTCAATGTCGAGATGGGGCGCAAATGCGGAGCTCATCATCCGGTGTCGGAGGACGATCTGGATGGCAGTTGCAAGCCGTATATGCGGGACCCTGAGAGCAGTTATGGGGGGGAAGTGACGAATGTTAAGCGGTTGCATGAGTTGTACTCGAAAACAACTGACACGGGGAAAGTCATCCAGCAAAAACGGGCGTTCGATAAAGTCTACGTCGAAGGGATTGGCACGACCGCAGGCGAACCAGACAGTCTGCTGGGCGCCGCGTTTGGTCGTGGTGAGACCGGTATCGAGGCCCGAGTGTACCTCGCGTTCAGTCTGATCAAGCGTCAGCTACGCAGCTTTCACGATGACTTTCCGGACATACAGATCCAGTCCCTGATCTTCGACGTTTTCGGCTTCAGCCGTGGGGCAGCCGCCGCCCGCCACTTCGCCTACTTGTGCATGACCGGCATCAACAGCCCGCTCGAAGATACGTTGTACCTGCCGGACCGCCTGTTCGCCCGCGGCTTCAGCAAGGTGTTCGGTGAAGGGGTCAAGACCGGGTTCATCGGTCTGTTCGACACCGTCGCTTCCGTGGGTGGCCTGAGTAACCTGGGGTATGTGCGCAGCCCTGCAGCTCCCGGGGTCAAGTTGCATTTGGCGCCGCGTTTCTTCCCCAACGTTCTGCAACTGGTGGCCCGGGACGAACACCGCGCCAACTTCGCCCTCAATCGCGTCGGCCCGGACCATCCGGAAATCAGCCTGCCAGGGGCTCACTCGGACATCGGCGGGGGCTACCGCGACGACGTCGAAGAGTGCGTGCTACTCAGTCCCCTGCAAGCCCTGGACGTGGGCGAATTCACCGAGGTCAAAACCACCTCGATCTACCGCGAGGCCGAGCAGGAACGGGAAAAATGGCACGCCAAGGGTTGGCCACTGGAAATGCTGGAACTGGTGACTCCAGATCCCGTCAAGCTACTGCCTGCCCCCAGAGAGCAGGCAGCGCCGAAACAGAAGCGGGTGTTTGTCGGCTTGCAGCTACGGCGCAAGGTCAGTGCCGGGTTGTCGCGGGTGTATTTGCGGGTGATGTGTGAGGCGGCCAAAAAACACGGTTGTGAGTTTTTGCCTTACCCAAACGAACCCGACACCCAGGTGCCCGATAACCTGCAAAGTCTTTGTGCCCGATTCGTCGCAGGCGACTACCACCTGACCGCCGCCGAAGAGCAACTGCTGAAGCTCCGTTACATCCACCAGTCGGCGCACTGGAACCCGACCTTTCTCTCCGGACCTCGTACTACCCGATTCGAGCTGGCCTATGCCCATGTCCCCACGGCGGATGCCGTACGGGTGCACCACCCCCATGCACCAGAATGGAGGCTGTCACCATGAAAGTCCTGTTTGCGTTACTGGCAATGCTCTTGATTAGCGCCTGCCAAGCCGTCGATCCGCTGTCGGCCAAAAATGACTTCAAAACACGATGGTGGTACATCGGCTTTACCGAGCCTGCTCACATGTCGGTTTGGGTCGAAACCTCAGCTGTCGAGGACATAAAGGGGCGAATCATTCACGATGTCGCTGCGGGTTCTGCGGGCAGCAGCGATCTCGAAAATGGCACCGAAAATGCTCGGGGTTGGGTGGGCACTGGTGGTGAGGGCATGCCGGTGTTGGGCGCCGATCTGCCAAAACGCCTCTTTGTACGCTGGCAATCGATTGTCGAACGCAAGACCTACGCCGGCTGGATCGATATCTCCGAGTCGACCCGCGACATCATGCGCAACTCGACCGCGCGACGTTGTCATAAAACACCAGAATATTCCGCCAACCCCGCAGCATCACTCAACTTGGGGTTGGCACCTGGAGGAATAATCCAGGTGTGGACGCGCGACGATTGTTTCCACGCCCACAAAGTCGACCGCGGGCAAGTCGATATCGAGCCACTGGGTCCGTATCTTGGAAAAAACGAGGGCCGGTACGCGTGGAAGATCAAAGACTCCTCCCAACGCTACATCGAACGCTTCGGCATTCCCTATGGCAGCTGGTAATAAGGGACTTTCTACCCCCGAATCAACCCAATAAAAAACGGCGACTGCTGGTACAGTCGCCGCGAAAGACCGGTGTTTGTGACACCGGCCGGGCGCCGCACTGCGCCAGGAGTAGACGCAGTTCGGCACTCTGTAGCAGCTGCCGAGCCTGCGAGGCTGCGTTCGGCTGCGTTCGGCTGCGAAGCAGTCGTAAAACCATGCAACGCGGTGTGTCAATCAACCCGCGTATACCGGATTTGCGAGGACTTCGCCCTCGAACGCAGGCTTCGCCAGCTGCTACAAAAGAGGCTTCGCAAACAGTCTTTCTTGACAGGGCCTAGAGGCCCCAGTGCAGCAACAACAACACCAGCACGACCAGGAACACCGTCTCCCCCACCATCAGCAGAATCGGCTTGATCCCGACTGCTGCCAGCTCCCTGAGCCGGGTCTTCATGCCCAAGGCGCTGATGGAGATCACCAGGCACCAGCGCGACAGTTCGTTGACCGATCCTTGCACGGCAGGCGCCACCCATCCGGTGCTGTTGATGCAGGCCAGAATCAGAAAACCGACGGCGAACCACGGCAACAATGGTGGGCGTTTGCCCGTCGGGTCGGCACCCTGCATGCGGGTGATCATTGCGGCGGTGACGATCACCGGCAGCAGCATGGCAACGCGCATCAGCTTGACCACCGTGGCCGTGTCGCCCGTCTCGGTCGACATGCTGTAGCCGGCGCCGACCACCTGGGCCACGTCGTGGATCGTGGCGCCGAGGAACACGCCCGCCACCTGCGGCGACAGCTGCAGCCAGTTGGCGATCATCGGGTAGACGATCATCGCCATCGTGGACAGTGCCGAAACACCAATCACAGTGAACAAGGTCGCGCGTTCTTTCTGCGGATGGTTCGGCAATGCCGCTGCCAGCGCCAATGCCGCCGAGGCTCCGCAGATCGCCGTCGCACCGCCGGTAAGCATGCCGAACAGACGCTGGAAGCCCAGAGCCTTGGCCGCGACCACCGAAACACTGATGGTCACCACCACCAGAATCACCACCAGCGCTATCGGCTTCCAGCCCAGCGCGGCCATTTGTTCCAGGGTGATGCGCATGCCCAGCAGCGCCACGCCGATGCGCAACACCGTGCGGGCGGTGAACTCGATACCGGCCTTGCACGGGCCGTCATCGGCCAGGAAGTTCAAGGCCATGCCCAACAGCAAGGCGAACAGCATGACCGGCGCACCGTAGTGCTCGGACAAGAACGACGCGGCGGCGGCCACGATCAGACTGACGATGAAACCCGGAGCCAGTTCGCGCGTGCGACTGTGGATACGGGTGAGAGCAATGACGCTCATGGCGCGGACTCCTCGGAAGCGATGACGATAAACGCCTGGTCGTCGATGATCTCGACCGGGTAGTTGGTGACTTTGACCTGGGTGGAATTGAGCATGTAGCCGCTGCGCAAATCGAAGCGCAGGCCATGGGCGCAGCATTGAATCACCCGCCCCTCAAGGCGCCCGCCACACAGCGAGGCGCCCTGATGCGGGCAGCTGTCATCGATGGCAAACAGCTGCCCGTCGACGTTGAACAACGCCAGGCTTTTGTCTTCGAATTCGAACAGCGCCCGGCCACCGGCCTGCGGGTGTTTGCCGGCAGGCACGGGAATGCGCCGGGTCATGCTGGCTGCCGCTCGCGATCACTTTCCTTAAGGGCTTCATTCATCGCCCCGAGCAGTGCCTGAGCAGGTTGCGCACCAATCACCGTCATGCGGCGGTCGAACTGAAAGCTCGGCACGCCACTGGTTGCGCCGGGGGATCCTTCAAATGGCGTGGCGTCGCCCTTCAGGCAATCGAGCACTCCGTTCGCATCGACGCCACAGGAGCGGGCAATGGCCAGCAAAGTCTCGCGGCAACCGAGGTTTTCGCGTCTGTGGAAATAAGCGGCGAACAGTCGTTCGAGCAACATTTCACGCTGACTGGCATTGCCCATTTCGCTGACACGCTCGAACAAGCGATGAGCGTCTGCGGTGTTGGGCATCGTCTCGATGCGGCTGAGGTCGATGGCCAGTCCAACCGCCCCGGCAGCCTGCTGTACCTGTGCCTGGCGCATGGTCATGGCGTCCGCATTACCCAGGCGTTTGCGATAGAACTCGGCGAAGGGTTCACCCTGTACCGGCAACTGAGGCAACAACTGCACGCCATGCCACACCGTGGTGATCTGCACATCCGGGTGGCGACTGCGAAACTGTACCTGCGCATGCTCCAGTTGGCGTTTGCCGATCAGGCACCAAGGGCAGATAAAATCGAAAAACACATCAATACGTAAACGACGACTCACAACTTCACCTCTAAACCCGCTTCACCGACAGGGTCAGGCACGCTCTGACCCTGAAGCCGGGCAATATCTTTGTGGTAATGACACTTGGCATAAAAGAACACCGCAGCCGCCGCGAGGCTGACCAGTGGCACCAGTTGAAACGCGGCATGCAGACCGATGAGGTCGGACACCCGGCCGGTGATGAACGGTCCCGGTGCCAGCCCCAGCATGTTGTTGGCCAAGGTCAGCGTGGCGAACGCCGTACCGTGCACCGAGTAATGGGTCAGGTTGGCAACCATCGCGCCGGCAGGCCCCGTGGTACCGGTGGCGATCAGCATGCCCAGGCAGATAAGCAGCAGTTGCAATGGCCCTGCCTGCAAGGCAAACGCCGCCGACAACAGCAGGCAACTGCCCAGGCAGAAGCCGATAGCCAGGCTGACCTTGCGCTCCGGCGAGTTGCGACACAGGCGATCGCTGAGCATGCCGCACAGGATCATGCCCGCACCGCTGCACAACACGATGATCGCCGCCATGCCACCGGCCTTGTCGGTGGGCATGTCGTAGTAGCGATTGAGGTAGCTGGGAATCCACACCATCACCGTGCCGCCGACGAACAACTGCAAGCCGCTGGCGATATAAGTCGACACCACCGAACGGCTGGACCACAGCGTGCGCAGCGGACGCTTGACCGCAGCAGCCGTTTTGTTCGCAATCTGCGCGGCACGCTGTGGCGCAATGCGCGCTTCCTTGACGATGAGCGGATAAAGCACCGCCAGAAACAGGCCAAACAACGACATGCCTGCGAACGACCAGCGCCAGCCCAGCTTGGCAGCGATGGCGCCGCCCAGGGCCATGCCCAACACCGAACCGAACATCCCGCCGGCCATGAATGCACTGGCCAGGGTGGCGCGCATGTGTTTGGGGAACACTGAGATCACCACTGCGATGCCCACGCTGCCGTAGGCGGCTTCGCCGACACCGACCATGAACCGCGCGATGAACATCTGCTGGTAGTCCTGCGCCAACGCGCAACCCAAGGTCGCCACGCTCCACAGGAACGCCATCAGCGCCAGGCTCTTGACCCGGCCAAAGCGGTCGGCCATCAACGACAGGGGAAACGTCAGCAGGCCGACCATCAGGGCAACGATGCCGCTGAGCAGACCCAGCTGTCCGTCACTCAACGCCCACTCAGTCTTGAGCAGGGGGAACACCGCGTTCAGTACCTGACGCGACATGTAATCGGAAATCAACAGGCCGAACGTCAGTGCAAAGACGATCCAGGCATATTGGCGCGCAACGCCGACGCAACCTGCGTCGTCATCGTCCGCGGCGATTGGGTGAAAGGCCATGCAGCCTCCTCAAAGCTTTTATTTATTGTTGTTATCAAGCGTGTTGCAGTAAGGCGAGCGAGCGGTCACGGCCGCTTGCTCGCCCGTCGGTCAGCCGCGTTGCGGCACGCCTTTTTGACCAGCCTTGCGGTTGGGGGCCATGCCGTTGGCCAACAGCGTTTCTTCGATGGTTTCGTACTGCACGCCGATGCGGTAGATCTCGCGGGCTTCTTTGCCGGTGGCGATTTCGCGGCCCAGTTCGTGGGCGATGCGCACGGTTTGCTGAATCTGTGCCACCGAGCCGAAACGATCGCCCTTGTGATCAATGATAGTGTCTTCATTGCCCACGCGCGGGTGCATGCCCATGGCCATCGCCATGGTGTTGAACGGCATGACGTTCTTGAGCAGCGATTCGGAGGTCAGGGTGCAACCGTCCGGCGCGCGGTGGATGAAGTTGAAGAAGTTGAACGGGTTCGGGCCGTCGAAGCCGCCGCCGATGCCGATCCAGGTCAGGTTCAGCGGGCCCTTGTAGATACCCCTGCGCACCAGGCGCTCGAGGGTTTCCATGGCGTGCATGCCGGTCAACTGGAAGTGCGGCTGAATGCCATTTTCCATCAGGCGTTTGAGGTGCTCGGCAACCCAAGCCGGGCCGGCCGGTACGGTCATTTCGCTGTAGGCGGCCTGGGTCAGCGGATTGGCCAGGGAAGTGCCTTCCAGGTATTCCGGATACAACAGCTCCATGATGTTCATCTGGGTGGTGTTGATTGCCACGGTGACCTGATCCGGCTTCGGCGTCAGCTCGGCCAGCATGTGGCGGGTATCGTCGGACAGCCACTTGGCCGCTTCACCATCGCTTTCCGGAGCGAAGGAAATAGAGCCCCCAACCTGGATGATCATGTCCGGCACGGCTTCACGCACACCGGCAATCAGCTCGTTGAACTTCGACAGGCGCTTGGAGCCCTTGCCGTCCAGTTCACGCACGTGCAAGTGCAGAACCGTGGCGCCAGCCTCATAGCAATCGACCGCTTTCTGGACTTGCTCGTCCATGGTCAGCGGGATGTCTTCCGGGAAGTCTTCCGGCATCCACTCCGGGCCGTACGGGGCCACGGTGATGACTACCTTTTCCATGTTTTCCGGGTGCAGCGAATCGTCGAAGAATTGCATGGTCTACTCCAGTTCTTATGCCAGTTCTTATGATTGTTCCGTCCACCCGGGGTCGTGCCGGGCAGACGTGTTTACGAGAGCGGATGCAGATGGCGTTCGATCAGAACGTCTTGTCGCCGATGATCCCGGCGCGTTCCATCTTGCGATGGCACGGCGGGTAATCCATGACGGCATAGTGCTGGGTACTGCGGTTGTCCCAGATGGCGATGCTGTTGGGCTTCCAGCGCCAGCGCACCTGATACTCGGGGATGTATGCCTGGCTGATCAGGTAGCGCAGCAACTCGCTGGCGCCGGGGTTGGCGTCCTGGCCGAAGCGCACCCGTTCAGGGGTGTGGTAGTTGCTGAAATGGGTGGTGAAGGCATTGACGAACAGCACCTTCTCGCCGGTTTCCGGGTGGGTGCGCACCACCGGATGTTCGGCATCCGGGTACATCGCCTTCAGCGCCAGACGCTTTTCGATCGGCATGGCGGCGCCGAAGCTCGCTTCGATGCTGTGGCGGGCGCGCAGGTCGGCGATTTTCGCTTTCACGTCCTCCGGCAAATTCGCGTAAGCCTCGACCATGTTGGCCCACATGGTGTCGCCGCCGACCGGCGGGCATTCGACGCAGCGCAATACGCAGCCCATTGGCGGCGCCTCGCGCCAGGTGGCATCGGTGTGCCAGGCGTTTTCATAGCGGTCCATCGGCTGGTCGGGATTCTTGTAGATCCGCACCAGCCCGGGATGATCCGGATCACTGCCGGCCACCGGATGATCTTCCAGCTCGCCGAAGCGCCGGGCGAAGGCCACGTGCTCGGCGCGGGTGATGTCCTGATCGCGCAGGAACACCACCCGATGCTTGAGCAACTGGGCACGAATCTCGGCAAACAGACCGTCGTCATGCACCGCGTCGGCAAGATTGACGCCGATCAGTTCGGCGCCGATGTTGCAGGTCAATTGTTCGACTTTCATGGCTGGCCGCTCCTTAAATAACGAAAATCGACGAGCCCGTGGTCTTGCGTGATTCAAGGTCGCGATGGGCCTGCACCGCATCCTGCAAGGCGTAGTGCTGGTTGATCTCGATCTTGATCCGGCCGCTGCCGACGTGGTCGAACAACTCGCCGGCCAGGGCGGCTTTTTCCGCCGGGTCGCTGATGTAGTTGGCCAAGGCCGGACGGGTCAGGAACAGCGAACCTTTCATCGCCAGCATCACCGGGTCGAACGCCGGGATCGGCCCGGACGCGGTACCCACGCAGACCATCAGGCCACGGGGTTTCAACGAGTCCAGCGACCCCATGAAGGTGTTCTTGCCAACGCTGTCGAACACCACGTTGACGCCGACACCGTCGGTCAGTTCGCGAACCCGCGCAGCAACGTCTTCATGGCTGTAATTGATCGTATGGTCGCAACCGTGAGCCCGGGCGATTTCCGCTTTTTGCTCGGTCGAAACCGTGCCGATCACGTTCAGGCCCAACAACTTGGCCCACTGCGAAACAATCAGGCCGACACCACCGGCAGCGGCATGCAGCAGGATGCTGTCGCCAGCCTTGAAGTCGTAGATGCGGCGCATTAGGTACGAAGACGTCAAACCGCGCATGGTCATGGCGGCGGCCGTCTCGAAGCTGATGGTTTCCGGCAGTTTGATCAGCGGTGCGGCCGGGATCAGGCGTTCGGTGCTGTAGGCGCCGAGGGTGTTGAGAAAACCGGTGTAGGTGACGCGATCACCGACCTCGACGTTGGTGACCCCTTCACCAACGGCCTGGACTACGCCAGAGGCCTCGACGCCCATGCCGTTGGGCAGGGGAATCGGATAGGTACCGTTACGGAAATAGGTGTCGGCATAGTTCAGTCCAACCGCCACATGACGGAGACGAACCTGGCCTGGACCGGGTTCGCCGACTTCGACGTCCTCGTAACGTAGAACTTCGGGACCACCGGTTTCATAAAAGCGTACGGCTTTGGCCATTTTTCTTATTCTCCAATCTGCAATATGGGCGTGTTGCATCGAATTGCGCTGATTGGACTGTAGGACGCGGCCTGTTGAGACGCTTCTCATCAGACGACAATGGCTTTTCATTTGGTGACAGGCGGGGGCGACCGGTGTTTGCGGGTTGCTGAATCCGGCCTTGGGGTTTTCGGCCTTTCACTCGAAACGCCGACACATGGCGCGGCAAACTCACTCTAGCCTGTCCCTTCGCCACCTGCGCTATCATCGCCCGCCTCGATCCCCAAGAGTCTTGAATCCGGATGTCCGAAACGCTGCCTCTGCCCGACGATCGCCAAGCCCTGCCGCCGGTCCTGGCTGGCCCGCTGTTGCGGCGCCTCGAGCCCACGCGGCTGGCGCTGTGGCTGGTGGGTTCCCGGGCGCTGGCGCTGACCTTGCGCTTGCAGGTCGTCGGCGATATCCGTCTCGATGCCGGGCAATGCACGGTGATTGCGGTGGGGGCTCATGCCTTTGTGCACTTGATCGATGTGCAACTGGACTGCGCCCTGCCCCGGGATGAGTCGATCGAATATGACCTGCTGATCGATGGCGCAGAAAAAGGCATTGCCGACTGGGCGCCACACCTGCTGTACGGCGATGCCCGTTGCCCGAACTTCGTCCTGCGCGCGCAGGTCGATCAATTGCTGCACGGCTCTTGCCGCAAACCTCATCACCCGGCAGCTGACGGCTTGCTTTGCGTCGATCGGTTGCTGGCGCAAAAACATGCCGCCAAGGACCGCCCGGCGCTGCTGATGATGACCGGCGATCAGGTCTACACCGACGACGTCGCGGGGCCGATGTTGCGGGCGATCCACGCCTTGATCGAGCGCCTGGGCCTGTTCGGGGAGCACCTCGACGGTGCCGTGGTCAGCGACAGCGCCAGGCTCTACGAGCATCCGGCCAGCTACTACCACCGTGCGGATCTGCTGCCGGCGCTGCAAAGCAATGAAACCCTGCGCGAGCGTTTTTTCGGTGGCGCGCGTAAACCGATTTTCACCAGCAGCAGTGCCGACAATCACCTGGTGACCTTCGCCGAAGTCATGGCCATGTATTTGCTGGTCTGGTCGCCAACGTCCTGGACCCTGATCGCGCCTCAAGTACCGACGCTGACGCCGCAAAGACTTGAACGCTACGCCCTTGAGCAGACACGTATCGATGCCTTCAAGTCCGGCCTTGGCAACGTCGCGCGAGCAATGGCGCATCTACCGACATTGATGATTTTCGACGATCACGACATCACCGATGACTGGAACCTTTCCGCGCAGTGGGAGGAAACGGCCTACGGCCATCCATTCTCCCGGCGCATCATCGGCAACGCGCTGCTGGCGTACATGTTGTGCCAGGGCTGGGGCAATCATCCGGAGGCGTTCGGTGCCCTGCTGGAAAAGGCCGGTGCATTGAGCACCAGCGCCCACGACCGCTATCTCGACGGCGCTGTTCAGGATGAGTTGATCGATGAGCTGCTGAAGTTTCAGCACTGGCATTACGTGCTGCCGACCACACCGGCCATCGTGGTGATCGACACCCGCACCCGGCGCTGGCGCAGCGAGATGAACCTCAAGCAACCTTCCGGTTTGCTCGACTGGGAAGCCCTCAGCGAACTGCAACAGGAACTGCTGGACCACCCGAGCGCGATCATCGTTTCACCGGCGCCGATCTTCGGCGTCAAACTGATTGAAACCGTGCAGCGGGTATTCAGCTGGTGCGGTTATCCACTGCTGGTGGACGCGGAAAACTGGATGGCCCATCGCGGCGCGGCACAGGTGATCCTGAACATTTTCCGGCACTCGCGCACGCCGGGTAACTACGTGGTGCTGTCAGGCGATGTGCACTATTCCTTCGTCTACGAAGTGCTGATCCGCCACCGCAAGGCCGGGCCGCGCATCTGGCAGATCACCAGCAGCGGCATCAAGAATGAATTCCCGGCCACCCTGCTCGAATGGTTCGACCGCCTCAACCGCTGGCTGTACTCGCCACGCTCGCCGCTGAACTGGCTGACCAAACGTCGACGCATGCGCATCGTGCCGCATGTCCCGGAACACGCCGAAGCCGGTGAGCGGCTATGGAACTCGGCGGGAATCGGGCAGGTGTTCTTTAATGAAAAAGGTCAGCCGCAGGACATTTTTCAACACAACTCCAATGGCTCGCCGAAGACTCGGATGGTGGCGCCGGAAGGCGATGATTGAGATAGAGAAAACACCACCAAAAAACTGTGTGCGAGCCTGCTCGCGAATGCTGTCTGTCAGTCTCTACAATTGTGACTGTCATACCGCCTTCGCGAGCAGGCTCGAACACACTGGATTTCTGGCGTACGCACTTCTTGTGCTATTTCCAGATACTGTGGGCCTGCTCGCGAAGAGGCCAGTTAAATATTGGGGAAATCCATCCTGTAACCCGCCCCCGGCGCACCTTCATGGAGTGCCACCTGAATTTTCGAATACAAGGCATTCGCTTCAGCTGTGGTGATTGATCGCGAACAATCACGCAGTACAACCCGTAGTAGCACATTCTCCTGCCCCGGCAGCAATCCGAGGCGTTCGATGGCCTGCGAAGGCAGTTCTGTGAACTCCCAGCGCCCTTTGATTTGCATTTCCTCAATCCAATCTGAACAATCACCAGCTGCCTGCAACATCCTTTCAGTCAACACTTCCTCGCTTAGCCCCGGCGTTACCGCTAACGAAATATCACGAGTAATCGAAGGCAACCGAGAGACGGCACTCCACGGATTCAGATCATGCATCTGTGCCTGTACTCGTTCGTTCTGATCACGCAGCAAACGAATATCGGGGATGCCTTTTCGCAGCATTGTCAAGCGATCCAACCCCATTCCCAGCGCCAGTCCTCCATGGCGCAAAGGATCGATCTTCAGTCGCTCCAACAAAGATTTGGCAATTCGACCGCACTCCAGAACCTCTACCGGGACGCCGTCATTCAACAGATTTACTTCGATCCCGCCCTCAGTGTAGTGATGCGGACTATCACTGTAGATCCAAGGCATATCAGGCACGGCAGATTCGAGGATATCGCCGACCAGGCAAAGCAAATGCTCATGCGTCGACAAATCAGGATCGCCGAGCACCCAGATATCCATCTGATGCGGTTCCGCACAATGCCAACGATCCCGGCTGTCGCGACGAAAAGTGATGCCAGGTGCAGCCAATAATATTGACTGCCCCGGTTGTCGTAGCTGGGCCGCTCGCTGAAGCGCAGATGGAATTTGGCTAGTGGTTTGCGTCCGTAACAGAGACCACTCGTCAACCCATCGAGTGTGTGCACTACCAAGCGTAATCTCAGATGGGTCATAACCAAGCAATCCGTAGTTCTCTTCAGCAGAGACAATTCTCGGGCCCGTCTGCACTTGCGCTTGTGGCCAGCCTTTATCCGCTAATCCCTGAAGAACCTCCTTCAGTAATAATCGAATGGCGTGATCGGGTGCGGCGGGATCTGTTAGATCAGCCAGTAGCAAGGCTTGGTGTACGGACGTATCCGTCAGATATTTCTTTGATTCCTGCACTAAACAGCCCCCTATTAACGGTTGAATGTAGAGTTCCTCTTAAAAAGAAGCCTCATAGACCAACTTAACGATTTCAGATCGTCCATCACAACCAAATTCGGCGAAATACTATTTTTTCGGAAGAGGACTACAGACACTACTTACACAAATAACCAAGAGTATCTTACAGGACAACTAACGAGCATCATTAATTCTAAAAAACCTCAAATCATCTATTTAACACATCAAAAAAATCTGTATTAATTATTTCGCCCCCTCAAAACCACCAGGGTGCACAAAACCAACAAAATGAAAAAGGATGATCAAATGAAAAAGAAAAGCGTCATTAAAGAAAAGCTTACTCGCATAACTTCCGGCCCGGAAAACTTTGGCTGGGCGCCGTTAGCTTGGGCTCATACTGAAGAGTAAATGGTAAAAATGGGCGTCAAGATCACCCTTGCCGCCCATCGAAAAATCAAGGAGGCACCAATGTTATCCAAAACAATAATATCAACACTTTTTTGTCAAGAAGAGCCTTCTATAATTGCAGACTCTGAAGAATTTCTCCAAGAGTGCTCGAAACTAGGATTCAAGACCATCAACATCTCTGACATCGACAGACTCCCAAAAAGTAGCATCATTTTTTCATTCACTAATGACGCAGCGAAAAAGACATTTGATATTGCAAAAAACACCAAACACAAAAAAAGCATCTTTTGTGCAACACAAGTATTCGAACCTACTTTAGAAGCAGCACTGTATAGCTTAAACCTATTACTAATAAGCGACTTTGAACAAGCATTAAGTACACAAAGACGCATACTGAACATGCTAAACTCACACAATTCATTTTTTTTGAGCGGAAATGATGCTGACGCGCAAATAACGACAGCCCCTCACGCCCAACCTTACGCTTTAATTACAGAGGACATAGAAAACAACTTCATTCAGTCCGTAGCGGAGTTTTTTGAAGTTCATTATGCTCACATGAACCCACAAGAACCATGCCCATTTTCATTTCGTGGAACTTTAAAAATATCCGGAATACTTACAGTTCTTAGACGACCCAACCCAACACTACCAGAAGGCTTAAAAATCTCTTTAAAATGGTTGAGCGATCGCATATCTGAAGAAGGTGCACTATTAGCCATTGAAGACAATACAATCACCTCACTAAAAATAAATGGCAATGAACACATAAAATTATTGGATCTTGCAGCAGGGCCGAGAGGCCTTAAGCTGACCGAATTTGCTATTGGAGTAAACGACACAATCGCAAATAGCATTGACTACAAAATCAACTCTCAATTAAATGAAGGGATTAATGGAGTTCATATAGCAATTGGGGACGGTTCCTCTGGCTATCACATAGACTTCCTGAGCCCAGCAGTGAACGTAAGCCCAACTCACAACTGAGCCAACCTAATCGCCCTCACTACAACCTCCCACATCACAGCAATGTCTAAAAACTGACACTATAAACGGGCTTACAGAAATGATGAGCAGTGACGCACGGCAAGTTACCGATGGACCTCAAGGCGCACAGGCCGGCGGATTCTGGTGTACCTATAGGCTTGCCCGCGATAAGACCTGCACATCCAACATCAATGCTCACCGAAGCACCGCTTTCGCGAGCTTGCTCGCTCCCACAATTGATCGGAGTCGCTCATGGACCTCACCCGAACCCTGATCATCGGCAACTCCGGCTCCGGCAAGAGCTGGCTGGCGCAGCGGCTGGCCGAACGCTTGCAACTGCCCTGGACCGATCTCGACCAGATTCACTGGTTGTCCGACGAAAACAGCATCGCTCGCCCCCGAAATGAAGCGCTGGGAATGGCGCGGATCGCGGCCGATGAGGAGCGCTGGGTGATCGAAGGGGGTTACGGCTGGATCGTCAGTGAAATCCTCCACCGGGCTACGGCACTGATCTGGCTGTGTGTTGATGACGATGATTGCATCGCCAACATACGCCATCGGGAAGCCAATGATGATGAACGATTGATCGCATTGCTGGACTGGGCCGAAAGCTATCGAAAGCGTGATGACCCCAGTGGTTTTGCGGCCCATCGGCACCTGTTCGAAGGGTTTACCGGTTCAAAGATTCAGTTGATGGATCGAACTGAAATCACGGATTTTTTCAGTGCAATGCAAAGTACCGGTTAACCACAGTGTCTGATCCTTTCAAATCGGATCTGGACTACACCACTTGCGGAAACGTCTTTTGAAACGCCGACGGATACTGAACACCTATCCAAATGCGGAGAAGACAATGCGATTTATCCGATGCTTTCTGAGTCGTTGCAGAATAAAAAAGAACACGCCGGTTGGCCTCGACGTGTCTGATGAAACTGCTTACCTACTACGGTCCAAAGCCAACGCTGAACGATTACTCCGGTCGATCGAGAACTTGCGAAATCGCCAGACTCACCCCTTCGACTATCATCTCAACCTCCCGCTCATCAATCGTCAGCGGCGGCAGCAGGCGAATGGTTTTCCCCCGCGTGACGTTGATCAGCAAACCGTGATCCCGGGCGGCGATCAGGCTCAGGTCGCGGATCGGTTGTTTGAGTTCGATGCCGATCATCAGCCCCTGACCACGGATCGCCATTACGTTCGGGTTGCCCGCCAACTCTGTGCGCAATCTTCCGAGCAGGCGCTCCCCCTGAAGCCGGGCGTTTTCCAGCAGCCCTTGTTCTTCAACGATATCCAGCACGGTGCAACCGACCCGGCAGGCCAACGGATTACCGCCGAAGGTGCTGCCGTGGCTGCCCGGCGTGAACAGTTCGGCCGCCTTGCCACGGGCCAGGCAAGCGCCGATGGGCACGCCGTTGCCCAGGCCTTTGGCCAGGGTCATGACGTCCGGGACGATGCCTTCGTGCTGGAACGCAAACCATCGGCCGGTGCGGCCGATACCGGTCTGGATTTCGTCGAGCATCATCAGCCATGAGCGCCGGTTACACAGTTCGCGCACGGCCTTGAGATAGCCCGGTGGCGCCAGTTGCACGCCGCTTTCGCCCTGGATCGGCTCCATCAGCACCGCCACGATCCGCGAGCCATGGGCTTGTTGCACCTTGTCCAGTGCGTCGAGGTCGCCGAACGGCACTTTGACGAAATCCCCCGGCAGCTTGTTGAACCCCAGGCGCACCGCCGGGCCATCGCTGGCCGACAACGTGCCGAGGGTGCGGCCATGGAACGCGTTCTCCATGACCACCACCAGCGGCTGCTCGATGCCTTTGTGCCAGCCATGCAGCCGGGCGATTTTCAGTGCGGTTTCGTTGGCTTCGGCCCCTGAGTTGTTGAAAAACGCCCGATCCATACCCGCCAGGTGAGTCAGTTTCTGCGCCAGCCGTTGCTGCCAGTCGATGCTGTAGAGATTCGACGTGTGCAGCAGCAACCCGGCCTGCTCAGTAATGGCGGCAACGATTTTCGGGTGGGAGTGGCCGACGTTGGTCACCGCCACACCAGCGACCGCATCCAGGTATTCGCGACCGGCCTGATCCCACAGGCGAGTGCCCAGGCCTTTGTTGAAACTCAGGGCCAAGGGTTGGTAAGTGCTCATCAGGCAGGCGGCGGTCATGACATCAAGCTCCAGCAAGGGTCGGTGTTTTTGCAGTATGGTTAGCAACCTGAGCTGGATAAACGCTGAAAATCTTCAATCATTTTAAAGTCGAGCTTGATAATGGATTTGTTCCAGGCAATGACCGTTTACGTGAAAGTGGTGGAGGCCGGCAGCATGACCGCCGCCGCTTTGCAGTGTGAAATGTCCACGACCATGGTCGGCAACCACCTCAAGGCCCTGGAGCAACGGCTGGGTGTGCGTCTGCTCAACCGCACGACGCGGCGCCAGCGGCTGACCGAGTTCGGCGTCGCGTATTACCAGCGTTGCCTGGAAGTGCTGGGGCTGGTGGCCGATTCCGAGCGACTGGCCGAACAGGCGCTCGACGAACCGAGCGGCAACCTGCGCATCACCGCACCCTTGACCTTCGGTACCGAACGCCTGGCACCGGCACTGAGTGAGTTCAGCCGGCAAAACCCGCGGGTGAAACTCGACGTGGTACTGACCAACCGGCGCCCGGATCTGCTGGAAAACGGTCTGGATGTGGCGTTTCGCCTCGGCGCGCTGGAGCCCTCCAACCTGATCGCCCGCCCGCTGATCGACTACACCCTGACCATGTGCGCGTCACCGGACTATCTGGCCCGTCGCGGCACACCGCAAACGCCTGAAGACCTGCGACACCATGACTGCCTGTCCTTTGCCTATCCGGCCGGGGATGACTGGCAATCGGTGCAAAAGGAATGGCGCTTGGCCGGTCCCGAGGGCGAAGTCAGCGTGGGGGTCAGCGGGCCGATGCTGATCAACAGTTCGGCCGGTTTGCATCAAGCGGCGCGAACCGGCATGGGCATCGTGATGATGCCCGACGCCCTGGTCGAGCAGGACCTCAAGGACGGAAAGCTGTTGGCCTTGATGCCCGATTACTGCCCGCCCAGCCGGCCGATGCACCTGGTCTATGCCCAGGATCGCCACCGTTTGCCGAAACTGCGGCGTTTCGTCGAATTTGCCGTACAGATGTGGGGCAAGCACTAGTCGGCCGAACAGGCATGCAGTCGCTGATCGCCATTTACATCCCCGCCTTCACCAGCACCGGCTGCTCCTGATAACGATTCGGGTACAACTGCTTGAGCTGCGCCACCTTCGGCAAGTCATTGATCACGATGTACGGATAGTTCGGATGTTCGGTCAGGAAATCCTGATGTTCCTCTTCCGCCGGATAGAAACCGTTGAAGGTTTCAAGCCGGGTCACGATCGGTTTATCGAACGAATGCGCGGCGTCGAGCTGGGCGATGTAAGCCTGCGCAACCCGCTGCTGCTCAGTGCTTTTGGTGAAGATCGCCGAGCGATACTGGGTGCCGCTGTCCGGCCCCTGACGGTTGAGTTCGGTCGGGTTGTGCGCCACCGAAAAGTAGATTTGCAGCAAGGTGCCATAACTGACCTGAGCGGGGTCGAAGGTGACTTCGACCGATTCCGCATGGCCGGTATTGCCGTCGCTGACGCGCTCGTAATGCGCGGTATTGGCTGCCCCGCCCGCGTAGCCGGAGACTGCATTCTTCACGCCTTTGACATGCTGGAACACACCTTGAACGCCCCAGAAGCAACCACCGGCGAACACCGCGGTTTCGCTGCTGGCCTGGGTGGTTTCGTCGAGGGCCGGCGGTGGAATGATCACCGCCTCTTCGGCACCACCGAACGAGAAGGCCGAGCATTGGCTGATGATGCCGGCAGCCGCCAGCCCCAGCAGGGTACGGCGCCAGGTAAAGAGGGTTTTCATGGGGGCGAACTCCTGAAGCGTTGAAAGGTTATCAGCCGAAAGTGAAGGCGTAAGCCGACGCACCCGGATCAAGAAACTCGATGCTGAAGGTCCGGTCGCTCACACCGTCGTTCTGCCGCACCAGTTGGTACAAGCGCTGCTCGGTTACGGTGCCGCTGCCATCGGGGGCCACGTCCATGCCATGGGCATCGCCGGGAGCCTGGCCGTCGATCAGCACCTTGAAGCGCACCGGCTTGCCATCGGCGCCAGGGCCGAGCACCAAATGCAAATCACGGGCGTGGAAGCGATAGACGATGCGGCTGGCCGGTGCGCTGGCGGTGGCCCGCTCCGGGCCGACATGCCACTGCCCGCCCAGGCTCCAGTCGTTGAGGGCCAGTTGCGCCGGCGGGTTGTAGGCCGCGACCTTGTCCGGCACCAACGCGGTTTCCGGCACGAAATGCTCCGCGCGCTGGTAGCCGACATAAGTTTCCGGCGACTGCACGACGTTGTTGTCCGGGGCCATTTGCACGCCATCGGCCTTGGCATCGATCAGCCCGTCCGCAACTTTTGCGGCGCCGGCCTCACGCAGCAATTGCTGGATGACTCGCTCCGATTCGGCGTACTCGCCTTCGCCGAAGTGGTGATAACGAATGCGTCCCTGGGCATCGGCAAAGTAATGTGCCGGCCAGTACTCGTTGTTGAAGGCGCGCCAGATCTTGAACTCGTTGTCGATGGCCACCGGGTAATTGATGCCCAGGTCTTTCATGGCTTTGGTGACGTTGTTGACGTCGCGCTCGAAGGCAAACTCGGGCGCATGCACGCCGATCACCACCAACCCCTGATCGCGATACTTCTCGGCCCAGGCTTTGACATAGGGCAACGAACGCAGGCAGTTGATGCAGGAGTACGTCCAGAAATCCACCAGCACGACCTTTCCTTTCAACGCCTGGGCATCGAGGGGTGGCGAGTTGAGCCATTGCACGGCGCCATCCAGAGGCGGCAGGTTGCCTTCGACCGGCAAGGTGCCAGGGGTTTTGTCAGCCACTTGCACTGCGCCCTCGGAGGCCGCGTTCTGCGCGATCATCGCCCCGCTGTTACGCGGCAATTTGCCGGACAGTTTCTCCACCAACGCTTGCTCGATTCCACCGGTAGAAGCCGTGGAAAACCGGGCCAGAACCCCCGTATCCAACCCCAGGGCAATCGCCACTACACCGGCCAGCATTGCGCCGCCCAGGCCGCGACGAACCCATTCGCCGGCGCCAATCGAGCGCTTCATCGCCGTGAAAACCTTGCCACCCAACAGCAATGCCAGCGCAAGGGAGGTAGCCGCCCCGGCCGCATAGGCCAACAGCAGCAACGTGGTCTGGATGCTTGCGCCTTGCAGCGCCGCACCGGTCAACAGCAAGCCCAGGATCGGCCCGGCACAGGGCGCCCACAAGAGTCCCGTGGCAACGCCGATCAGAAACGAAGCGCCAGGACGCGGCCGCGAATCGGCGCCCGCTGCCTCGGACAAACGACTACCCGCCGCCACTAGAGGTCGGGTCAGGCGCTCGGCCAGTTGTGGTAGTAACAGCGTCAGACCGAACAGCGCCACAAACACCAGTGCCAGCCAGCGCCCGTACTGATTGAGCTGCACCACCCAGCCACCGCCCACCGCCCACCGCCGCCAGCGTGGCAACCAGCGCGAAGGTCAGTGCCATTCCTGCCAGCAGCGGCAATCCGCTTTTGACGAACGGTTGCCCGGTGCGCGCGAAGACAAACGGCAACACCGGCAGAATGCACGGGCTGACAATCGTCAGCACACCACCGAGATAAGCGAGGACCAGAAGCCACATGGCGATTACCTGCAAAAAGTGAGTGGAAAGGAATCACACCGTCTTCGGCACGAATTTCATCGCCAGGCCGTTCATGCAGTAGCGCAGCCCCGTGGGTTTCGGGCCGTCGTCGAAGACATGACCCAGATGCCCGCCACAGCGCCGGCAGTGAACCTCTTCACGCACCATGCCGAATGCACGGTCCTGACGGGTCGCCACGGCCTTGTCCAGCGGCGCCCAGAAACTCGGCCAGCCGGTGCGGCTGTCGAACTTGGTTGCCGAAGAAAACAGTGGCAGATCGCAACCAGCACAGGCGAATGTGCCGTCACGGTGCTCGTTGTTCAGCGGGCTGCTGTAGGCCCGTTCGGTGCCCTCTTCGCGAAGGATGTCGTATTGCTCGTCGCTCAGGATCCTGTGCCATTCGCTGTCGCTGTGGGTCACTTCGAATACCTCCGCTGCGCTGGCCTCGCTGATCAATGCAGTGCCTGTGGAAAACTTTGGCAACAGGCCGATTGCCAGGGCTGCCACCCCCAGCCCGCCACTCGCTAGAAGAAATTGCCGTCGTGAAAACATGCTCGTCTCCAAAAAATCCAGGGGTGTTTCATGGAACACAGCCTAGGCTTTGGGTGATCGCCAAATCCTCACGGGAAGTTAAACAATTCGTGATAACTCGGGCGCTGAAAAACCCGCACAATGCATAACGCCAACCTTGAACACTGCTATTCCTGTGGGAGCGGGCTTGCTCGCGAAGGCGGAGTGTCAGTCAATGGTGATATTGGCTGACCTGACGCTTTCGCGAGCAAGCCCGCTCCCACAGTTTTTTTGAACATAAGCCGAATGGCATGCGCCCATTGCACCGAAGGATTGACTTGGATGGAACAGACCAAACGAGTCCTCGTGGTCGAGGACGACCTGCACATCGCCGACCTTATCTGCCTGCATCTGCGCGACGAGCAGTTCGAGGTGGTGCACAGCGCCGATGGCGATGAAGGCATGCGCCTGCTGCAGCAAGGCAACTGGGATGCGCTGATCCTCGACCTGATGCTGCCCGGTGTCGACGGCCTGGAAATCTGCCGCCGCGCCCGGGCCATGGCGCGCTACACGCCGATCATCATCACCAGCGCGCGCTCCAGTGAAGTGCACCGGATTCTCGGCCTCGAACTGGGTGCAGACGACTATCTGGCCAAACCCTTTTCCATGCTCGAACTGGTGGCCCGGGTCAAAGCGCTGCTGCGCCGGGTCGATGCCATGGCGCGCAACCTGAAGATGGACGCCGGCAGCCTGCTCACCGACGGCCTGGCCATCGACCCGATTACCCGCGAAGTGTCCCTCGACGGGCGTCGCCTCGATCTCACGCCCCGGGAGTTCGATTTGCTGTATTTCTTCGCCCGCCAGCCCGGCAAGGTGTTTTCGCGCATGGACCTGCTCAACGCCGTGTGGGGCTACAGCCACGAAGGCTACGAGCACACGGTCAACACCCACATCAACCGCCTGCGCGCCAAGATCGAGGCCGACCCGGCGCAACCGGTGCGCATCCTCACGGTGTGGGGCCGCGGCTACAAATTCGCCACCGGTGAGGAGCCGCAGCCATGAGGCTGACCTTGACGCAACGCCTGTCCCTGGTGTTCGCCGTGCTGCTGCTGGTGTGCTGCGGCACGTCGGCGTGGTTGCAGGTGCGCTCCAACCAGATGCATGAGCAGGAAGTGGTGCAAGGGTTGTCCCGTGACCTGGCGCAGCACATCGCCCGTGACACAGTGCTGATGGACACCCAGGGCCTGATGCCCGATGCCGTGCGCGATCTGTTCAGCAAACTGATGCAGGTCAACCCCAGTGTCGAGGTGTACCTGCTCGATTCCGCAGGCAAGATTGTCGGCAGCGCCGCGCCCGAAGGCCGGATCCGTCGCGAACGGGTCGACCTGGTGCCGATCCAGCGCCTGCTGCGGGGCGATGCCCTGCCGATTCTCGGCGACGACCCGCGCAGCGTCGATGCCCGCAAGGTGTTCAGCGCTGCACCGTTGAAGGTTGATGGCAAACCGGCCGGTTACCTCTACGTGGTGTTGCTCGGTGAGGACCACGACCGCCTGGCCGAACGCGGCGCGACCAGCGCGGCGCTCAATACCGCGCTGCTGTCCATCGGGCTGGTAGCCCTGTTGTGCCTGATCGCTGGTCTCACCGCGTTTGCCCTGATCACCCGGCCGTTGCGCCGCTTGACCGAAACCGTCAGCCAGTTCGACATCGATGGCGTTCCAGTCATGCCAGCCCTGCCCGTCGCAGTGGAAAAAGCCGCCAGCCACGATGAAATCGCCGTGCTCGATGCGGCGTTCCGGCAGATGCAGGCACGCCTGGGCGAACAATGGCGTTCGTTGACCCGCCAGGATCAGGAGCGTCGCGAACTGGTGGCGAACATCTCCCACGACTTGCGCACGCCACTGGCCTCGTTGCACGGTTATCTGGAAACCCTGTCGCTCAAGGACGCCACACTGTCCCCTGCCGACCGTCGTCGCTACCTCGGCATCGCGCTGGACCAGAGCCGCAAGGTGGGCGGTCTGGCGCAGTCGCTGCTGGAACTGGTGCGGCTGGAGCACGGCTTCGTGCAACCGGTGCTGGAACGCTTTTCCCTGACCGACCTGGCCCAGGACATCTTCCAGAAATTCGAACTCACCGCCGAAGCGCGCCAAGTCGAACTGAAGGCCACGTTCGCGCCGAACGCCTCGGCGGCCTGTGCGGATCTCGGGTTGATCGAGCGGGTGCTGACAAACCTGTTCGACAATGCCCTGCGCCATACCCCGCCGGGTGGCGAGGTCGAACTGGGCCTGCGCCCGCAAGGGTCATACATCGAAGTCACGGTCAGTGATACCGGCCCCGGCATTGCCCCGGAACTGCGCGAAGGTTTGTTTCTGCGCCCGTTCAATATCGGCGGCGCACGGCGCGATGGCGGGCTGGGGCTGCGGATCGTGCATCGCATCCTGCAATTGCATGGGCGCGAAATTCAGTTGATCGATGTGCCCGGACGTGGCGCGACCTTTCGTTTTTCGTTGCCGATCGATGAGGAGACAGCATCGGCGTTGGCGGTGCGCTCGATGAACCTGAATACCCCGCGACAAGCGTGACAGACCGCGGTGCCTGCTTCGCGAGCAAGCCCGCTCCCACATTTGGAATGCATTCCCCTGTGGGAGCGGGCTTGCC
>NZ_JBWKXF010000053.1:0-42606 GCF_059422645.1 Pseudomonas sp. GW821-FHT01C01 | reverse complement strand
TTCAGCCGCGACACCCTTTGTAGCAGCTGCCGAGCCCGCGAGGCTGCGTTCGGCTGCGAAGCAGTCGTAAAATCAGTAATCGCGGTACATCAGGCAGGCCGCATCAGCTGGACTAACGGCTGCTATGCAGCCGAACGCAGCCTCGCAGGCTCGGCAGCTGCTACAGATCGCATTACCGCTTCTCGGTTTCTCCCCTTGAATCAACGGCGACAGCATTAGTTTGCCGCTGTCATCCCACGCAGGAGCGAAAGAAAATAATTCCCACTAACCAGCTGATTACCCGCCCGCCCCCTCACTGCAAATTTTTCACATTCCTTTCACTACTACGACACCTGCGCAGATTTACTTTGTGCGGCAGTTAATTCGCTGAACTTAGTCTCGGCGGAAATTTTTTGTGCTGTTTCAGACTTTTTTTAACAGCACTTTCCCTGGCGCTCCAAATGGTGGACAAACTTGGTCAACTCCGTCTCGCGTAAACCGTCTTCGCGCCTCTTCAAATCGGTAGTGGCGGTGGGTGCCCTGACCGTCGCCGCAGTGGTCACCGGTTTTTTCCTGTGGCCGAGATCCCCGGCCAACCTGGCCCATGAAGGGGCGCAAGCCCGGGCACAACTGCTGCAACAATGGAGTGCTGGCGAGATCGCGGTACTGGTTCGCCATGCCGAACGTTGCGACCGTTCCAGCAATCCTTGCCTGGGCCCGGCCGACGGCATCACCCGTGTCGGCAGTGAAGCGGCGGCCGGCGTCGGGCAAGGCCTGGCACGCCTGGGTCTGACGCAAACCGACATCCTCACCAGCCCGGTGACGCGCACCGTGCAGACTGCCCATTACATGTTCAACAGCGACCCACGGACCCAGGAGTGGCTGGCTACCTGTGGCACGACCTTGCGTAACGATGTCGTGGCGCACAAGGTTGCCCATCGCAACCTTGTACTGGTGACCCACAGCGGTTGCATCGCGGACTTTGAAAAGCAGAGCGGCTTGAGGCATTCAGCGAAGGACGCCGAGTACGCCAGCTCGTTGTTTGTCCACATCGATGGTAATGGGCAACTGCAAGTGCTCGGTATTGTGAATGCCGAAGACTGGAACACTCTGTTACAAGAAAAGAACTGAAATTTTTACGACTCGAAAACTTTGCTACTAAGTTATTTCAAGTCGGACTGAATGAAGCCTGAACAAAACGGCGAGAAGTGTGATTGAACTTCTCGCTGTTCAATATCATTCCGACTTTCTCTCTTACATGTTGCACATCACTCTTCAACCAGCCACCTCAGCGCCAAGGTCGAGACATGACGTCAAATCAGCCATTGCCAGATTCTGCTGGCCTTTCTTCCCGCCTGCACGCCCCAACAGCGCCTGTCAACGAGCGCTGGATGTTATTCGCCTTGGTATTGGCGTTCTTCGCGTTCTACCTGCTACCGCTGATGAGCCACGGTCTGTGGATTCCCGATGAAACCCGTTATGCCCAGATCAGCCAGGAAATGCTGCAGAGCGGGAACTGGATCTCGCCGCACTTCATGGGCCTTCGTTATTTCGAGAAGCCGATTGCCGGGTACTGGATGATTGCCATCGGCCAGGCGCTGTTTGGCGATAACTTGTTCGGGGTGCGCATCGCGTCGGCGCTGAGCACCGGGCTGAGCGTTTGGCTGACCTATCTGATTGCCCGCCGGTTCTGGGGCGATCCGCGCAAAAGTTTTGCCTGCGCGCTGCTTTACATGAGCTTCGGGCTGATTGCCGGCCAGGCCGGGTACGCCAACCTCGACCCGCAATTCACCCTCTGGGTCAACCTGAGCCTGGTTTCCCTGTGGTTTGCCATCGACAGCCGTACCACGCGTGCCCGCCTGGGTGCCTGGGTGGTCCTGGGCATCGCCTGCGGCATGGGCTTCATGACCAAGGGATTCCTGGCCTGGCTGCTGCCGGCGGTGATCGCCCTGCCCTATTTGGTCTGGCAGCGTCGCTTTGGCGAACTGTTGCGTTACGGGCCACTGGCTGTTGTGGTCGCCGCGGCTGTCTGCTTGCCCTGGGCGCTGGCCATTCATCACCAAGAACCGGATTTCTGGAATTTCTTTTTCTGGAACGAGCACGTACGCCGCTTCGCCGCCGACAACGCGCAACACGCGCGCCCGTGGTGGTTCTACCTGCCGATGCTGGTGGTTTCTGTCCTGCCCTGGACCGCGTTGTTGCCAACGACATTCATCCAGGCCTGGAACAACAAGCGTCAGCCCGTCAGCGCTTTTCTCCTGCTCTGGTTGTTGTTGCCATTGGCGATTTTCAGCATAAGCAGCGGCAAGCTGCCGACCTACATCATGCCGTGCCTTTTGCCGCTGGCACTGCTGATGGGCGATGCATTGACCAGCCTGCTGCAACAGGCACGGATACGGGCGATTCGCATCAACGGATGGCTCAATGTCGTCATTGCCACGGTGGCCCTGATTGCCTTGCTGTACCTGCAATTGCGCAAAGAGATTTTCGAGAACACCGAGATGTTCAGCCTGTCTCTGGCGTTTATCGTGCTGTTGGGCTGGATCATCGCCAACGCCCTGCAAATCCTGCGGCCATTGACGTTATGGGCGACACCGGCCCTTGGCATCTGGCTGCTGGTGGCGCTGCTACCCGCCGCCATGCCGAGCCAGATTGTCGACAGCAAGATGCCCGACCGCTTTATCGCCGAACACCTGGACAGTCTGAACCAGACCACCTCGCTACTGAGCAACGACCTGGGTGCTGCCTCGGCCTTGTCCTGGCTGACCAAGCGACCGGAGGTAGCGCTCTATAACGTCATCGGCGAATTGAAATACGGCCTCTCGGATCCCGCCGCGGCCTCGCGCAAAGTGACCCAGCAGGAGGTCGGAGACTGGATGACCGAGGCACGTAAAAAAGGCTCGGTCGGGGTAGTGATGCGGGTCAACAGTGTCGATGAAATTCAGGAAGTCGAGGCGCTGCCCACCGACGGAAAACGCTATCAGCGCGGCAACCTGCAGATCCTGATCTTCCCGCAAACCCGGCCCTGATAGCCAGGACGTAAAAAACCCGAGAAGTCGAACCGGCCTCTCGGGTTTTTTCGTTTCTGCCAAGTGCTATCAAGCCGATCTTTACTGATGGGGTGTTCAGCACAGCGGCAAGGCCGGTACTCTTCGCGCCATCCGTCGACAGCGTTTAACCACCGAGAGCCGTCAATGCCCCTTGCAGGTACGTTCCAGGGATCGAGCGTCAGAATCCTGATTTATCTTTTGTTCACGATCCAGCTTGTCTCCATGGGTGCAATGGAAATGAGTGGTCCGTTCTGGCCGATGTACCTGCGTGGGCTGACAGACTCCGAAGCGCTGTTCAGCTTCGCCAGCATTGCCGTCTACATCGGTCCCATGCTGGGCATCATGCTGACCAGCGCGTTCTGGGGTCGCATCGGTGACTGTCATGGACACAAGCTGATGATGATCCGCGCCTTGGCCGGTTTGTCCTTGACGCAGCTTGGCCTGGCCCTGTGCAGCGATATCTGGGTCATCCTGCTGCTGCGCTTTTTGCAAGGCGCCTTTGCTGGCTACATTGCCCCGGCCCAGGCCTACGGCGTGAGCATCGAAGCGCCGACGCGACGGGCGCGATTGTTCGCCATTCTGCAGATTTCGACCAATGTCGGCTCCTTGCTCGGTGCGGTTGTCGGCGGTCTGATTCTCGATTACGCGACGTTTTTCTGGATCAATATCATTGCCTCGGCGCTGTGCGCGGTGTGCACGGTGGTGGCGGCGCTGACCCTGCCGAATGTGCCACCTGCAGCAAAAACGCCCGTTGCGGGGGCAGCGCCGCCGGCCAAACGCTCAGGTAGTCTCTGGCAAAGTTCACCGTTGCTGCCGCTATTGGGCGTCATGGGGGTTCTGCTGCTGGCGCGAATGCTCCCGCAAACCTCGTTCTCGCTGTATGTCAGCTCGGTTTTCCAGGTCAGCCATTCGGTGGTGGGCCTGTGTTACGGTTTGCTGGCGCTGGGCTTCATCCTGTCGGCAAGCCCATGGGCGCAGTATTTCGAAGGCAGGAACCGGCAGCAGACACTGCACCGCCTCACTTACATCATCATCGGCTGCGCGGGCCTGAGCGCCATTGCCGCCATCACCCGCCAACCGATCGTGTTTGTCGGCGCCTATTTCATCTGGGGCGTGTTGCTGGGCGCGACGACCCCGGTGCTGATGGCGCAGATTTCAAAAGCCGCTGGCAACGCTCAGCAAGGCTATGTGATGGGTGTTGCGCAAAGCGCCTTGCAACTGGCGTCCATCGCCGGCATCTCGGTCGGCGGGCTGCTCAGCCAGGTGTACGGCTTGCAGTACACCTACCTGTTCGTTTGCGCGGCCTATCTGCTGGCCTTGATTCCCATCTTCGCCCTGCGCGTTTGCGGCACGCCCGTGCAATCGGGCGAGGCCGCAGCGGGCGACTGACCGGGCAGGATCGCGCTTGCGTCGAAGGCAGGCTGTCCATTAGGATTGGGAATACTTCTCAATTACAAAAAAAAATCCATGAGCGACGCCCTCACCGTACCCCACAACAATCACCTGGCCGTGATCGAAGCACTCTATAGTGGTCATCACGGCTGGTTGTACGCCACATTGCGCAAAAAACTGGGCAACGCCATGGATGCGGCGGATCTGACGCAGGACACCTTCACCCGCATTCTGGCTTCGCGGGTAGCGGTCATCGAACAACCTCGGGCCTACCTGAGTTGCGTGGCCAAGGGCATCCTCGTCAATTGGTATCAGCGCAAGGCACTGGAACGCGCCTACCTGGATGCCCTGGCGTTGCTGCCCGCCCCCGAAGTGCCGTCACCCGAGTTGCGCTTCATCGTGCTGGAAACCCTGCATGAAATCGACGCAATGCTCGATGCCTTGCCACCGCTGGTCAAACGGGCATTCCTGCTTTCGCAAATCAGCGGCTTGAAATACGACGATATTGCCGAGCAACTGGGTGTTTCACTGATCACCGTGAAACGCTACATGAAGCAAGCCTTCGTGCAGTGCCTGATGCTGGTGGAATGAATGTCGACTTTGCGCAGTGATATCCAACTCGATCGACAGGCCCTCGAAGAAGCCGCTGATTGGCTGATCCGCTTGGGCGAAGGCGAACTCGACGAAACCGAACGGGCGGAATGGGAATGCTGGCAGGTCAGCACGCCTGAGCGCCATCAAGCCTGGGCCCGCGCCCAGATGCTGCAAACCAAACTTGACGGGCTGCCGCCGTCGCTGGCGATGTCGGTGCTGGACCGCCCGAACAGTCCGGCGCGCCGGGTTGCCATGGGCAAGCTGGCGATGATTCTGGCGGCGTTGCCCATGGGTTGGGGCAGCTGGAAGCTGGTGGAGTCGCAACAGTGGTCCGCCGATTACCGCACAGCCGTCGGCCAGCTACGCGAGCTGACGCTGGCCGACGGGTCACGGATCACCCTGAACACAGACACCGCCATCGATGTACTGTTTGATGGCAATCAACGCTTGATCAGGTTGCGTGAAGGCGAAATCCTCGTGCAGACAGCGACCGACAGCCTGCCCCGGGCTCGGCCGTTTCTGGTCAGCACCCGTCAGGGACTGATGCAGGCCTTGGGCACCCGCTTCACCGTACGAGAACTGTCGACCCGCACCCAACTCGCAGTCCTTGAAGGCACGGTCAGTGTCCGGTTGTCGGATGCCAGTCGTGCGGCCCCCCTGATCGTCAATGCCGGAGAACGTACCGATTTTTCCTCGCGCAACTTTGGAGCGTCGAGTCCGGTAGACCGCTCCGTCAGTGCCTGGACCCAAGGCATGTTGATGGCCGACAACCTGCGCCTGGCGGATTTCGTTGTCGAACTGGCGCGTTATCGCAGCGGCATCGTGCGCTGCCACCCGGCGATTGCCGATCTGCGGATCTCCGGTGCCTTTCCTATCCGTGAAACCCAACGCACCCTGAACATGCTGGTGCAGACCTACCCGGTCATCGCGACCGGCCATTTAAGCGGTTATTGGGTGACACTCTCTCCCGCCTGACCCCCATGCAAAAAATATTGCTGCGCGGGTGATACTTTTTTTGATCTCGGCTGGCAAGGAAAGGAAGAACTTCTCAACCTCGTCGAAAGGGTCATCACTTCATGTTCGTTGCACGACCTCTGCGTTCGGATCGCTCACTCAAACTGGCGATCCGCAGCGCACTGCTAAGCCTTGCCCTGACCGCTTCCACCAGCCCCATTGCCCTGGCCGCCGTGCCGGCACAACTGGATGCCACGGCCACCCACACCTACAACATTGCCCCCGGCCCACTCGGTACGACCCTGTCGAAATTTGCCGTGGAAGCCGGCATTGCGTTGTCGTTCCAGCCTTCGCTGACCGATGGATTGACCAGCCCGGGCCTGTCCGGCACCTATTCGACCCAGGAAGCCGTCAGCAAACTGCTGGCTGGCAGCGATCTGGAAATCGTTGCACGCAACGACGGCAGCTATACCCTGGCGCGACGCCCGGCCGACAGCACGGGCACGCTGACACTGGGCGCCACCACGGTCAGCGGCACCGATGGACGCACCGACGGCTTGCCGCCGGTGTACCCGGGTGGTCAGGTCGCCCGTGGTGGCCGGCTCGGCCTGTTGGGTAACACAGATGTGATGGACGCCCCCTTCAGCGTCAGCAACTACACCTCAGCCCTGATGAAGGATCAGCAAGCCGTGACCGTGGCCGACGTACTGGAGCGCGATTCTTCCGTGCGCTCAACGGGCCAGACCGGCGGCGTGGTGGACTCGTTCTTCATCCGTGGCTTTCCGGTGGGTGAAGGTAACCTCGGCGAACTGGCCTTCGACGGTGTGTATGGTGTAGCGCCCAACTATCGGGTGTTCACTGAATACGCCGAGCGCATTGAAGTGATCAAGGGCCCTGGCGCGCTGCTTTACGGCATGTCGCCCAACAGCGGCGTCGGCGGCGTTATCAATGTGGTGCCGAAGCGTTCGCTGGATGAGGATCTGACCCGCTTTACCGCAAGCTACGCCATGAATTCGCAGGTCGGCGGGCATATCGACGTCAGCCGGCGCTTCGGTGAAGGCCGCGAATTCGGCGTGCGCATCAACGGCAGCACTGCAACCGGCGACACCGCCATCGACGACCAATCCCGGGATGTCGACATCGGCGCCATCTCCCTGGATTACCAGGGCGAACGCCTGCGCACTTCCCTGGACCTGATCAGCCAGAAAGAAGAGTTCGATGCCCCTTCGCGGCCCTTCCTGATTGCCAAGGGCGTCGACATCCCTTCCGCCGCCAACGGCCGCACCAACGTCACACAGGAATGGGGCTGGGCCGAAACCCGCGACAAGTCAGCCCTGCTCAGCGGCGAGTACGACCTTAACGACGCGCTGACCGTGTTTGCCCATGCCGGCGGCGGCAAATCCGATGTATCGCGGATGTCCGACCAGACCCCGACCATCCTCAACAGCGCCGGCGACACGTCCTCGATTCCCGGTTACTACAAGTTTGAAGTCGAGCGCTATACCGTCGATGCCGGCGCCCGGCTGCGCTTCGACACCGGCCCGATCAGTCACAGCACCACCCTGCAAGTCACCCGTTACCGTGACGAATTGTCCCGTGGCATCATTTCCGGGCCACCCGTACTGTCCAACATCTACCACCCGATCGATCGCCCAAAGCCGAACATCGCAACGCCTGCCACACCAAAAGTGTCAGAAACCGAGCTGTCCGGCGTGGCACTGGCCGACACCCTTTCGGTGCTGGACGAGCGAGTGCAGGTCACCCTGGGTCTACGCAAACAGAACATCAAGTCGGACAACTTCAACCCGGCCGGTTTCGTCACCACGTCCTACGACGAAAGCGAAACCACGCCAATGTTCGGGGTGGTGGTCAAACCCTGGGACCATGTTTCGTTCTACTACAACTACATCGAAGGCTTGAGCAAAGGCGATATCGCGCCGGCCACCGCATCGAACTCGGGCGAGATCTTCGCGCCTTACATCTCCCGGCAACAGGAGGTCGGGGTCAAAGTCGATTACGGCACCTTCACGTCAACCCTCAGCCTGTTCCAGATCAAGAAACCGAGCGGCGAACTGGCCAACGGCGTGTTCTCGGTGCAAGGCGAACAACGCAACCGCGGTGTGGAGCTGAATGTGTTTGGCGAAATCGCCCAGGGCACTCGCTTGCTCGGTGGCGTCACGCTGCTGGACGCCGAGCTGACCAAGTCCGGCACGCCCGCCAACCGCGGCAACAAACCGGTAGGTGTGCCCGACGTCCAGGCCAACCTCTGGGCTGAATGGGACACGCCCTGGGTCGATGGCCTGACGCTCACCAGTGGCGCGATCTACACCGATAGCCAGTACGTCAACCAGGCCAACACCCAGGAACTTGACGCGTGGACCCGTTTCGATGCCGGCGCCCGCTACACCACGCGTATCGCCGAGCACCCGACCACGTTCCGGGCAACGGTGCAGAACGTGTTCGACCGCGAATACTGGTCCGGCGTTGCCTCTTACGGTGCGTTCTCCCAAGGCGCGCCGCGCACGCTACTCATGTCGGCCACCGTCGATTTCTGAAACGCCCGGTGCCGGACAGCGGCCTGAGCCGTTGTCCGGGCCGGCCTTTGGCAAAGGTTTCAACCATGGCATCTGTACATCGACGCAGCCTCGCTGCGTTATTGCTTGTCGGGCTTCTCGGCATGGCGGCGCTGGCACTGGTGCCGCGACCTGCCAGCGCGGCGGAACAGGACCCGGCTGCCGCAACCGTTACTGACCTGTTGGGTCGCAAGGTCAAGGTTCACGTGCCTGTCCGGCGAGTCATACTCGGCGAAGGCCGGCAGTTGTATCTGGTTGCGGCGCTGGATACGCAAAACCCGATCCAGCGCATCGTTGGCTGGCGCAAGGACTTGATCCAGTCAGATCCGGATACGTACGGCGCTTACCTGCGAAAATTCCCGGACATCGCAAAAATTCCAACCTTCGGCGGCTTTGAAGACGGCACGTTCGACATCGAGCAGGCCATCTCCCAGCAACCCGATGTGATCATCCTCAACATCGAAGCGCAGCACGCCACCGAAGACGCCCGTTACATCGAGAAACTCGATGCGCTGGGAATCCCCGTGGTCTATGTCGACTTTCGCAATAACCCGATGAAAAACACCGAGCCGACCATGCGCCTGTTCGGCCAGCTGTTTGGCAAGGAGGATCGCGCCGAGGCGTTCATCGATTTTCGCAACCAGCAGATTCGCCGGGTCACATCGCTTATCGAGGCCCGCCAGCCAACGCGGCCGAACATCTTCATCGAGCGTATCGGCGGTTACACCGACGATTGCTGCCTGAGTTTCGGCGACGAAAACTTCGGACGTTTCGTCGAAATGGCCGGAGGCAACAACATCGCCAAAGGCATCATCCCCACGACCTTTGGCCAGTTGAACGCCGAGCAGGTGGTGGTGGCCAACCCGGATCAGGTGGTGGTCACCAGCGCCAACTGGCAGGCCTTTGCGCCGGGTGGACACTGGGTCGGTGTCGGGCCTGGCGCCGATCTGCAGCAGGCACGCAGCAAACTGGCGTGGTACACCCGGCGCCCGGCTTATGCCGGGATCAAGGCGCAGAACGATCAGGCGTTTCACGCCATCTGGCATCAGTTCTACAACAGTCCCTACCAGTTCGTGGCCATCCAACAATTGGCCAAATGGTTTCATCCGCAGCTGTTTGCCGACCTCGACCCCGATGCTTCGTTTCGCGAACTGCATGAGCGCTTCCTGCCGGTCCCTTACGAGCCGGGCTATTTCGTCAGCCTGAAAAACCCGGAGGTCGCACCATGAGTTCTTTCGGCGAAGCCCCTGTAGTGCAGCGCGACGTCTATCGGCATCTGGTGTTGCGCAAGCGCTTGATCCTCGTGGCGCTGGCCGCCTTGCTGTTGTTCAGCGTGCTGCTGGACCTGGCGCTGGGACCGGCCAGTTACAGCGTGAGTGAAGTACTGGGTGCGCTGTTTGCGCCGGACAGCGCACCGGCACAAGTGCGCGTGGTGATGTGGGACATTCGCCTGCCGGTGGCATTGATGGCGGTGGCGGTCGGTGCCGCGTTGTCCCTGGCCGGAGCGCAAATGCAGACCATCCTCAACAACCCGCTCGCCAGCCCCTTTACCCTGGGCATTTCCGCTGCGGCCAGTTTTGGCGCGGCCATGGGCCTGGCCTTCGGTGTGGCGCTGTTTCCCTTGGCGGCGCAATACATGGTGCCAGTCAATGCGTTCATCATGGCGATGCTCTCGGCGCTGCTGATCCACTTCCTGAGCATGCGCCGCGGCGTCACAGCCGAAACCATCGTATTGCTGGGGATTGCGCTGGTATTCACCTTCAACGCATTGCTGGCGCTGGTGCAGTTTTTTGCCACGGAGCAGGCCGTTGCGGCCGTGGTGTTCTGGACCATGGGCAGCCTGACCAAAGCCACCTGGCCAAAACTCGGCATCATTTGCCTGGTGATCCTGATCACCCTGCCGATCTTCGCCAGACGGGCCTGGGCGCTGACCGCCCTGCTTCTGGGCGATGACAAGGCCGCGAGTTTCGGCATCAACGTGCGCAGCCTGCGCTTTCAGACGCTGATCATGGTCAGCCTGCTGGCTTCGTTTCCGGTGGCGTTTGTCGGCACCATCGGCTTCATCGGGCTGGTTGGCCCGCACATCGCACGGATGCTGATAGGTGAAGACCAGCGCTTCTTCCTGCCCGCATCACTTTTGACCGGTGCACTGATTCTGTCCGCCAGTTCGGTGGTCAGTAAAACCCTGATACCGGGGGCGATATTTCCGATCGGGGTGGTCACCTCGCTGATCGGCGTGCCGTTCTTCATTTCTCTGATACTGGGCGGGAAGAAAAACTCATGGTGAAGATACAACTTGAGAACCTCGGCGCCCGCTACGGTCAGCGCGAGATCATTGCGGGGATCACCACGTCGACGTTTACCGGCGGCCAGGTGGTCGCCGTGGTCGGGCCGAATGCCGCCGGCAAATCCACCCTGTTCAAGCGCATGGCCGGGTTGATTGATGGTCCCGGCCGGGTCAACCTGCAAAACTCGAAAAAGGGCCAGCAAGGCATCAGTTATATGCCTCAGGGCCTGAATGCCAGCGCCCGCCTGACGGTCTACGAATCGGTGCTGCTGGCGCGCAAGCAACTGACGCCCGGCTGGACCGTTGATGACGACGAGTTGAAACGGGTGGACCAGATCCTCGGCGCACTGGCGATCACCGAGCTATCTTTTCGCAACCTCGGTGAACTCAGCGGAGGCCAGCAGCAACTGGTCTCGATTGCGCAAACCCTGGTGCGCGAACCCGAAGTGCTGCTGATGGACGAGCCCACCAGCGCCCTGGACATGCACCGTCAGGTGCAGGTGCTGAACTTCATGCGCGAATTGGCGCAACAGCGTCAAGTCATCGTGTTTATCGCCATCCATGACCTGAATCAGGCGCTACGCTTTGCCGATCAGGTATTGGTGATCGCCGAGGGCACGACAAAAGGCAGCGGCCCCAGCGAAGAAGTGATCACCGGGCAGATGTTGCGGGACGTCTACAAAGTCGACGCCAGGATCGAAAAATGCAGCCGGGGGCAGCGTCATATTCTGATCGACGACATCGTTTGATCGACGAGTCGAACCACAGTGGGCACACTGCTGCTAATCTGAATGAAAATTACATGTATTAACGGTTTTTTTGACGTTATTTTCTCATTTGGATCTCTACATTCCCTGCCATTCAAAACATGCAAATGATTCGCATTGGTTAATTGGCGCTCAATGCGTATGATTTGCATAAAAAATGCACCTGGAGCAGCCCGCAGAATGATTCCCAAAACCCCTTCGTTCTTGAAAAAAGCCCTGCTGGCCACCGCTTTGCTGAGCGCTGGTCAGGTCTATGCAGCTGACTCCGTCGGCATCGTGGTGTACAACGCGCAACACGAAGGCCTGACCAAGGCCTGGGTCGAGGGCTTTACCCAGGAGACGGGTATTCCGGTCACCTTGCGCAACGGTGATGACACCGAGATGGGCAACCAGATCGTGCAGGAAGGCACGGCCTCTCCGGCGGACGTATTCCTGACTGAAAACTCCCCGGCCATGGTCCTGGTCGACAACGCAGGGCTGTTTGCGCCTGTCGACAAAACCACGCTGGAACAGGTTGACTCCGCCTATCGCCCGGCCCACGGCAAATGGGTCGGGATTGCCGCGCGCTCCACAGTGTTTGTGTACAACCCGAGCAAGCTCTCGGAAGCCAATCTGCCGAAATCGATCATGGACCTGGCCGATCCGTCCTGGAAAGGCCGCTGGGCTGCGTCGCCAGGTGGGGCTGACTTCCAGGCCATCGTCGCGGCCATCCTGGAACAAAAGGGTGAAGCGGCCACGCTGGAATGGCTGAAAGCGATGAAAACCAACTACGCCAACTACCGTGGCAACAGCTCGGTACTCAAAGCGGTGAATGCCGGGCAGATCGACAGCGGCGTGATCTACCACTATTACAGCCTGGTGGATCAGTCCAAGACGGGCGAAAACAGCAAAAACACCGCCCTGCACTACTTCAAGCACAAAGACCCGGGCGCTTTTGTTAGCATCTCCGGCGGCGGCGTCCTCGCCTCCAGCAAACACAAAGAACAAGCTCAGGCTTTCCTCAAATACGTTACCGGCAAGGATGGCCAGGCCGTCCTGAAAAACGGCAAGTCGTTTGAGTACGCCGTGGGCAAAGGCGCTGAATCCAACCCTAAACTGGTGCCTCTGAATCAACTCGATGCGCCGACTGTCGATGCTTCGAAACTCGACAGTAAAAAAGCCGTGGAGCTGATGACACAGGCCGGACTGCTCTAATTGATACCTGAAACCCTGCCTGCGGGTGTCGCCGAGGCGACACCCGCAAATTTGCGTCGACGTTCCCGTGGGGTCTTTGCAGGGCGTGGTGGTGCGTGGGTAATCGGTTTGTCGGTGCTGGTTTCATTACTGGCACTGCTACCGATTGCTTACGTTATTGGCGTGTCCTTGCAGACCGGCTGGTCAACCGTTGTGGCCCTGGTTTTCCGCCCTCGGGTCGGGGAGCTGATGGTCAACACCGTGTTGCTGGTGCTGCTGACGATTCCGTTGTGCGTGGCCCTGGGCGTGACTCTGGCCTGGCTGACCGAACGCACGAATTTGCCCGGACGACGCTGGTGGTCGTTGCTGGCAACCGCGCCGCTGGCGGTGCCCGCTTTCGTTCACAGCTATGCCTGGGTCAGCCTGGTACCGCCGATTCACGGCTTGTTTGCCGGTGTCCTGGTCTCGGTCATCGCCTACTTTCCGTTCCTGTATTTGCCGGTAGCGGCCACCTTGCGCCGGCTCGACCCGGCCATTGAAGACGTCGCCGAATCCATGGGGCTCAAACCCTGGAAAGTGTTTTTCCGCGTGGTGTTGCCGCAATTGCGCCTGGCGATCTGCGGTGGCGCCTTGCTGGTCGGCCTGCACCTGCTGGCCGAATATGGCCTGTACGCCATGATCCGCTTCGACACCTTTACCACCGCGATCTTCGATCAGTTCAAATCGACCTTCAACGGCGCAGCGGCGCACATGCTGGCCAGTGTACTGGCACTGTGTTGCCTGGCGATGTTGACGGCCGAATCAGCCGCCCGCGGTTCCGCGCGCTACGCTCGCGTCGGTTCGGGAAGCGCCCGGGAGCAGCGGGTCGTCGCCTTGAAAACGACTTCAACGCTGCTGTCGCTGGTGCTGCAAATCGTGACCTGCGCCCTGGCTCTGGGCGTGCCCTTGATCACCTTGGGTAAATGGCTCATCGCCGGCGGTGTGGAAGTCTGGGATATGGCCGAATTGTTACCCGCACTGGAGCAAACCCTGCTGCTCGGTATCGCGGGCGCGGCGCTGACTACCTGCGCGGCGATCCCGATTGCCTGGCTGTCGATCCGCTACCCTGGCCGACTGCAACGGGTATTGGAAAGCTGCAACTACATCACCAGTTCCCTGCCCGGAATTATCGTTGCCCTGGCGCTGGTGACCGTCACGATCCATTTTGCCCGGCCGATTTACCAGACTACCTTCACCGTGCTGCTGGCGTACCTGTTGATGTTTCTGCCCCGCGCGCTGGTGAGCCTGCGCGCGGGTATCGCCCAGGCCCCGGTGGAACTGGAAAACATCGCCCGCAGCCTTGGCCGCTCGCCGGCACGGGCACTGTGGCTGATCACCCTGCGCCTGGCCGCGCCGGGGGCAGCCGCCGGTGCGGCGCTGGTGTTCCTGGCAATCACCAACGAACTGACCGCCACCCTGCTGCTGGCCCCGAACGGCACGCGTACGCTGGCGACCGGATTCTGGGCCATGACCAGCGAAATCGATTATGCCGCCGCTGCGCCCTACGCCTTATTGATGGTTGTGCTGTCGCTTCCGTTGACCGGACTTCTTTATCACCAATCGAAAAAAACGGCTGGCCGATGAACACTCTTGAATTGAATGCCCTCTACAAGTCCTATGGCGCCCACTGCGCTCTGGACAACGTCAGCCTGTCGGTTCCCAGCGGCAGTCGCACGGTCATCGTCGGCCCTTCCGGCTCGGGTAAAACCACCTTGCTGCGGATGATTGCCGGCTTCGAATTCCCCGATTCCGGGCGTCTTTCGCTCAATGGCCAGACCCTGGTCGACGGCACCCACGAAGTGCCGGCGCATCAACGCCTGATCGGCTACGTGCCACAGGACGGCGCACTGTTCCCGCACATGACCGTGGCGGCGAACATCGGTTTCGGCTTGTCCACCAAGGGCAATGAGAAACAACAGCGAGTCGCTGAACTGATGGACAGCGTGGCGCTGGACGCGAAGATGGCTGAGCGCTGGCCCCACGAATTGTCCGGTGGCCAGCAACAACGTGTAGCCCTGGCCCGAGCCCTGGCGCAACAGCCACGGCTGATGCTGCTGGACGAGCCGTTCTCGGCACTCGATACCGGGTTGCGCGCCGCGATGCGCAAGATGGTTGCGCGGCTGCTGGAAGATGCAGGCGTCACCACCATCCTGGTCACCCATGACCAGAGTGAAGCCCTGTCGTTCGCCGACCAGTTGGCGGTGATGCGCCATGGCCGGTTGGTCCAGTCAGGCCATCCGCTGGACCTTTACCGTTATCCCGAAGACGAACAGACCGCCCTGTTTCTGGGGGATGCCGTGGTCATGCCCGCACGCATCGAGGCCGGCTGGGCCCATTGCGACCTGGGGCGTATCCCGGTCAACAACCACCGCAACAACAAGTCGGCGCAGATCATGCTGCGCCCCGAACAGTTGCAACTGGCCAGCATCCTCCCCACTGATCTGGAAGCCAGCGGGTGCCGGGCCGTGGTCACCGACCGGGATTTCAGCGGCAACACCTGCACGCTGACGGTGGAACTCCAGTCAATGACCCGCAGCGAGCAACCGGGCCGATCCCTGCTGGTGCGCAGTTCAGGCATGTATGCACCACCCGCCGGCAGCTCGGTTCAGGTCTCGACCATCGGCCATGCCCATGTACTGAGCGAGATGTAATCGTTCACAGATCGAATCGATCCACCGCCCGACGTCGCTCGTTGTCATCGCGCACATCGTAGTTGGCCGTGGTCTGGATGTTGCTGTGGTGCGCCAGCTTCTGCGCAATCGACAAGTCATGCTCCTCGATCACCCGGGTAATGAATGAACGCCGGAAGTCGTGGGGCATGATTTTCACCCCGACCTGCGCACCCCGCTGCCGGGCGATGTAGTAAATCGCATGCTTGGTGATGCGCTCACGCGTGATGTGGCTGCCACGGCGGATGCGGTTGAACAGAAACGGGTCGTCCGACTCACCTTCCTTGAGCAACGAACGGCGCAGCTCAAGCCATGCCTCAAGTTTGGCGAACGCCCAGGCCGGGGCGTACTTGATCAATTGTTTGTTGCCCTTGGCGGTCACCCGAAGACTGCGCTCGGTGAAATCGACCTGGCTTAGCTCCAGGTTCACCGATTCGGACTTGCGCATCCCCGAGCCGTACAGAATCCCGATGATCGCTGCATCCCGCAGGCCTTGCGGCCTCGGATCAGCCGCGCAGACCGCCATCAGTTCCTGGATCAGCGTCCGCCTGAGATTGCGCCCCTGGGACAGCCGCGTACCGGCAATGCCCTTCACCGAACGCATCTTCAGCAGATGCTCCTGAGAGATCAGGCTCATGCGCCACGCTTCGTTCATCACCCCGCGCACGGCGTTGACATAGAGCGAGGACGTGTTGGGCGCGTAGCCGTCCGAACGCAATGTGGCCACCAGCGCGATCACGTCCTCGGGCTGCAGGTTGTGCCAGGGTATCTCCTCGATGTCGTGGTCTTCGAAGCCCAGGCGATCGGCGGCATCCTGCAGCACATAACGCATGGTCAGTTGGCTGGACGGCGCCAGTCGCGCCAGATATACGGTCAGCGGATTGGTGAGGGGTGTGCGTGTATCAGATACAGGTAAGTCAATCAAACGAAACGGCCTTGAATGAAAACAGTTCAATGAAACAACTAAGAAATGAAATAGCGATCATGTAAAAGTCATTACAGCTGTAGGAGTTTTCCTAAAAAAACGCCATAGACGCTGGAGTCTGAACAGCGGCTTAATAGCTTTCAGATAAACGATTCCCCGACCGTTTTTTCATGTTCCTTTCACAAAATCGGGCATAACCTTCCATAAAGTCGGCGCAGCCCGGATGGAAGCCCAAGCTGCCGGCCATGGCGAAAAAAGTCAACCGATGCAGTTTTCACCTCCATCCAGTAACTAGTTGATTTGATGCAAATTCTGATTTAGCGTCTACGCTGATTTTTGGATCCCTTTTAGCCTCAAAGGCTATTTACGTTTTCAGCCCCTGAGGTACCCATGAGTCAGGCGTTTCTCCCTTTTTCCCGCCCCAGTATCGGCGACGAAGAAATCGCTGCCGTAGAGCAAGTATTGCGCTCCGGGTGGATCACTACCGGGCCGAAGAACCAGGCACTGGAAGAACACTTCGCCAACTACGTCGGTTGCCGGCATGCCGTGGCACTGTCCTCGGCCACCGGCGGTATGCATATCGCCCTGCTGGCATTGGGTGTCGGTCCCGGCGATGAAGTCATTACACCGTCGCAGACCTGGGTTTCCACCGCCAACATGATCACCCTGCTGGGTGCCACGCCGGTATTCGTCGACGTCGACCGTGACACGCTAATGACCAACGTGGCCAGTATCGAAGCAGCGATCACGCCGCGCACCAAAGCCATCATCCCGGTGCATTACGCCGGTGCGGCATTCGATCTTGACCCGCTCTATGCGCTGGCCGACAAACACGGTATTACCGTGATCGAAGACGCCGCCCACGCGGCTGGCACTCTCTACAAAGGTCGTCACGTCGGCTCCAGGGGCACAGCGATCTTTTCGTTCCACGCGATCAAGAACATGACCTGCGCCGAGGGCGCCATGTTCGTCAGCGACGATGAAGCCCTGGCGTCCCGGGTACGCATGCTCAAGTTTCACGGGCTGGGGGTTGATGCCTACGACCGCCTGACCCACGGCCGCAAGCCCCAGGCCCAAGTGGTCGAGCCCGGCTTCAAGTACAACCTGGCCGACATCAACGCGGCCATTGCGCTGGTGCAACTGGAACGCCTGGACGAGATCAACGCCAAGCGCACTCAACTGGCCCAGGCCTACTTGCAGCGCCTGGAAGGTTTGCCGGTGCAACCGCTGGCCGTTCCAACCTATTCGCAAAAGCACGCCTGGCACCTGTTCATCCTGCGCATCGACGCCGAGCGTTGCGGGCTGGATCGCGAGGCGTTCATGAAAGCCCTCCAGGAACAGAATGTCGGCACCGGCATTCACTTCATCGCAACACACCTGCATACTTTCTACCGACAACGCTTCCCTAACTTGTACCTGCCCAACACCGAATGGAATTCGGCGCGGCTGTGTTCGATCCCGTTGTTCCCCGATATGACCATCGACGATGTCGAGCGCGTCGTCGGTGCCATTGAAAACTGCATGGACAGAAGCCTTTGAGACCTTATCCAATCAACTTCGTGTCGATCGTCATTCCGGTCTACAACGAACAGGACAGCCTGCCGGAGTTGCTTCGTCGCACCGAAGCAGCCTGCCAGCAACTGAACCAAGCCTACGAAATCGTGCTGGTCGACGACGGCAGCCGCGATGACTCCGCGCAGATTCTGGAAGACGCCGCCTCCCGCGAAGGCAGCCCGGTGGTGGCGGTCATCCTCAACCGCAACTACGGCCAGCATGCGGCGATCATGGCCGGTTTCGAACAGTGCAAGGGCGATGTCGTCATCACCCTCGATGCCGACCTGCAAAACCCGCCCGAAGAAATCCCGCGGCTGGTGGCACAGGCCGAGCTCGGCTATGACGTCGTCGCGACGGTACGCAACAACCGCCAGGACTCGGCCTTGCGCCGCTGGCCATCGAAGCTGATCAACCTCGCCGTGCAACGCTCCACCGGCGTGGCCATGAGCGACTACGGCTGCATGCTGCGCGCCTACCGACGCACCATCGTCGACGCCATGCTCGCCTGCCGTGAGCGCAGCACCTTCATTCCGATCCTGGCCAACAGCTTTGCCCGCCATACCACGGAAATCCTCGTGACCCACGCCGAGCGTGAACACGGCGATTCCAAGTACAGCCCCATGCGCCTGATCAACCTGATGTTCGACCTGGTCACCTGCATGACCACCACGCCACTGCGGCTGCTGAGCATCGTCGGCGTCGGCATGGCGGCCCTGGGCATGCTGTTCGCCCTGGCACTGATCCTGTTGCGCCTGGTGTTCGGCGCCGGCTGGGCCGGTGGCGGTACCTTCGTACTGTTCGCCGTGCTGTTCGTCTTCACCGGTGGCCAATTCATCGGCATGGGCCTGTTGGGTGAATACCTGGGCCGCATGTACAGCGACGTGCGCGCACGTCCGCGCTTCTTCATTGAAAAGGTGCTGCGTAGCCAGCCCGCCTCCCCCGCTTCCGTTGTCACCGTCGACGGCCTTACTTCCACTTCTTCAGATCAGGTTCCTTCATGAGTGCAAAAGCTGTTGTCTTCGCCTATCACGATATTGGCTGTGCCGGCATCGAATCCCTGCTCTCCTCCGGTTTTGAGATCGCTGCGGTGTTCACCCACGCCGACGATCCGAAGGAGAACGCGTTCTATGGTTCCGTTGCACAGCTGTGCGCCCGCCACGGCATTGCCGTGCATGCACCGGAAGATGCCAACCATCCGCTGTGGATCGAGCGTATCGCCAAGCTCGATCCCGACTACATTTTCTCCTTCTACTACCGCAACCTGCTGAGCGAACCGCTGCTGGCCACGGCGCGCAAAGGCGCGTTCAACCTGCACGGTTCCCTGCTGCCACGCTACCGTGGTCGCGCACCGGCCAATTGGGTGCTGGTCAACGGCGAAACGGAAACCGGCGTGACCCTGCACCGCATGGTCAAGCGTGCCGATGCAGGCGCCATCGTTGCCCAGCAAAAAGTCGCGATCGAGCGCAGCGACACGGCGCTGAGCCTGCACGGCAAACTGCGCGCGGCAGCCTCTGACCTGCTGCGCGACACCCTGCCGTCGTTGCTGCAAGGCAAAGTCAGCGAAACACCGCAAGACGAATCCAAAGCCACGGTGTTCGGCCGTCGCACCCCGGCCGACGGCAAACTGGTCTGGGCCAAACCGGCCGAAGAACTGTTCAACCTGGTCCGCGCCGTGACCCAACCGTACCCGGGCGCATTCTGCGCGGTGGGCGAGCACAAGCTGATTGTCTGGAGCGCCGAAGTCGCCAAGGGCAACGAAGGCCAGGCTCCGGGTCGCGTCATCAGCGTCGACCCGCTGCGCATCGCCTGCGGTGAAGACTCGCTGATCATCAACGCCGGCCAGCGCAACGACAACGGTCTGTACCTGAGTGGTCCACAACTGGCCAACGAACTGGGCCTGGTGGACGGTTCCGTGCTGCGCGGCGCCGAATCCGGTCGTGCCCCACGGCGCACCCGCGTGCTGATCCTCGGCGTCAACGGTTTCATCGGTAACCACTTGTCCGAGCGCCTGTTGCGCGACGACCGCTACGAAGTCTACGGCCTGGATATCGGTTCGGACGCCATCGAGCGCCTGCGCAGCCATCCAAATTTCCACTTCGTCGAAGGCGACATCAGCATTCACTCCGAGTGGATCGAGTATCACATCAAGAAGTGCGACGTGGTTCTGCCGCTGGTGGCCATCGCGACGCCAATCGAATACACCCGTAACCCGTTGCGCGTATTCGAACTGGACTTCGAAGAGAACCTGAAACTGGTTCGCTACTGCGTCAAGTACAACAAGCGTGTGATCTTCCCGTCGACGTCGGAAGTCTATGGCATGTGCCAGGACCCTAACTTCGACGAAGACAGCTCCAACCTGGTGGTCGGCCCGATCAACAAGCAGCGCTGGATCTACTCGGTCTCCAAGCAATTGCTCGACCGCGTGATCTGGGCTTACGGCCAGAAGGGCCTGAACTTCACCCTGTTCCGTCCGTTCAACTGGATGGGCCCACGCCTGGACCGCCTGGACTCGGCCCGTATCGGCAGCTCCCGCGCCATTACCCAGCTGATCCTGAACCTGGTGGAAGGCACGCCGATTCGCCTGTTCGACGGTGGCGAGCAAAAACGCTGCTTCACCGACATCGCTGACGGTGTGGAAGCTCTGGCACGGATCATCGACAACGACAACGATGTCTGCAACGGCCAGATCATCAACATCGGCAACCCGGAGAACGAAGCCAGCATCCGTCAGTTGGGCGAAGAGCTGCTGCGTCAGTTCGAAGCTCACCCGCTGCGCGCCAACTTCCCTCCGTTCGCCGGTTTCCGCGATATCGAGAGCAAGGCGTTCTACGGCACCGGTTACCAGGATGTGTCCCACCGCAAGCCGAGCATCGCCAACGCCAAGCGCCTGCTGGACTGGACGCCAACCGTGGAGATGAGCGAAACCATCGGCAACACCCTGGACTTCTTCCTGCGTGAAGCCATGCTCGAAATCGCGGACAAGCGCTGATGCAGGCGGGACTGCGGATCGATGTCGATACCTACCGGGGCACCCGTGAGGGGGTGCCCCGGCTGCTGGAAATCCTTGATGAAGCGCAGGTCAAGGCGACGTTCTTCTTCAGTGTCGGGCCGGACAACATGGGGCGCCACTTGTGGCGCCTCATCCGTCCACAGTTTCTCTGGAAAATGCTCCGTTCCAACGCAGCCGGCCTGTATGGCTGGGACATTCTGCTGGCCGGTACCGCATGGCCCGGAAAACCGATTGGCCGCGACCTCGGGCACTTGATGCGTCAGGCCCGGGATGCCGGGCATGAAGTCGGCCTGCACGCCTGGGATCACCACGGCTGGCAAGCCAATGCCGGGCGCTGGAGCGACGCACAACTGGTGGAGCAGATACGCCGCGGCGTAGACACGCTCAGCGACATCCTCGGGGAAAAGATCACCTGCTCGGCGTCTGCCGGCTGGCGTGCCGACGAGCGTGTGATCGAAGCCAAGCAGGGTTTCGGCTTTCGCTATAACAGCGATTGTCGCGGCCAGAACCTGTTCCAGCCGCTATTGACCGATGGTCGCCTGGGCGCACCGCAAATCCCGGTGGACCTGCCGACGTTCGACGAAGTGGTCGGCCCGAGCGTCGCCGCCAAGGACTTCAACACGTTCATCCTGGACCGGTTCACTCCGGAAAAACTCAACGTCTACACGATCCATGCCGAGGTAGAAGGGATTCTGATGGCTAATGATTTCCGTCAACTGCTGAGCGATGCGCATCAGCGTGACATCCGTTTTCAACCCTTGGGCGACTTGCTGCCCGAGGCCCCTGGCAGTTTGCCGATCGGCCGTGTAGTACGCGGTGCGCTCGAAGGTCGCGAAGGCTGGCTCGGAGTGCAAGGCGCATGAGCAAACGCTGGGCTTTGCCGTTATTGCTGGCCATGGTGGCGCTGGCGTACCTGCTGCCACTGGGCAGTCATGGCTTATGGATTCCTGACGAAACCCGCTACGCCCAGATCAGCCAGGGCATGCTCCTGAGCGGCAACTGGGTGTCGCCGCATTTCATGGACGTACGCTACTTCGAAAAACCGGCGGCCGGCTACTGGATGATTGCCATCGGTCAGGCGCTGTTCGGCCAGAACCTCTTCGGGGTGCGCTTCGCCTCGGCACTGAGCACCGGCTTGAGCGTGCTGCTGTGCTACCTGATCGCCCGCCGGATATGGAGCGATGCGCGCAAGAGCTTTGCCTGCGCCCTCCTGTACATGAGCTTCACGGTCATCGCCGGTCAGGCGGGTTACGCCAACCTCGATCCGCAATTCACGTTCTGGGTCAACCTGAGCCTGGTGGCCTTGTGGTTTGCGCTGGACAGCGTCGGTCGTGGCCAACGCCTGGTGGCGTGGGCGGTGCTGGGCCTGGCCTGCGGCATGGGTTTCATGACCAAGGGCTTTCTGGCCTGGCTGTTGCCGGTGCTGATCGCCCTGCCCTGGATGATCTGGCAAAAACGCTGGGGTGAACTGTTGGCCTACGGACCGGTGGCGGTGGTCGTGGCCATCGCCGTCAGCCTGCCGTGGGTCCTCGCGGTGCATGCCCAGGAGCCCGATTACTGGCGGTTCTTCTTCTGGCACGAGCACATCCGTCGCTTCGCCGGCGAGGACGCGCAGCATAGTGCGCCGTGGTGGTACTACTTGCCGTTGCTGGTAGCGTTCAGCCTGCCGTGGGTGGCGTTGCTGCCGCCAGCGCTGAAGCAGGCATGGCAGAGCCGACGCCAGGCCAATATCGCATTCCTGCTGCTGTGGCTGTGGATGCCGCTGATCTTCTTCAGCCTGAGCAAAGGCAAACTGCCGTCCTACATTCTGCCGTGCCTGCTGCCCCTGGCCCTGTTGCTCGGCCATGCACTGGCTGACCGCTTGAAACTGGAACAAGGCCGCGTCCTGGGCATCAATGGCCTGCTGAACCTGGCCCTGGGTGTCGTTACCCTGCTGGCCCTGGTTTATCTGCAACTGAAAAAACCGATTTACGATCATGAACTGCACAACCTGGTGTTGGTGTTCATCGGGTTGATCGGCTGGATCATGGCCAACCTGCTGCAAGCCTTCCGCCCGCTGCAATGCTGGGCTGCCCCGGCTTTCGGCAGCCTGCTGTTCATCGGCGTGCTGCCGGCGGGACTGCCCAACTCGGTGGTCGCCAACAAAACACCCGACCAGTTCATCCTCGATCACGCCCAGGAGCTCGGCCAGAGTGCCAAGCTGTTGAGCAACGATCTGGGTGCCGCGTCGGCGTTGTCCTGGCGGTTGAAACGTCCCGAAGTGGCTTTTTTCAACACGATAGGCGAATTGAAATACGGCCTTGCCTATCCTGATTCGCTTAAGCAGCGCGTCGACCCCGATCAGGTGCAACAGTGGATGCACGACGCTCGCCAGCAAGGCTCGGTCGGCGTAGTCATGCGGGTCAAGGGCGAAGAAGAGCTGCGCGAACTTGAACAGTTGCCCAAAGAGGGCAAGCGGTACGAACAAGGCAATCTGGTGATTTTGATTATCCCTCAGGCGACACTATGAGCCTGCTATTGCTACTGGTCGCCTGTCTGCTGACCTGCCTGGGCCAGATCGCCCAGAAATATGCGGTAGAAAGCTGGCGTGGCAAACCTTCCGGGTGGATGGACAAACTGCGTTCACCCTGGCTTTGGCTGGCCCTGGCCTCTTTGGGGCTGGGTCTGCTGGTGTGGCTGTTGGTGCTGCAACGCCTGGAAGTCGGGATTGCCTATCCGATGCTGAGCCTGAACTTCGTGCTGATCACCCTGGTTGCGCGTTTCGTGTTCCACGAAACCATCGACCGCCGCCACTGGCTGGGCGTGGCGCTGGTGATCGGCGGCGTGGCTCTGCTGGGGCAGCACACATGAACCCGAGTCGCGGTATCACCTTCGCACTCGGCAGTGTGCTGCTGGTCAGCGCGGCCCAATTGGGTATGCGCTGGAGCATGAGTCACCTGCCACAACCCGAACAATGGCTCATCGCTCCTGTCGACCTGACAGCCGTTGCCGTGGTGCTCGTTGCCATCTTCGCCTACGCGTTGTCGATGCTCTGCTGGCTCGCCGCCCTGCGGGACCTGCCCCTGGGCCGTGCCTACGCATTGCTGAGCATCAGCTACGCGCTGGTGTACCTGCTGGCCGCCAGCCTGCCACTGTTCAACGAAGCATTCAGCCTTACAAAAAGCCTTGGCGTGGCATTGGTCATCCTCGGCGTCATTACCATCAATTCTCGACCTGCTCGTGCGCCCGAATTAAGGAGTGCTCCATGAAAATCAGTGTATTTGGTAGCGGTTATGTTGGCCTGGTGCAGGCAGCGGTGTTGGCGGAAGTCGGCCACGACGTGGTCTGCATGGACGTTGACGAGAAAAAAGTCGAACTGCTCAAACAGGGCCACGTGAGTATTTTCGAACCGGGGCTGGCCAGCCTCGTGCGCGAGGGTCTTGACGCCAAGCGGTTGCAGTTCACCAGCGACGAAAAGTTCGCGGTCCAGCACGGACAGGTGCTGTTCATCGCGGTCGGTACTCCGTCGCGGGACGACGGCTCGGCGGACTTGCGCTACGTAATGTCGGTGGGCGAAGCGGTGGCACGACATCGCGAACAACCGGCGATCCTGGTGGAAAAGTCCACCGTACCGGTCGGCACCGGCGACGCCTTGCGTGCACACATCGACAAATGCCTGCTTAACGCCGGGCGTGTATTGCAGTTCGATATCGTCTCCAACCCGGAGTTCTTGAAAGAAGGTTCGGCCGTGGCCGACTGCCGACGTCCGGACCGTATCGTCGTCGGCTGTGAACGCGACGAAGTGCGTGACGTGATGCGCGACCTGTACTCGCCATTCAACCGCAACCATGAACGCATCATGTTCATGGATCTGCGCAGCGCCGAGCTGACCAAGTACGCCGCCAACTGCATGCTGGCGACCAAGATCAGCTTCATCAACCAGATCGCCGAGCTGGCCGAACACCTGGGAGCCGACATCGAATCGGTGCGCCTGGGCATCGGCGCCGACTCGCGTATCGGCTACCACTTCATCTACCCCGGCTGCGGCTACGGTGGTTCATGCTTCCCCAAGGACATGCGCGCCCTGATCCACAGTGCCGAGGAGGCCCATTGCTCCAGCGACCTGCTGCAAGCGGTGGAAGCCATCAACGAGCGGCAGAAACACAAGCTGTTCGAGCGCATCAATGCGTTCTACAAGGGCGAATTGCGTGGCAGGACCTTTGCCGTGTGGGGCCTGGCGTTCAAGCCAAACACCGACGACATGCGCGATGCACCGAGCCGGGTGTTGCTGGAGTCGTTGTGGGCCGCCGGGGCGAATGTCCGTGCGTTCGATCCGGAAGCCATGCAGGAAACCCAGAAGCTGTATCCCGATGAAGCGAAACTGATGCTCATGGGTACGCCTGAGTCGGTCTTGTCCGGTGCCGACGCACTGATCATCTGTACCGAATGGCAACAGTTCAAGGCCCCGGACTTCGAGCTGATCCAGCAGCGGCTCAATGCACCGGTGATCTTCGACGGCCGCAACCTGTATGACGCAGACCGTCTGGCACGCATCGGTTTCACCTACTTCCCGATCGGCCGTGGCGAATCGCGCAAATTGCCGATTCCTTACCAGCAATGGCCAACCGAATCAGTGGTCGACTGAACCTCATGATCCCTCACATCCGCCAACAGTCCCTCGCGCTGGGTCTGTTGGCGCTGTTGTTGTTCTGCGCCGGGATGTACCAGCAGGCGGCCATCGGTTTCGATTCGCGCTTCGTGCTGTTCGCCCAGGAGATGCTGCGCAATGGGCCGTCGTTTTTTCCGACGACCTATGGCCAGCCCTACGCAGACTATTCGGGACTTTCAACGATATTCATCTGGCTGCTTTCGCTGCCATTCGGCCAGGTCACCAGCCTGACCGCATGGCTGCCGAGCGCCATCGCCGCAGCGGTCATCGTCACCTTGATGTACCGCTTGCTGGCGCCCTATTCCACGCGTTGGGCGCTGCTGAGCATCGCCCTGATGCTTTTGACCAACACCTTCATCACTGAAACCCGCGCCGTTTCCCTCGACCTGATGCTTGCGGCCGTCGCGTTCAGCGTGTTCTACCTGGGTTACGCCGCCGATCACTTCTCGGCGCCGCGCCGCTGGGGCCTGGTCTTTGCCTTGCTGATGCTGGGCTTCTGGATTCGTGGGCCAATCGGCCTGGTCATTCCTGCGGGGATGCTCTGCAGCTATTTTCTGGTTGGTCGCCAATGGCGGCGGCTGATCGCCTTCGGGTTGCTGGCAGCATTGTTGCTGGCGGTGTGCATCGGTCTGTTGTTGTGGCTGGCAGATGTCAGTGGCGGCCCGGCGTTTTTGCAAGATGTGATTCGCATGCAGTTCATGGGTCGCATGGACGGCACCGAGGGTTCCAACGATTTGCTGTATTACTTCACCAGTTCGGTGGGCAATTATGCACTGGCGTGGCCCTTGGCAGTGCTGGCACTGATGGCGGTCGGAATCTGCGACCGCCGGGAAACCGGCCCGGCATTGCGCCTGTTGCAATACTGCGTCGCCGCCGGACTGATCGTGATGATTGGCCTCTCGATCCCCCAGGCGAAAAAAGCCCGCTACCTGCTGCCGATGCTGCCCATGGCGGCCATTGTGGCGGCGTATCCGTTCTACGCCACACAGGGTCGATTGTTTGGTTGGCTGCGGGGGTTGATGCAGGGCCTCTGGCTGCTGATCCCGGGCCTGCTGATCGTGGCATTGCTGGTCGTACGGCGAAAATTCCCCGAGGAAGTGGCTCACCTCACTTCGTTGTTCATCATTCTCGGCGTGCTGCAAGTGATCGCCCTGGCAGTGCTCAAGCGCGCCCGCTGGCGAGCACAAACACTGGCTCTTTGCGCGGTCCTGGCAATTTGGTCGTTCTACATCCTGCAATTCGAGCCGGTCCAACGACAACTCTACGACACCCGGACCTTCAGCCGCGCCACTGTCGACCTGATGCAAAAAGACCCCGCGCCGCTGGTGATGCACGCGATGGGCAAGGATGCCAAGGCCATCAAGTTCATGGTCAACATCAAACAGGACCTGCAACCGGTTTTCACCGATTCGCCCCTGGAACTGGAAAACCTCAAAGGGCCTGCGTGGTTGATGATGGACCTGAACGCCTATAAAGCATTGCAAGGCACTGCATTTGGCGCCTTGCCACCCGTGCTGAGCGGGCGGTTCGACAAGAATGATTTTGTGTTGCTGCACCGCCAGTAAATCCTGTAGCAACGACCCAGTGTCCGACTGCTAGAGTAGCGTCCACGATTGGGCTGATGCCGGCCCAATCGAATAAGGACATTCACCCCGTGACCACCTACTCCCCCCTTATCCGCCGCCTGCTGATCTGCTCGCTGACCATCGTCGTCAGCCGTGCCATCACCAGTCCGCTGCTCACACTGTTCGTCAGCGACAAGCTTGGCCTCAACCAACAGGACGTTGGTCTGCTGCTCGGCATCGCCGTATTCGTCGCCACCCTGCTCTCCCTCTACGGTGGCTACATCATCGATCGCTTCGAAAAACGCCGATTGCTTGTTCTGTCGATGGCGTCCAGCGCTATCGGCCTGGTGTTGCTGACCTTTGCTGAAAACCTCTACCTGACCACGATCACCCTGATCGTCACCGAAACCGCCTCATCGCTGTTCCTGATCGGTTCGAAAGCGATTCTCAGCGACAACCTTGCGGTGGGCCAGCGCGCCAAGGCGTTTTCCCTGAGCTATACGCTGACCAACATTGGCTACGCTGTCGGGCCGATGCTCGGCGTGCTGATTGCCGGTGCCTTCGCCAGCGCACCATTCCTGGTTGCAGCGGCCATCGCCTTTTTCAGTATTTTCCTGATGACCGGGATCGCGAAGGACCCGGCGCGCTCGTCTGTCACCGGTCAGACTCAGAGTTTTCTCAAAACCCTGATCACCCTGAAAAACGACCGCACCCTGATCCTGTTCACCGCTGGCTGCCTGCTCAGCACCGTGGTGCACGGGCGCTTCACGTTTTACCTGTCGCAGTACCTGCTGGTGACCAGTAACCCCCAACACACCATGGAAATCATGGCCGCCCTGCTCGCGTGCAACGCCATCAGTGTGATCCTGTTGCAGTACCAGATCGGGCGCTTCCTCAAACGCGAGCAACTGCGCCAGTGGATTGTTGCCGGTACCGGCCTGTTCATCCTCGGCCTGATCGGCTTCAGCCTGGCAGACAGTCTGGTGAGCTGGTGCGTGGCAATGTTTATCTTCACCCTCGGTGAAATCATTATTTATCCGGCCGAATTTCTCTTCGTCGACACCCTGGCTCCGGAAGAGCTGCGCGGCAGCTACTACGGCGCGCAAAATCTTGCTGCGCTTGGCGGTGCGTTGAGCCCGGTGATTTGCGGCTTCATGTTGATGCACACCCCGGCACCGACGATGTTTTATGCCTTGAGTGCACTGGCTGCGCTGGGCGGTTTGCTGTGCTACATAAGCGGCCGACGGGGCAACTTAAAGCAAAATTAATGCACTGAAAGCTCATTAATATGAATTTGTCAGTGCCTTGATTGAACGTCAAACTGTGCCTGTTCCTCCCCCAATAGTTGGAACACCTTCAAGGGCTTTCTGGGTTTCCCAGCTAAGCCCTTTTTTTGCCTCGATTTTTTTTGCCGGAGTTTTTGTCAAAATGCTTGCTCGCTGGTTGCCCGCCGCCATCAATACCCGTCCCACCGAATGGAGCCGCGCCGCCATCGGCATGGCCCTGGGGACGCTGTTCAGCGTGTGGTGCTGTGGTCAGGTATTCGGCATCGAAGTGGCCCAGCACCTGATCGGCCCACTGGGGGCGTCGGCGGTGCTGTTGTTTGCCGTGTCTTCCGGCGCGCTCGCCCAACCCTGGTCGATTATCGGCGGTTACTTGAGCGCCGGGGTGATTGCGCTGCTGGTGGCCCATGTGTTGGGCCGAACCCTCGGTAGCGCTTGTCTGGCGGCGGGCATGGCGTTGATCCTGATGTGCTGGTTGCGGTGCCTGCATCCACCGGCCGGTGCATTGGCCCTGACCCTGGTATTGGCCGATCCGGCGACCATTGCCATGGACTGGAAAGCCATTGCGCCGGTGATGCTCGGCGCTGCGACGCTGCTGCTCAGCGCCCTGGCCTACAACAACCTGACCCGCATTCGCTACCCCAAGGGTGCCAGCGAACCAGTGGTCACGATTCCTGCCGATCACCCGCCGGTGGACCGTCAGGCCATCACCGTCGAAGACCTGAAACTGGCGCTGGCTGACATGGAAGCGTTCTATGACGTCACGCCCGAGGACCTGGAACAGTTGATCCAGGCCAGCCAATTGCACGCTAAACGCCGCAGCGTCGGCGAGGTGTTCGCGCCACGACTGTAAGCCACTGATTTGGAGGTTCTTTTGCCGTGGCCCGGCGGTTCTGGCATCCTGCGCCTCCATTTTCTGACCCGGCCCGCCTTCTGGCACGCAAACCACCATGACCGCCTCCGAAAAAGCCCCTGCTCCACGCCACAGCGACCTGATTTACGGCCTCGATGACCGCCCGCATCTGACTGCCACCGTCTTCGCCGCCCTGCAACATGTGCTGGCGAGTTTCGTCGGCATCATCACCCCGACGCTGATCATGGGCAGCGCCCTGGGCCTGCAAAGCGAAATTCCTTATCTGATCAGCATGGCGCTGTTCGTCTCCGGCCTGGGCACCTTCGTCCAGGCGCGGCGCTTCGGCCCGGTGGGTTCGGGCCTGTTGTGCCTGCAAGGCACCAGTTTCTCGTTCATCAGTGTGATTCTCAGTGCCGGCTTCATGGTCAAGGCCAGGGGCGGCGGCACCGATGAGATTCTCTCGACCATCTTCGGTGTGTGCTTTTTTGCCGCGTTCATTGAAGTGGTATTGAGCCAGTTCATCGGCAAGCTGCGCATGCTGATCACCCCGGTGGTGACCGGGACCATCATCACGCTGATGGGCTTGTCGCTGATCAAGGTCGCCATGACCGACATCGCCGGAGGCTTCGGTGCAACGGACCTGGGTGCTGCCAGTCACCTGGCCCTGGCGGCGCTGGTGCTGGGAACCATCGTGGTGTTGAACCGGGTGGACGTGCCGTTTCTGCGCCTGGGGGCGATTGTCATCGGCCTGACCCTGGGCTACGTGGTGGCATGGCTCATGGGCCAGGTGAATTTCAACAGCCTGCCCGAAGTCCCGCTGATGAGCGTACCGGTGCCGTTCAAGTACGGGTTCTCTTTCGATTGGGTGGCATTCATTCCGGTGGCGGTGATTTTCCTGGTGTCGCCGCTGGAGGCCGCCGGCGACCTCACGGCCAACTCGATGATCTCCCGGCAACCGGTCAAAGGCCCGGTGTACATTCGCCGGATCAAGTCCGGCCTGCTCGCCGATGGCCTCAACTCGGCCATGGCCGCGGTGTTCAACAGCATGCCAATGGTGACCTTCGCCCAGAACAACGGGGTGATCCAGCTCACGGGCGTGGCCAGTCGCTACGTAGCGTTTTTCATTGCCGGCCTGCTGGTGGTGCTGGGTTTGTTCCCGATGATCGGCGCGGTACTGCAACTGATGCCAAAACCGGTACTGGGCGGCGCGGAACTGGTGATGTTCGGCACCGTCGCCGTGGCCGGGATCAAGATTCTCGCCGAGGCCGGCCTGCATCGGCGCAACATGCTGATCGTGGCGATTTCCGTCGGCATGGGCCTGGGTGTGGCCGCCGTGCCGGAAGTCTTGCGTGAACTGCCCAAGGCTCTGCACAACATTTTCGAATCGCCCATCACCGTCGGCGCGCTGTGCGCTATCGTTCTTAATATCTTCCTGCCCGAGGAATTCATCGAACTGGAAGAGGACGAATTCGATCCGGAGGCCTCCGTGCTTCAGGTGATGCAGAACCCCGATGTGACCGCCAGGGATGAACCCGCAACGGCTGCGAGGGTCCCACAATCAAACCGCTAGACGGGCTCCAGGGCTGAGCCGCTGGCGGTTCAGCCTTTTTTCAGATGAGAGCACGTCCATGCGCAGCGTCCACGCAGTCCTGATTTCCCTCCTGCTCTGCCTGAGCGCCTGTTCCTCTCTGCCCAATCGAGACCCGTTGAAAATCAACGTCGTGGGCATCGAGCCCCTGCAAGGCCAGGGCATGGAAGTGCGCTTTGCCGTGAAAATCCGCGTGCAGAACCCCAATGACACCACCATCACCTACAACGGCGTCGCGCTGGACCTGGACATCAACGGCCAGCCATTCGCCTCCGGCGTCAGCGATGAGAGTGGCTCGATCGGGCGTTTTTCCGACACCGTCGTGAGCGTGCCGGTCAGCGTTTCGGCGTTTTCGGTGGTCCGCCAGACCTATGGCATCAGCCAAATGAAACGGCTCAACAACATGCCTTATGTCCTGCGTGGCAAGCTCTCGGGTGGGGTGTTCAACACGATGCGCTTCGTGGACAGTGGCACGCTCAATCTGCCTGGATCGAGCACTGGCAACCGTTAAGATTTGCGTTTGATCCGCACCGATGCAGGTCAATTTGTCGGTGTTGCTTTCCCCAAGGAAACCTGGAAATCACCCGCGCAGCATGGCTGCTGCGCCGCTGAACCTACTCGGTGTCATTGAGAATCAGGCTGCGGTAGTGCCCCGGATTTGACCCCGACCATTTGCGAAACGCCTTGTAGAACGAACTGACGTCAGCGAACCCAAGCCGCGTGGCGATATCGCTGAAGCTGATCGCTGGCTCCGCCAGCCAGACAATCGCCAGTTCCTTGCGCACGCTGTCCTTGAGGCCTTGATAGGTTTGCCCTTCTTCGGCCAGTCGGCGGCGCAAGGTTGAGGCCGACATGCACAGGCGTTGCGCCAGGGCTTCGGTTTCCGGCCAGTGTTCTGCCGGCAGGTGGCGTAGATCGTGTTTGATACGACTGGCCAGGCTCTGCGGGTCGCGGTATTTGACCAGGATGTTCGCCGGCGCATGAGCCAGGAATCGCTTGAGTTCTTCAGGGCTGCGCTTGATGGGCAGGTCCAGGCAATCGGCGGAGAAAATCATCCGCGTACGCGGACGGTCAAAGCGCAGGTTCTCGGAAAACATCACCTGATAGTCATCGCAGAAATCCGGTTTCGAACAGCGCAGTTCGATGGCCAGGATCGGAATCCGTCGTCCTGCCAGCCAGCAGGCAACACCGTGCACGATCATCCAGTAGGTGAAATAGGTGAAGGCCCGGCGCGGGTCTTTGTCGTCCTCCAGCAGGACAATTTCCGCCAGGCTTTGCTGGCGCACCAACTGCGCCGGCAAGTGATCGAGGATCAACGACAGAAACGCCAGGCCGCTGACCAGTCCCGCCGCCACGTTGGGCTGGACCATGGCGCTGCGGCACAGAAACGCAAAGCTGCCGGATTTCAGTTTGCGTGGGTCCATGCCAAAAAACTCATCATCCCCGCGCCGTGCCAACAATCGCCACAGACGTGCATAAGCAGTGGCCGGAACGCGGGCATCGGTGCTATCCAACAACTGCGGATCGATGCCAACCTTGATCAACACCTCTTGCGTGGCAATTCCTGGCGCGCAGCTTTGCAACAGTGCTTCACGCACCAGTTGAATGGAGATGGTGTCTTTTTCCGACATGGATCGCGGCAAGCCCTGTTCTTGTTCGAGTGGGGGGCATATTAGCTGAAACCGCCCACCTGGCGAGTGTCCCTTGTAGGAGCGGGCTTGCCAGCGAAGTGGCCGGCACATTCAACAGCGATGTCGCCTGCACAGCCGCCTTCGCTGGCAAGCCAGCTCCTACAGGGTGCCGTATGTGGATCTTCTGGATCGTTCAGCTTAGGTTCAGGTAATTGGTAATCAATGCCATATGTGAATACGTTTCATTATGTTACAACTTAGCTCCCTATCTAAGTTCGAGACGCCGCTGAATGCTTGTTCCTTTTCTGATCATGCTGCGCGAAGGTGTCGAGGCCGCGTTGATCGTTGGCATCATCGCCAGCTACCTCAAACAGACCGGTCGCGGCCAATGGCTGCCGGCGATGTGGATCGGGGTGTTTCTCGCCGTCACACTCGCCCTGCTGGTGGGCGGCGGCCTGGAACTGGTCAGTGCCGAGTTTCCGCAGAAACAACAGGAACTGTTTGAGGGCATCGTGGGACTGGTCGCCGTTGGCATTCTCAGCTCCATGGTGTTCTGGATGCGCAAGGTGGCGCGCTCGATCAAACATTCGTTGCATGAGTCCCTCGACCACGCGTTGACCGGTTCCGGACACCAGGTGCTTGCACTGATCGCCATGGTGTTTTTCGCCGTGGCCCGCGAAGGCCTGGAAACGGTGTTCTTCCTGCTCGCGGTATTCCAGCAAAGCGAAGGTCCGGGGGCACCGATCGGCGCCCTGCTCGGCCTGGTCCTGGCCATCGTCATCGGTTTCCTGATCTACAGCGGCAGCATGCGCCTGAACCTCGCGGCGTTTTTCCGCTGGACCGGCCTGTTCATCCTCGTCGTAGCGGCCGGCATCCTCGCCAACTCGATGCAGGCGCTGCATGAAGCCGGGCTCTGGAACCACCTGCAAACCGTGCTTTTCGACGTCAGCGCAACGCTGCCGATGGACGGCCCGCTGGGCTCGGTGCTGGCCGGCATGTTCGGTTACCAGGATGCCCCGACCGTCAGCACCCTGGGTGCGTATCTGATCTATCTGCTGGTGACGCTGGCGATGTTCTTCTCCCCGGCCGGCGCACCCGCCAGGCAATCTTCTTCCGTTTCCAGCCAGTAAGGGCTCCCATGCCAAATCAAGCCCCACCTCAGGCTTCCCCTCCCCGCGCTTTGCGCTGGGCGGTGGCCGGCTCGGTGATCGTCATGATCGCCGCCGGCGGCCTGTTCTACTACGCCGCAAAAATGGCGGCGGCCAAACGCCAGGCCAACCATGACGAAGTGGTGGTGACCATCAGCCCGCACAGCTGCGAACCCAACGCGCTCACTGTCCCGGCCGGTCGTGCGAGCTTTCGCATCATCAACCGCTCCGACCGCGCCGTTGAATGGGAAATCCTCGACGGTGTGCTGGTGATCGAAGAACGGGAAAACATCGCACCCGGTTTGAACCAGGTCATCAACGCCAACCTGCTGCCCGGCGACTACACCATCACATGCGGCCTGTTGAGCAACCCCCGGGGCACCTTGCACGTCACGCCGACAGCCGCCTCCGAGGCCGCCGCCAAAGCCAGGCCGTCGATGGTGGCGTTTGTCGGGCCGCTGTCGGAGTTCCGCGTGTACCTGAACAGCCAGAGCAACGCACTGATCAAGGCGGTGACTGCCCTGCAGCAAGCCATCGAGTCAGGTGACCTGAGCCAGGCGCAAGCTCTGTATGTGCCGGCGCGCGTCGCGTATCAGCAGGTGGCGCCTGCCGCGCAACGCCTGGCGGAACTGGATAACGCCATCAATGCCCGTGCCGACTATTTCGAAAAACGCGAGCAGGACCCGGGCTTCACCGGTTTCCACCGCATCGAGTACGGGCTGTTTGAACAACGCGACCTCGCGGGCCTGACGCCGATTGCCCAGCGTCTGTTGTCGGACGTCACCACCCTCAAACAACAGTTGCTGGCCCAGCCACTGCCGCCGGAGCAACTGGTGAACATCATGGTGCGCAATCTCAACGGCATTGCCGATGTACGCGCCAGCAGCGGTGAAGAAGAACGCTACAGCCATAGCGACCTGAACGGCTTCGCCGCCAACCTCGATGCCACCCGCAAAGTCGTCGACCTGTTGCGTCCGTTGCTGAGTAAATCCGCGGCCGGGCTGCTGCCGGAAATCGACGCTGCCCTCAATGCTTTTGACACCGAACTCAATGGATTCAAGGTCGGCGACGGTTATGCCAGCTACGACAGCGTCAATGCCGAGCAGCGCAAACAGATCGCCGACAAGGCCAAGGCACTGGCCACCGCACTCGATGGAATCGATCCCGCCCTTGGCCTTTCCGGCCTGTCAGCAGAAGACGCAAACCGATGAACGATCCAGAACAATTCAACCTCCAGCGCCGCCGCGTACTGATGGGCATGGGCGCCGCCGGCGTCGCCCTCGCCGGCTCAGCGCTCAGTTGCCCGGCCATGGCCGCCAGCCCCGCGCAAGTCACCGCAGCGCCGAGCAGTGACAAAACCGCAGACCGACACGAGTTCCATGGCCAGCACCAGACCGGCATCGTCACGCCACGCCCGGCGTCCGGCATGCTGGTGTCATTCGATGTGTTGGCCAGCGACCGTGAAGACCTCGAGCGGTTGTTTCGCACCCTGAATCAGCGCATTGCGTTCCTGATGAAGGGCGGCGCGGTGACCCAGGTCGACCCGAAGCTGCCGCCCGTGGACTCAGGCATCCTCGGTCCGGTCGTCACCCCGGATAACCTGACCATCACCGTGTCGGTAGGCGAATCATTGTTCGACGAACGTTTCGGCCTGGCCGACGCCAAGCCCAAGCGGCTGACACGCATGGTCGGTTTCCCCAACGACGCGCTGGAATCCGATTGCTGCCATGGCGACTTGAGCATCCAGTTCTGCGCCAACACCACCGACACCAACATCCACGCCCTGCGTGACATCGTGAAAAACCTGCCGGACTTGCTGCTGGTGCGCTGGAAACAGGAAGGCAGCGTACCGCCCCAAGCCCCGGCAAAACCCGGTGTGCCGGCACAGAGTGCACGCAATTTCCTCGGCTTTCGCGACGGGTCGGCCAACCCCGATTCCAACGACGCCAAGGCCATGGACAACATCGTCTGGGTGCAGCCCGGCAGCGATGAGCCGGCGTGGGCAACCAACGGCAGCTATCAGGCCGTGCGGATCATCCGCAACTTCGTCGAGCGCTGGGACCGCACGCCGCTGCAGGAACAGGAAAGCATTCTCGGCCGGGTCAAAAGCACCGGTGCGCCCATGGGCGGTGCCCATGAATTCGAAGTGCCGGACTACAGCAAAGACCCGCAAGGCAAGCTGACCCGACTCGACGCGCACATTCGCCTGGCCAACCCGCGCACCGCCGCGACCCAGGCCAACCTGATCCTGCGCCGGCCGTTCAACTACTCCAACGGCGTGAACAAGAACGGACAACTCGACATGGGCCTGCTGTTCATCTGCTACCAGGCCGACCTGGAGAAAGGCTTCATCACCGTGCAAACCCGGCTCAACGGCGAACCGCTGGAGGAATACCTCAAGCCTGTCGGCGGTGGCTACTTCTTCACGCTGCCCGGTGTCACCGGCGGCCAGGATTTCATCGGTCGCTCGCTACTTGATGCCACACAACCAAAAACAAACGCCTGACCACCACAACACTCTCACGGAACCGTCCCATGAAGAAGTCACCCCTCGCGTTAATGCTGACCCTTGGCTTGCTCAACACTTCGCTTTCGGCATTCGCGGCAACAGCGCCGATGGACCTGGTGGGGCCGGTCTCGGACTACAAGATTTACGTGACCGAGCAACTGGACGAACTGGCCAGCCACACCCGGCAATTCACCGATGCAGTGAAAAAAGGCGACTTGGCCACCGCGCAAAAACTCTACGCGCCGACCCGCGTCTACTACGAGTCGATCGAGCCGATCGCCGAGCTGTTCAGTGACCTGGACGCCGCCATCGACTCCCGCGTCGACGACCACGAAAAAGGCGTGAAGGCTGAAGACTTCACCGGTTTCCACCGCCTCGAATACTCGCTGTTCTCGGAAAAGAGCACCAAAGACCTGGGCGAACTGGCCGACGGCTTGAACAAAGACGTAAAGGACCTGCAAACCCGCGTCGCCGGTCTGACCTTCCCGCCGGAGAAAGTCGTGGGCGGCGCCGCTACGCTGCTCGAAGAAGTCGCGGCAACCAAGATCTCCGGCGAAGAAGACCGCTACAGCCACACCGACCTCTATGACTTCCAGGGCAACATCGACGGCGCGAAGAAAATCGTCGACCTGTTCCGTCCGCAGATCGAGAAGCAGGACGCGGCGTTCGTGGCCAAGGTCGACAAGAACTTCGCCACCGTGGACAAGGTCCTGGCCAAGTACAAGACCAGAGACGGCGGATTCGAGACCTACGACAAAGTGAAGGATGCCGACCGCAAGGCACTGGTTGGCCCGGTCAACACCCTGACTGAAGATTTGTCGACACTGCGTGGGAAACTGGGGCTGAACTAGTTTTTTAGCGTCTGAGCGGCCCCTTCGCTGGCAAGCCAGCTCCTACAGGTGAATCGCATCTATCCTGTAGGAGCTGGCTTGCCAGCGAAGCTTTTTCAGCCCTTAGAGGATGCGGTAGAGCAACCGCTCGATCCGCACACGGCTCACGCGCTTGAGGAACTTGGCGACGCCTATCGGGTATTCGGCGAGGGTTTCCAGGTTCTGGAATTGCTCGATACGCCGGGTGTGCTGGAAAATCTCTGCCAGTTCTTTGCGACGCGGCTCCAGCAATTCGCCATGGGGATCATCGATCAACAAGGCGTTTTCCAGATCGAGTCGAAACGCCCGCGGGTTGAGGTTGTTGCCGGTCAGCAAGGTATAGCGCTGATCGATCCACATGCCCTTGAGGTGATAGGTGTTGTCGCCATCACGCCACAGGTGCAGGTTCAACTGGCCGCTGTCGATGTTGCGCTGATGGCGCTTGGCAAACCGGCGCAGGCTGATTTCGTACAGGTACGGCAGCGCCGAAATGACCCGGAACGGTTCGCTCGGCGGAATGTAGAAGTCGTTGGCGGTCTTGTCGCCGACCACGATGTCGATCTTCACCCCACGGGCCAGCGCGCGGTTGATCTCGCGGATGATCGCCAGCGGCAGGTTGAAGTACGGTGTGCAAATGGTCAGTTGCTGCTGGGCGCTGGCGATCAGTTCGCAGATCACCCGGTTCAGCGGATTGTTCTTGCCGACGCCGAGCAACGGGCTGACGGACAAACCGGTCCTGTCGGTGGTGCCCCGCGTGGTGTCGTACGCCGCGTGCTTGAGGCGGCTGCGCAGGTCACCGATGTCATTGCGCAGGCTGCGGGTAGTCGGCAGGTTCGGCAGGTCGAGGCGGTGCACCGCTTTGGAAGCCACGAGGCCGTGCTGCACCAGATGCTGCATCGAATCGGCCAGATCACGATTGTGCAGCAGGTGATAGCGGTCGTAGCGGTACTTGTCGAACTTGTGCAGATAGACGTTGTTCAGGCTCGCGCCGCTGTAGATCACGCAGTCATCGATCACGAAGCCTTTAAGGTGCAACACACCGAACAGTTCGCGGGTTTGTACCGGGACGCCGTAGACCGGCACGACACTTTCGTGGGTGCGGGTCATTTCCTGATACCAGGCCGAGTTGCCCGGTTGCTTGCCGGCACCGATCAGCCCGCGCTGGGCGCGCAACCAGTCGACGACCACCACCACATCCAATTCCGGACGCGCCAGTTTGGCCGCGTGCAAGGCATCGAGAATTTCCTGGCCGGCTTCATCCTGTTGCAGGTACAGCGCAACGATGTAAATGCGCCGGGTCGCGCTGGCGATTTTCTCCAGCAAGCAACGACGGAATTCGGCAGCGCCGGAGAGGATGCTGACGGCATCGGCCGTCAGCGGAAAACTGCGCAGCTTGGGCAGCAGGGAGCGTTTGAAAAGCGACGGCATAGGGCTCGCAATGGGTCGAATCCGAAGAACCCGAGAGCTTACACCATCGATAGCTTTGGGTCTTGTTACTGTCTGTAATGCCCTCTTCGCGAGCAAGCCCGCTCCCACAGGGGAACGCATTTCAAATGTGGGAGCGGGCTTGCTCGCGAAGACCATTTATCAGGCACTACAAAAATATCGATTGACCAAGGAGAACGATCATTCTACTGTTAGCCACATGAACGAAATCACTAGCAATGACACACGCGACATTATTCTGGATGTCACCGAAAAATTGATCTACAAAAGTGGCATTGCCGCCACTGGCATGGATCTTCTGGTGAAAACCGCCGGCGTCTCCAGAAAAAGCATTTACCGCTACTTCGCCAACAAGGACGATCTGGTGGTGGCCGCCCTGCAACGCCGCGATCAGCGCTGGATGCACTGGTATCGCAGCGAAGTCGGCCAGGCACAAACCCCGGCCGGGCGACTGCTCAACCTGTTTACCGTACTTGAAACGTGGTTCACCTCCGAAGGCTTCCGCGGCTGCGCCTTCATCAACACCAGTGGCGAAACCGGCGACCCGCAAGACCCGGTGCGTCTGGTCGCCAAAGAACATAAACAGAAGCTGCTCGACTACGTGTGCGAGCTGTGTACCGAACATGGTGCCGAGGATCCGCAGATGCTGGCCAAACAGCTGCTGATCCTGATCGATGGTGCCATTACCGTGGCGCTTGTAACGGGTGATCACAGTGCCGCCGATAATGCGCAATGCATGGCGCGAAAGTTATTGGACCTGTAACAACCTGATCAAGCTCGACAATAAGTTTGAACATCAACTTGATACGGAGACTTTAAATGTCTAATGCCGAAATTCGTCCGCCATTGCCCCCTTTCACCCGTGAATCGGCCATTGAAAAAGTTCGCCTGGCTGAAGACGGCTGGAACTCCCGCGACCCGGAGCGCGTGTCCCTGGCCTACACCCTGGACACCCAATGGCGCAATCGTGCCGAGTTCGCCCACAACCGCGAAGAAGCCAAAGGTTTCCTGACCCGCAAATGGGCCAAGGAGCTGGATTATCGGCTGATCAAGGAACTCTGGGCATTCACCGACAACCGCATCGCCGTGCGTTATGCCTATGAATGGCACGACGACTCGGGCAATTGGTTCCGCTCCTACGGCAACGAAAACTGGGAGTTCAACGAGGACGGCCTGATGGCCCGCCGCTTCGCTTGCATCAACGACATGCCGATCAAGGAAAGCGAGCGCAAGTTCCACTGGCCGTTGGGGCGTCGTCCTGACGATCATCCGAGCCTGTCGGATCTGGGTCTGTAAACACGTCCTTTTTTGTAGGAGCTGGCTTGCCAGCGAAAGCATTCCGGCAGGCAACAATCATGTTGAATGTCAGGACGCCTTCGCTGGCAAGCCAGCTCCTACAATGGTGTTGTGTTGTACGGGTGGGTAATATGTCGCTCCTTCCCTGCAGCCCTTTCTGCACCCGCCGAATAAGCCGATCCCATGCCCTTCGAACTCAGCGTTGACCTCTCCACCCTGGCCATTCTGGCCCTTGTCGCTTTTGTTGCCGGTTTCATCGACGCCATTGCCGGTGGCGGTGGTCTGTTGACCACCCCCGCCTTGCTCACGGCCGGCCTGCCGCCGCATCTGGTGCTGGGCACCAATAAACTCAGTTCGACCTTCGGCTCGGCCATTGCCAGTTTCACCTTCTACCGACGCAAGCTGTTCCATCCCGCGCAATGGGTGCACGCCATCGTCGGCACCCTGGTCGGCGCGCTGACCGGCGCCGTGGTCGCGCATTACCTGCCGGCGGAATGGCTGAACAAAATGCTGCCGGTGATCGTCTTCGCTTGCGGCGTTTATCTATTGTTTGGCGGCACGCCGAACGCACCGTCAGACAGCGACGCACCGATCAAGAAAAAGTGGCAGTCGACCCAAGGCTTCAGCCTCGGCTTCTATGACGGCGTGGCCGGTCCCGGTACGGGCGCGTTCTGGACCGTGAGCAGCCTGCTGCTCTACCCCATCGACCTGGTGAAAGCCAGCGGTGTGGCGCGCAGCATGAACTTCGTCAGCAACGCAGCGGCGCTGTCGATCTTCATCTTTTCCGGTCAGGTGGACTGGATCATCGGCCTGTGCATGGGCTCGTCGTTGATGGTCGGCGCCTTCTTCGGCGCCCGCACCGCCATCAGCGGCGGCGCGAAATTCATTCGTCCGGTGTTCATCACCGTGGTGTTGGGCCTGACCGTGCGCCTAGCCTGGCAGCACTGGTTCAGCGTGGCCTAAACGCCGCGCCACATAGACGTCGATCAGGTAACGGGCAATCGAGCGTGACGCCGGCAACGGCGGCAAGTCGCGAACGTTGAACCACTGGGCGTCCTCGATCTCGTCTTCCTGGCAGACAATCTCGCCACCGGCGTATTCGGCATGAAAACCGAGCATCATCGAATGCGGGAACGGCCAGCACTGGCTGCCAAGGTACTGGATGTTCCTGACCTCGATGCTCACCTCTTCACGGACCTCGCGAATCAGGCAGTCCTCGGCCGATTCACCCGGCTCGGCAAACCCGGCCAGGGTGCTGTAGACACCTGGAACGAAGCGCGGCGAACGCCCCAGCAGAATCTCGTCGCCGCGAGTCACCAGCACGATCATGCTCGGTGAGATTCGCGGGTAATAGCGCAAGTCACACGGCTCGCAGTACATCGCCCGTTCACGCACCACCTGATGGGTCGCCTGCCCGCAATTGCCGCAAAAGCGGTGTTCACGGGCCCAGGTGCCGATCTGCGCGGCGTAACCGAGAACCTTGTAGACCGTGTGATCGCCTTCCAGCATGAACGCCCGCAGGCCTTTCCAGTTGCAACCCGGCACTTCGCTGTGACTGCGCAGCTCCAGCAGGTAGACCGGCTCGCCATCCAGATGACCGATGCCATGTTCGGCGAGGATCGACAGGTCCTGACGCTTTAACCATTCGCGCGGAAAAAGAGCGCCATTGTCATCGAACAGAAAGCCTTCGGGGCTGCGCGCGACGGCCCAGCCGCCGGGTTGGTCGGTGTCCAGTACTGCGGTGGTCCAGCGAGGAATCATGGTTAATCAATCCAGAAATTCGGGTTTCTGTTTGCTCATATGGGCGGCCATGGCCACGCGCAGATCGGTGGATTGCAGCATGGCGGCGTTCCAGGTAGCGATGTATTCGAGGCCGTCATCGATGCGATGGTCACGCATGTAGCTGATCATCTCTTTGGTGCCGGTGACAGCGATCGGCGACTTGCTGGCGATTTCGCGGGCAATGCCCATGACGCCGTCGAGCAGGCTGGCATTGTCGCTGTAGACGCGATTGACCAGGCCCATGCCCCGCGCTTCGTCGGCGCCGAACGTGCGACCAGTGTAAGCCAGTTCGCGCAGCATGCCGTCACCGATGATCCGCGGCAAGCGTTGCAACGTACCAACGTCGGCGGCCATGCCGATGTCGATTTCCTTGATCGAAAATTGTGCGTCCCCGGCGGCATAACGCATGTCGCACGCGGCAATCAGGTCGATGGCGCCACCCAGGCAATAACCCTGAATGGCCGCAAGCACCGGTTTGCGGCAGTTATCGACCGCGTTGAACGACGCTTGCAGAGTAAGGATCTTGCGCCGCAACAGGCGCGCATTGCGCCCCACATCCTTGCCCAATTCATTGGCCACACCGGCCAGCATCATCAGGTCGATACCCGAGGAGAAATGCTTGCCTGCACCGCTGAGGACCACCACGCGCACTTCATCGGTGTCGTCGATCCACTGGAAGATCTCGACGATCTCGCTCCAGAACGCAGCGTTCATCGAGTTGATCTTCTCCGGACGGTTAATCTGCACATGGGCGATTTTATCGACCAGTTCGACGTTGAACGCGCTGTACTGAGACATGCCAGTGATCCTTTTGCGGGCAAAAATGAGGCCCGAACTATAACAAGGCATCAAGGTTAATGCCGATCAGTTAAGCCACAACGCAATCTGTAGCAGCTGGCGTAGCCTGCGTCCGGCTGCGTAGCAGTCGTAAAATCAGAGTTCGCAGTACGTCAGAGAGATCGTGCAAGCCGGATTTACGACTGCTGCGCAGCCGGACGCAGCCTTCGGCAGCTGCTACAAGG
>NZ_JBWKXF010000052.1:0-43261 GCF_059422645.1 Pseudomonas sp. GW821-FHT01C01 | reverse complement strand
CGAAAACTGCGTAACTCTTTGTTTATCAAGGAGTTTTCCGTTTCGACTGCGCCGGAAGTGGGGCGAATTATAGGCCTTCAGAATCTGCCGTCAAGCACTGATTTTGGTTTTCTATCAATAACTTGCAGAACGGGGGCAAACCACCTGATTACCTTCTATATAGAGGAGCAAAAACGCCCCTCTATATAGAAGAAGCCAATCAGAGAACACCCGAAGCCTTGAATGCAGACACTGCTCCAGCATCCAGGCCCAACACTCGCTGTAAAACCTCCAGCGTGTGCTCACCCAATAAAGGAGGCGCATAACGGTATTCAACTGGCGTCTCGGACAGTCGAATCGGGCTCGCCACCTGAGGCACCATTCCCGCCAGCGCATGCGGCAGCTCGATAGCCAACCCGCGCGCCTTGACCTGAGGATCGGCAAACATCTGCGCCAAGTCATTGATAGGCCCGCATGGCACGCCAGCCTGCTCCAGCAGCGCCACCCACTCAGCAGTGGTTTTGAACACCGTAGCCTGGCGGATCAGCGGAATCAGTACAGCCCTGTTTGCCACCCGCAGCTTGTTAGTCGCAAAACGCGGATCGTCCGCCCACTGAGGCTGCCCCGCGACTTCGGCAAACTTGCGGAACTGCCCATCGTTCCCGACGGTAAGGATGAAATCGCCATCCGCCGTAGGAAAATCCTGATAGGGCACGATGTTCGGATGAGCATTACCCAAGCGTTTAGGTGCATTGCCTGTCGTCAGGTAGTTCATTGCCTGGTTGGCCAGACAAGCCACCTGCACGTCCAGTAGTGCCATATCGATATGCTGACCACCACCGTCGTGATCCCGATGCGCAAGCGCAGCCAGGATCGCGACAGTCGAATACAGCCCGGTCAGGATATCCGTCAGCGCCACGCCAACCTTCACCGGCCCCGCACCTTCTTCGCCCTCAGGTCGCCCCGTCAGACTCATGAGACCACCCAGCCCCTGGATCATGAAGTCATAACCCGCACGCTTGGCGTAAGGACCGGTCTGGCCGAAGCCGGTGATCGAGCAATAGATCAGATCCGGATTGATCGCCTTCAGCGATTCATAGTCCAGGCCATAAGCCGCCAGACCGCCAACCTTGAAGTTCTCGATCAGGATGTCCGACTTGGCCGCCAACTCACGCACCAGCCTCTGCCCTTCAGGGCGCGTGAAGTCGATGGTGACCGATTGTTTGTTGCGATTGGCCGACAAATAATAGGCCGCCTCGCTGGTGTTTTCCCCATAAGCGTCTTTGAGGAACGGTGGCCCCCAGGCGCGCGTGTCATCGCCGTTACCCGGGCGCTCGACCTTGATCACTTCGGCGCCAAGGTCGGCAAGGATCTGCCCGGCCCAAGGCCCGGCCAGCACCCGCGATAAATCCAGTACCCGTAGATGCGAAAGCGCGCCCATCGACGTTCTCCTATTAATAGAACGCCTGGATGCCGGTTTGCGCACGACCAAGGATCAGAGCATGGACGTCATGGGTACCTTCATAGGTGTTCACCACTTCCAGGTTGACCAGGTGGCGAGCAACACCAAACTCATCGGAAATACCATTGCCGCCCAACATATCGCGAGCCATGCGAGCAATGTCCAGGGACTTGCCGCAAGAGTTGCGCTTCATCATCGAGGTGATTTCGACCGCCGCAGTGCCTTCATCCTTCATACGACCCAGACGCAGGCAGCCTTGCAGCGCCATAGTGATTTCAGTCTGCATGTCGGCCAGTTTTTTCTGGATCAACTGAGTGGCAGCCAGTGGGCGACCGAACTGCTGACGATCCAGGGTGTACTGGCGAGCGGTGTGCCAGCAGAACTCGGCTGCACCCAGCGCACCCCAGGAGATGCCGTAACGCGCCGAGTTGAGGCACGTGAAAGGACCTTTCAGGCCACGGACATCCGGGAAAATGTTCTCTTCCGGAACAAACACGTTGTCCATCACGATTTCGCCGGTGATCGATGCCCGCAGGCCAACCTTGCCGTGAATCGCCGGAGCGCTCAGGCCTTTCCAGCCTTTCTCCAGAACAAAGCCGCGGATGTCGCCGGCATCGTCCTTGCCCCAGACCACGAACACATCGGCAATCGGGCTGTTGGTGATCCACATCTTGCTGCCAGTGAGGCTGTAGCCGCCTTCCACTTTGCGCGCACGAGTGATCATCGAGCCCGGGTCGGAACCGTGGTTAGGCTCGGTCAGGCCGAAGCAGCCGATCCACTCGCCCGAAGCCAGTTTCGGCAGGTACTTCTGCTTCTGCGCTTCAGTACCGAATTCATTGATCGGCACCATCACCAGAGAGGACTGCACGCTCATCATCGAGCGATAGCCGGAGTCGATGCGCTCGACTTCACGGGCGATCAGGCCATAGCTGACATAGTTCAGGCCGCTGCCGCCGTACTGCTCGGGAATGGTTGCGCCCAACAGGCCGACTTCGCCCATTTCGCGGAAGATCGCCGGGTCGGTCTTCTCATGGCGGAAAGCTTCGAGGATGCGCGGCGCAAGGCTTTGCTGAGCGAATTGCGCAGCCGTGTCGCGAATCATGCGTTCTTCTTCAGTGAGCTGTTGATCCAGCAGCAGGGGATCGATCCAGTTGAAGCTAGCTTTACCGCCCATGAGTGTGTCCTCTCGAATCGGGTCAAATGACGTGGACTGATCCTAGGCCCGGATCGGCGCTACGGCAAACGAGGATTTCGCATACTGTTGTGCTATTTTCTCACTCCGAAACGTCGCAAAAGAGCCTTTATGCGATGTATTAGTGAGGTTGACGTACATGCGCAGAAAGATACCCAGCACCACCGCCCTGATCAGCTTTGAGGCAGCGGCGCGCCACGAGAGTTTCACCAAGGCAGCCCAGGAACTTTCGCTGACCCAAGGGGCGATTTGCCGACAGATCGCCAGCCTGGAGGAATTCCTCAGTGTGGAACTGTTCCGACGCTCGCGGCGCGGGGTCAAGCTGACGGAAGCCGGTCTCTCCTACAGCCGTCGAGTGGCCACTCAGCTCGACGCGGTAGAGCGCGATACCTTGTCGGTCATGGGCCAGCAAGGCACCAACGTGATCGAATTGGCCGTAGTTCCGACCTTCGGCACCCAATGGCTGCTGCCGCGACTCAAGGACTTCCAGCAAAAGCACCCGGAAGTGACGGTCAACCTGACCAACCGCACGCGGCCGTTCCTGTTCGCCGACACTGATTTTGATGCCGCAATCTACTTCGGTGACGCGGACTGGTCGGGTACAGAATCCCACAGGCTGATGGGTGAAAATCCGATGCCCGTATGCAGCCCCAACCTGCTCGGAAAAAAGATCAGTCTGACGCCCGGCGAAATCGCCGACTTACCTCTTCTGCAACAAACCACCCGCCCCTATGCCTGGCGCCAATGGTTCGACTCCCAACACCTGAATGTCCCGCGAGACATGACAGGTCCTCGCTACGAGCTATTCTCCATGCTCGCCCAAGCGGCCATGCACGACATGGGTATTGCCCTGATCCCGCCGTTCCTGATTCAACGAGAGCTGAAAGAGAAACGCCTGGTGATTGCCAACCCGCAAGCACTGTCCAGCATCAAGGCTTATTACCTGATGATTCCTGAGCGAAAGGTCGAATCGGCGTCTTTAAGGGCATTTCGAGACTGGCTGGTAAATCAGGCGCACAGCTACAGCCTAGAGGGATAAAGGCTCCCCAACATTACCTGACCTCGTAGTCAGTAAAAAACAAGCACTACAGATATAAGTATTTGTCGCATACCAGCAAACTGTATCGAGAAGTCGTACAAACGTCCCACAAGCGCCTGACCACGCGGCTTTGCGCCACTATTTCGATGCGATGTCGCATCATTCATACGGCCGATGTGTAATTTCTTGAATTTAAGCCAGAATCCTTGAAAAGCACGGTCTGCAAGGGATTGAGCCAGTTGGTTGCGACATTCGGTCACGGGGTGACTTGTAGTTAATTTTCCGTCACCCGTCATAATCCCTTGAAGGGCACAAAGTTCGCCTGCAAAATGCCGCGCCCCGCCCTGATTTGGCGGGATCGTGCTGATCGGCCGCCCCAGCCGCACCATCCGTAGTGCATGGGTTTACTCAATAAGATCACGCAGGAGATTTGACGTGCACATTGGTGTTCCTCTCGAAACCCAGACCGGTGAAACACGGGTTGCTGCAACCCCGGAAACCATCAAGAAGCTGATCAGCCAGGGTCATAAGGTCACTGTACAAAGCGGCGCCGGCGTTAATGCCAGCGTTGTCGACAGTGCCTATGAAGCGGCAGGCGCGACCATTGGCAGCGCCAATGACGCGTTTGGTGCAGAGCTGATTTTGAAGGTGGTCGCGCCCAGCGACAGCGAGCTGACGCTGATTAAAAGCGGCACCGTTGTGGTGGGGATGCTCAACCCGTTCAGCAATGAAACCATCGCCAAGCTGGCCGAGTGCGGCATTACCGCATTTGCCCTGGAGGCAGCGCCTCGCACCTCCCGCGCCCAAAGCCTGGATGTGCTGTCCTCGCAAGCCAACATCGCCGGTTATAAATCCGTGTTGCTGGCCGCGCACTACTATCCGCGCTTCATGCCGATGCTGATGACCGCTGCGGGCACTGTGAAAGCGGCGCGCGTGCTGATTCTCGGTGCCGGTGTGGCCGGTTTGCAGGCAATTGCCACAGCGAAACGCCTGGGTGCGGTCATCGAAGCGTCTGACGTGCGCCCTGCGGTAAAAGAGCAGATCGAATCCCTCGGCGCCAAGTTCGTCGACGTGCCTTACGAGACCGATGAAGAGCGCGAATGCGCCGTCGGTGTCGGTGGCTACGCCCGGCCGATGCCGGCGAGCTGGATGCGACGTCAGGCCGTGGCCGTGCACGAGCGCGCCAAACAGGCTGACATCGTCATCACCACCGCGCTGATTCCGGGCCGCAAGGCGCCGACACTGTTGAGCGCCGAAACCGTGGCACAGATGAAGCCCGGTTCGGTAGTCATCGACCTTGCGGCAGCCCAGGGCGGCAACTGCCCGCTGACCGTGGCGGACCAAGTGGTTGTCGAGAATGGCGTGACCATTGTCGGCCCGACCAACCTGGCTGCCGCAGTTGGAGCCGATGCCTCGGCACTGTATGCACGCAACCTGCTGGACTTCATGAAACTGTTGTTCGATAAAGAAGGACAACTGGTGATCAACCTTGAAGACGATATCGTCGCCGCGTGCCTGATGTGCCGCGACGGCCAGATCGTGCGCAAGAACGGCTGAGGATAAAAACAATGGAAGACATGCTGATCTCTCACGGTATCTACAACCTGATCATCTTCGTGCTGGCCATCTATGTCGGCTACCACGTGGTCTGGAACGTGACACCTGCACTGCACACACCACTGATGGCCGTGACCAACGCCATCTCGGCTATCGTCATCGTCGGCGCCATGCTCGCTGCCGCCCTCACCGTGACCCCGCTGGGCAAGACCATGGGCACCCTGGCCGTGGCCCTGGCCGCGGTCAACGTGTTTGGTGGTTTCCTGGTGACCCGGCGCATGCTGGAAATGTTCAAGAAAAAAGCGGCTCCAGCAAAAGCTCCGGCAGCCAAGGCCGAAGCAGTCAAGGCTGAGGTGCAGCAAGCATGAGCATGAACCTGGTTACTTCCCTGTATTTGATCGCCTCGGTCTGCTTCATCCAGGCGCTCAAGGGTCTCTCGCATCCAACCACGTCGCGTCGCGGCAACCTGTTCGGCATGCTCGGCATGGGCCTGGCGATCCTCACCACGGTCGGTCTGATCTACAAGCTCGGTGCCGAGCTGGCCCATGACGGTATCGTCTACGTGATCGTCGGCCTGCTGATCGGCGGCACCGTCGGTACAATCATGGCCAAACGCGTTGAAATGACCAAGATGCCCGAACTGGTCGCCTTCATGCACAGCATGATCGGCCTGGCAGCGGTGTTCATCGCCGTGGCTGCCGTGGTCGAGCCGCAATCGCTGGGCATCGTCCAGCAACTCGGTGACGCGATCCCGGCCGGTAACCGCCTGGAACTGTTCCTCGGTGCCGCCATCGGCGCTATCACCTTCTCCGGTTCGGTCATTGCGTTCGGAAAACTGGCTGGCAAGTACAAGTTCCGCCTGTTCCAGGGCGCACCGGTACAGTTTGGCGGTCAGCACAAGCTGAACCTGCTGCTGGGCCTGGCGACACTGGCCCTGGGCGTGACCTTCATGCTCACCGGCGACTACACCGCTTTCGGCGTGATGCTGGCGCTGGCCTTCGTGCTCGGCGTGCTGATCATCATCCCGATCGGCGGCGCCGACATGCCGGTGGTAGTGTCGATGCTCAACAGTTATTCCGGCTGGGCGGCAGCGGGTATCGGCTTCTCGCTGAACAACTCGATGCTGATCATTGCCGGCTCGCTGGTGGGCTCGTCCGGTGCGATCCTCTCGTACATCATGTGCAAGGCGATGAACCGTTCCTTCTTTAATGTATTGCTCGGCGGTTTCGGCAACACAGCCGACGCAGGTCCGGCAGGTGCCAAGGAGGCCCGCCCGGTGAAATCCGGTTCGGCTGACGACGCTACTTTCCTGCTGACCAACGCCGACACCGTGATCATCGTTCCAGGTTACGGCCTGGCGGTAGCACGGGCACAGCATGCGCTGAAGGAGCTGACCGAGAAGCTGACCCATCGCGGTGTGACCGTGAAGTATGCGATCCACCCGGTTGCCGGCCGTATGCCGGGACACATGAACGTGTTGCTGGCCGAGGCCGAAGTGCCTTACGACCAGGTGTTCGAGATGGACGACATCAACTCCGAGTTCGGTCAGGCCGACGTGGTGCTGGTGCTGGGTGCCAACGACGTGGTCAACCCGGCCGCGAAGAACGATCCGAAATCGCCGATTGCCGGCATGCCGATTCTCGAAGCGTTCAAGGCCAAGACCATCATCGTCAACAAGCGCTCGATGGCCAGCGGCTATGCCGGCCTGGACAACGAACTGTTCTACCTGGACAAAACCATGATGGTGTTCGGCGACGCGAAGAAAGTCATCGAAGACATGGTCAAAGCCGTCGACTAACCCTCTGCGGTACACAGAACGCCCCGACTCGTCGGGGCGTTTTTGTTTGCGCAAATCGTCGGACAAACTATTCTTTTATTACCGATCCGGTAACGGTGTTTTGCTTCAAAGGCCCGGAATAGACGCCTCGATTGCGACCTTGGTAGCGGGACAGAAGCCGACGCAATTCACTAGACTGCACGTCCTGCTACCTGTTACCCGAGATAACAATCCATGTACCGTGACCGTATTCGCCTGCCTTCGTTGTTGGAAAAAGTGATGAGTGCTGCCGACGCTGCCGCTCTGATTGAGGACGGCATGACCGTCGGCATGAGCGGCTTCACTCGCGCCGGCGAAGCCAAGGCCGTCCCCCAAGCGCTGGCCGAACGTGCCAAGGTCACGCCGCTGAAGATCAGCCTGATGACCGGCGCGAGTCTGGGCAACGACCTCGACAAGCAGTTGACCGAAGCCGGTGTATTGTCGCGACGCATGCCGTTCCAGGTCGACAGCACCCTGCGCAAGGCGATCAACGCCGGCGAGGTCATGTTCATTGACCAGCACTTGTCGGAAACCGTGGAGCAATTGCGCAACCAGCAATTGAAACTGCCGGACATTGCCGTGATTGAAGCCGTAGCGATCACAGAGCAAGGGCATATCGTGCCAACCACCTCGGTAGGCAACTCGGCCAGCTTCGCAATTTTCGCCAAGCATGTGATCGTCGAGATCAACATGGCGCACAACCCGAATCTCGAAGGTCTGCACGACATTTATATCCCGACCTATCGTCCGACCCGTACGCCGATTCCATTGGTCAAGGTCGACGACCGCATTGGCAGCACCGCCATCCCGATTCCAGCGGAAAAAATCGTCGCCATCGTGGTCACCAATCAGGCTGACTCACCTTCCACAGTGCTGGCGCCAGACGCTGAGACCCAAGCCATTGCCGACCACCTGATCGACTTCTTCAAGCAGGAAGTGGCCGCCGGACGCATGACCAACAAGCTCGGCCCGTTACAAGCTGGTATTGGCACCATTGCCAACTCGGTGATGTGTGGCCTGATCGACTCGCCGTTCGAAGACCTGACGATGTACTCCGAGGTTTTGCAGGACTCGACCTTCGACCTGATCGACGCAGGCAAGCTGAGTTTTGCCTCGGGCAGTTCGATCACCCTGTCGAGCAGGCGCAATGCCGACGTCTTCGGCAATCTGGAGCGCTATAAGGACAAGCTGGTCCTGCGCCCGCAGGAGATTTCCAACCACCCTGAAGTCGTGCGTCGCCTGGGCATCATCGGCATCAATACGGCGCTGGAGTTCGACATCTACGGCAACGTCAACTCCACTCACGTCTGCGGCACGCGGATGATGAACGGCATCGGCGGCTCCGGCGACTTTGCGCGCAATGCGCACCTGTCTGTATTCGTGACCAAGTCGGTTGCCAAGGGCGGTGCGATCTCAAGCGTGGTGCCGATGGTCAGCCATGTCGACCATACCGAACATGACGTCGACATCCTCGTGACCGAAGTAGGCCTGGCGGACTTGCGAGGCCTCGCGCCCCGGGAGCGTGCCCGGGTCATCATCGACAAGTGCGTGCATCCGGATTACCGCCAGGCGCTGAATGATTACTTCACCGCCGCATGCGCCATCGGCGGGCACACCCCGCACATCCTGCGTGACGCCCTCAGCTGGCACATCAACCTGGAAGAAACCGGGCAAATGCTGAAGAAGTAATTGGTACAGATAGCAGCTGACGCAAACACAGTTTCGTCAGCTTGCGCTTGCCTCCTTGCAATATGAAAAAAACTGTACTGCTGTACCGGTCATTTCCTACCGAAAACTCCTACCTCACTGGACCAAAACAACAAAAATGCACCGCAATGGTGCTGACAGGTACAGTTGCCTCAATTTCGACCAGTACACCGCCTATAAACAGTTAACTGAGCTCTCACAATACAGGTGAACTGTATCTACAGAGACTAGGCAAACGAGAGGATCATGGGCACCAGTTAAACCACTACCTAATCCCGCCACAAGCGGAAGGATGTCAACCATGGAACGTACACTCAGTTCCGAACTGTTCTTCGAAGACACTGCTGCAAAAACCCAGGCTTCCCTGCCTCTGCGCGTTATCGCCAACCTGATGCTGTGGCAGCGCCGCATCTCCAGCCGCCATCAACTGGCTCGCCTGGATTCGCGTCTGCTGGCTGACGCCGGGATTAGCGAAGCACAACGCTACGAAGAGCTGAGCAAGCCGTTCTGGCGCTAAGTTAGCGTCGCTGGCTCTGACCTCAAGGTCCACCGCCAGCAACCCGAATTGAAAAAACAAAACCCGTCGTGGGAAACCACGACGGGTTTTGTCGTTTTGGCCTGTCAAACCTGGTCTTACAGCAGGGAAACCTGAATACCAGTACAGTTTTCAAAAAACACAAACTTGATGAGTACAATATTGCCGCAGTGTGTCTGTAGCGGAATTTCGCCCGGTGTCAGCATGGAGCTCTCCACTTATAAGGACAGGGACCGCGCCATGAATAACTTACAGGATGTTTCCGTTTCCTCAGTTCAATCGAGACCTTGCCTGCATTGGCTTCGAGGGCTGTTGAAAGGGCTCTTTGCTGGCCTGGAAAGGGCGAGAACACGACGTTTACTGGCTCAGCTCGATGATCGTCAGCTATCGGATCTGGGCATCAGCTACGCCGACCGCCGCAATGAATTGGATAAACCGTTCTGGCGCTGACTTCCTGCTTGCATAGTCGGGGCTGTTCGAACTGATACACACAGGCCTAATATCAAACCAGAACGTGGCGAACGCCGAGTGTCTGGCGTCTGACTTTGCAGACACTGCGCCATTTTTCAACTGTTTTACCCAAAGGAGTTACCTATGTCCCGTCTTCGCCTGCTCAGTGCTGCGGCCCTGATTGCCGTGGCTGCCAATGCCCAAGCCAGCAGCTTCATCGTGACCACGGATGCTGTCGTCAATGCACTCAAAGCCACGTCCGATGCGACCACCGACGTCGTCTCTTCGTCGTTCAAGGATGACAAGATCGTTCTTGCGGCCCGAGACGACGCTGCCAGCTTTGTCGCCAGCGAAGGTTCCATCCGCGGCGTAAAACTGGAAAGCGCACTCGACCACATTCGCCACCAGGCGCCACAGTTGAGCGCAACCGACGCACAACTGGCGCAGGCAATCCTGACGATCTAATCGACTGCACAGGCATGGGGCACGCCCGACGTGCCCCAATGTTTCGGCACTGGCTCTAGAACGGGCCTTGCGCTAGGCTTTGGACTCACACTCAACTGTCGAGTCTCATGCGTTTTCCTTCAAGTCTCTTGATCACGCCAGTCTTTTTTACCCTTGGCTACTGTGGATCGGCCCACGCCTTTGACGCCTTCAACCTGTCCACCCAAGGCATCGTTGCCAGCGGTTACGCCACAAGTTTGGTGACCTCCGCCCCCTTCGACCATAAACTGCTGCTCGCCGCCCAGGATGACGCAGCGGCATTCATCGCCAGTGACGGCCAACTGAGAGGCGCACGACTGGAATCGGCCCTGCGGTATCTGCGCCGAACCCAGGCAAAACTTCATGCCAGCGACCTTGAACTGGCACAAGCAATTCTCGTCCAATAGTTATCCCTGTTTTTCTGGAGTCGTTCCATGCGTAACCCGCTGATTGCTGCCACCTTAGGCCTGCTGCTGTTGGCCGACGTGGCCCAGGCACATACTCTGGTTGCCACCAGTAACATGCTGATTCGTGCTACCCAGCGCACCCTCGATTTCACCTCCGACACCACCACGTCCATCCGCGATTCGAAGATCGTGCGCGAGGCCCAGGACGATGCCGCCAGTTTCGTTGCCAGCAATGGCGACATCCGTGGCGCTCACCTGGAATCCGCTTTCGACTTGCTGCGCACCCGCGTGCCCGAAGCTCGCGACGCCAGCGATCAGGCTCTCGCCGAAGCCATCCTCGCTCTGTGAAGCGCCCGGGTGCCTGGCTACTGGCCGTAGCTCTATTGCTGCTTGGCAACACGGCCCACGCAGGCCTTCAACTCAAGCTCAAGACCGAAGGCCTGAGCCCCGCGCAACAGCAAGCCAGCCAGGCTCTGCTCGATGAGGCCATGCAGGCACTGCCGCCACGCTTTATCGAGCAACTCGATCGACGCATCGACGTCGTCTGGACCGATGACATGCCGAGCAACGCCTACGGTCAGGCGTCACTGGTGTCGGAGCTCGATCTGAATCGCAACCTGCTGGCTGGTCTCACCGATGGCAGCGCCGCGACCAGGAAAACCCAGCGCCCCCATGGCACTGTGCGCCGGGAAATGCTGGCCACGGTGTTGCACGAACTGACTCACATCTACGATCGCTCGCGCCTGTGGCCGGATGCCGAACGCAAGCTGATTCAACGTTGTACCCAGCGCAACAACAGCTCTGGGCTGGTTGGCATTCCCGACCAATGCCGGGGCCAGTCCGGTCGGCGTTTTACCCTCAGTGACGACCCGCGCCTGCTCGACCTCGCCGGCTGGCAGCAATACGTTGGCCGTCGCGGCGAACGCGAACAGCACAACCGCCAGATTGCCCGCAGTCCGGATATCTACGAGACCAGCAGCCCAAAGGAATTCGTCGCGGTCAACATGGAGTATTTCCTCCTCGATCCGGGCTATGCCTGCCGCCGCCCCGCGCTGTACCGCTACTACAAGGAACATTTCGGCTGGGCGCCCACCGCCAAAGACACCTGCAACAAGACCTTCGCTTTCCTCAATGCCGGCAACGACTTCGCCAAGACTCCTTTGGGCCAGGTCGATCCGGAGCGGGTCTATGCCGTTGACTATCTGCTGGCCGAGGCTAACCAGAACCTGTTCAGCCGCTGGGGCCACAGCATGTTGCGCCTGGTGATCTGCGCGCCGGGCCGACCACGCGGACCGGATTGTCGACTGGACCTGGACCAGCATCTGGTGCTGTCGTACCGCGCCTTCGTCGGCGACGTACAACTGTCGAGCTGGGATGGCCTGGTCGGTAAATACCCGTCGCGGCTGTTTATCCTGCCGCTGTCCCAAGTCATCGACGAATACACCAAGACCGAATTGCGCAGCCTGGCCTCCGTGCCCCTGAACCTGTCGCGCAACGAGATCGAAGATGTGGTGGAACGTGCCGCCGAGATGCACTGGAGCTATGACGGCAACTACTTCTTCCTGTCAAACAACTGCGCTGTGGAAGAACTGAAGTTACTGCGCGGCGGCACCAACAACCCGCAACTGGTTGGGCTCGACAACATCATGCCCAACGGTTTGCTGGAAGTGCTGAAGGGCCGCGGACTGGCGGACACCAGTGTGCTGGACGATCCGCGAGAAGCCCTGCGCCTGGGTTATCGTTTCGACTCCTTCCGCGAGCGCTATCAGGCCATGTTCGAGATCCTGAAAAAGCAGTTGCCGATCAAACAGGACACCGTCGAAGACTGGCTCGACTTGAAGGCCGAACAGCGCCGGCAATGGTTCGAGCAGGCCGATTTGCGCACCAGTGCGGCGTTGCTTCTGCTGGAGCAGGCGAGTTTCCGTCAGCAGTTGTTGTTGGCCCAGGATGAAGTGAAGCAGCGTTATCTGGGCGCCCGCGAACTGAAAAACGGCGGCATGGACAAGGCCAACCAGACGCTCAAGGACATTCTCGCCAACAGTGGCTTCCTCAGCCGTCCGGCGGAACTGCTGGGCACCAGCGGTTATGGCTTGCCGCAGCCGAGCGAGTGGGAGCATCTGGAATCGGAAAGCAGCCAGCGCCAGAAGCAGCTCCTGGCGCTGTCCGGGGATCTGGACAAAGAAGTAAGAGCGTTGCTTGAACCGGACCGGGCCGCCGAAATGGCCGCCAACGAGGCCAACGTGAAGCAGATTGGTGAGCACTTGCGCAAACTGCACAAGGCATCAGGCGGGATAGAGTTGCCTTGATCCGTAACCTGTAGGAGCGAGCTTGCTCGCGAAAAGGCCATCAGTTTCAACATCCTTGTTGACTGATATACCGCCTTCGCGAGCAAGCTCGCTCCTACAGCGGGTCAGTGTTCAGCTCAACTGACGCGGGCTTTACGCACGCCGTCCGCCAGCGCCGAGCACAGGCTCAATACGCCGTCGACGGCCTGATCCGCGGTTACCGCATTGGCGATCTGGTCGATCAATGCCGAGCCCACCACCACACCATCAGCCAGACGTGCAATGGACGCCGCCTGTTCCGGAGTCCGGATACCGAAACCGATGCTGATCGGCAGGTCGGTATGGCGGCGCAGACGGGCGACCGCTTCTTCGACGTGTTCCAGCGTGGCGGCACCGGCGCCGGTCACACCGGCCACCGACACGTAGTAGACGAATCCGGAGCTGCCGTTGAGAACGGTCGGCAGGCGTACATCGTCGGTGGTCGGCGTGGTCAGGCGAATGAAGTCCAGGCCCGCTGCCTGCGCCGGGTCGCACAGCTCGCCGTTATGCTCCGGCGGCAAGTCGACCACAATCAAGCCATCAACGCCGGCCTCTTTGGCTTCGGCAATGAAGCGCGGTACACCGTACATGTGGATCGGGTTGAAGTACCCCATCAGCACCAGCGGCGTTTCGTTGTTGTCCTGGCGGAACTCGCGAACCATTTGCAGGGTTTTCGCCAGATTCTGTTTGGCACCCAACGCACGGATGTTGGCGAGCTGGATTGCCGGCCCGTCGGCCATCGGGTCGGTGAAGGGCATGCCCAGCTCGATCACGTCGGCGCCAGCCGCCGGCAAGCCTTTGAGGATTGCCAGGGACGTGTCATAGCCCGGATCGCCAGCGGTCACGAAGGTCACCAGGGCGGCGCGGTTCTGTTCCTTGAGTTCGGCAAAACGCGTTTGCAGGCGGCTCATCAGTGTTTCTCCTGCTTTGATGGCTCGTGTTGAGAGTGTTCCATGTGGTGCATCACGGTCTGCATGTCTTTGTCGCCACGGCCGGACAGGTTGACCACCATCAGGTGATCCTTTGGCAGGCTCGGTGCTCGCTTGAATACTTCAGCCAGGGCATGGGCGCTTTCCAGGGCCGGGATGATCCCTTCCAGGCGGCAGCACTGGTGGAACGCGGCGAGGGCTTCGTCGTCGGTCACCGAGGTGTACTGAACGCGGCCAATGTCGTGCAACCAGGCGTGTTCCGGGCCAATGCCCGGGTAGTCGAGGCCGGCAGAGATCGAGTGGGCATCAATGATCTGACCATCATCGTCCTGCAGCAGGAAGGTACGGTTGCCGTGCAGGACGCCAGGAACGCCGCCATTCAGGCTGGCCGCGTGCTTGCCGGTCTCGATGCCGTAACCGGCGGCTTCAACGCCGATGATCTCGACACTCTTGTCGTCGAGGAACGGGTGAAACAACCCCATGGCGTTGGAACCACCGCCAATGCACGCCACCAGGCTGTCCGGCAGGCGACCTTCCTGGGCTTGCAATTGCTCACGGGTTTCCTTGCCGATCACGGCCTGGAAGTCGCGGACCATTGCCGGGTAAGGGTGCGGACCGGCCACGGTGCCAATCAGGTAGAACGTGCTGTCGACATTGGTTACCCAGTCACGCAGGGCTTCGTTCATCGCATCCTTCAGCGTGCCGGTGCCGGCCACCACCGGGATCACCTCGGCGCCCAGCAGCTTCATGCGAAACACGTTGGCCTGCTGACGCTCGATGTCAGTGGTGCCCATGTAAATCACGCAATCCAGACCGAAACGCGCAGCGACGGTGGCCGTGGCCACACCGTGCATGCCGGCGCCGGTCTCGGCGATGATGCGCTTCTTGCCCATGCGCCGCGCCAACAGGATCTGGCCGATGCAGTTGTTGATCTTGTGCGCGCCGGTGTGGTTCAGCTCTTCACGCTTGAGATAGATCTTCGCGCCGCCACAGAACTCGGTCAGACGCTCGGCGAAATACAGTGGGCTTGGACGTCCGACGTAGTCGCGCTGGAAGTAGGCCAGTTCTTCTTTGAATGCAGGATCTTCCTTGGCCAACTCATATTCACGGGCCAGGTCGAGGATCAACGGCATCAGGGTTTCGGCAACGTAGCGGCCGCCGAACGCGCCAAACAGGCCGTTGGCATCAGGGCCGTTGCGCAGATTAGTCTGGGTCATGGGGCGCTCCAGTTGAAGGCGTGAAGTGATGCATAAAGAGATAGTGGGCTTCACTCTACCCCTGACGCCCCGGCCTGAAAACCGATAAGATCGCCGCAACCTGTCAGGAAAACTCACAGATCCCATGAGCCATGACCTTCCTCCGCTGAATGCGCTGCGCGCCTTCGAAGCCACTGCCCGCTTGAACAGCGTCAGTCAGGCGGCTGAACAGTTGCACGTCACCCATGGGGCCGTCAGCCGGCAATTGAAAGTCCTGGAAGAACACTTGGGCGTGAGTCTGTTCATCAAGGACGGTCGCGGCCTGAAACTCACAGATGCCGGGTTGCGTCTGCGTGACGCCAGCAGCGAAGCCTTCGAACGTCTGCGCAGCGTTTGCGCCGAACTCACACAAAGCACAGCCAATGCTCCATTCGTGCTCGGTTGCTCGGGAAGCCTGCTGGCGCGCTGGTTTATCCCGCGTCTGGGGAGACTCAATGCTGACCTGCCCGACTTGCGCCTGCACCTGTCGGCCGGAGAAGGCGATCTCGATCCGCGAAGACCGGGGCTGGATGCCTTGTTGGTATTTGCCGAGCCGCCCTGGCCGGCGGATATGCAGGTTTTTGAACTGGCCAGCGAACGTATCGGCCCGGTCATGAGCCCTCGTTTCGTCGGCTATGAACGGCTCAAGGAAGCGCCGGAAACTGCACTGCTGAACGAACCCTTGCTGCACACCACATCACGCCCGCAAGCCTGGCCGAACTGGGCGCAACCACGCGGCCTCGACGCCAGGGCATTGAAGTACGGTCAGGGATTTGAACATTTGTATTACTTGCTGGAAGCCGCCGTCGCGGGTCTGGGTGTGGCAATCGCCCCCGAGCCCCTGGTGACGGAGGACTTGAAGGCCGGCCGTCTGGTTGCGCCATGGGGCTTCAGTGAAACCCCGGCACAACTGGCGTTGTGGCTACCCAAGCGCGCCGCGGACGGGCGCGCCCGGCAACTGGCGCAGTGGCTCAGGAACGAACTGAGTCGAGCGGATTAATCACGCTTGCACAACAGATAAGCGGCCAGCAGGCCCAATGCGCCCACGGCGACACCGGCCGTTGTCCAGGGGTGTTCCTGTGCATAGTCCCGGGTGGCGATTCCGGTTTCGCGGGTTTTTACCTTGACCTCTTCATAGGCGTCGGCAAGCAGATGACGCGAGTGCTTCAAGGCATTCTCGGCGTTGCTTTTCAGGGTCTTGAGGGTTTTACGCGACTCGTCCGAGGCGTCGTCCTTCAGGCTTTCCAAAGACTTGAGCAGACTCTCGATCTCGGCTTCCATGCTTTGCAATGAGGCTTTGCGTAACGAGTTGCTGGCCATGGTGGCTCTCCTGCATTGGTGATGAGTGGCGTGTGTTGGTTGGGACTTCAGGGGTTCGAGAAAGTGCAGAAAATCTGAACTTCACCCACAGAACGGCCAACAGAAGAAATAGGAAAAATCACTGCTAGGCTGTAATTCACACGCCAAGGAGAACGCCATGTCTGACCATCACACCTACAAGAAAGTCGAGCTGGTCGGCTCGTCCACCAACAGTATCGAAGATGCGATCAACAACGCGCTGGCCGAAGCCAGCAAAAGTATCAAGTACATGGAATGGTTTGAAGTGACCGAGACCCGTGGGCACATCAAGGACGGCAAGGCAGCGCACTTTCAGGTGACCCTGAAAGTCGGGTTCCGGATTGCCAGCAGCTGACTTTGCGCTAGTCTTCTGAACTTGCACGCCGGCCGAATGCCATAGGGAATGGCAAAACGCTACTTGCGTGCGTCCGGCTGACAGCTGGTTACCCTATGATCCGACCAGGGAATGCGACCGATGAAGAAGTTTATGTTGGCGGTAGGTTTGTTGAGCCTTGTGGGGACCGCAATGGCGGGCGGCAAGTCATGCGAAGAACTGAAAGCCGAAATCGCAGCGAAACTCGATGCCAAAGGCGTTTCCGGTTATTCGCTGGAAATTGTCGATAAAGGTGCCGATGCCGGCGGGAAAGTTGTTGGTAAATGCGATGCGGGCGCCAAAGTGATCGTCTATAAAAAATAGGCCGATTCCCGCTTGAATGAAAAAGCCGACGCCATGGCGTCGGCTTTTTTATGGGCATTGATCAATCGGCGTGCCCATTTTTTACTGCGGCTCTCCCCAAGATCCGGGGAGGCTTTGGTGATTACGGATTAACACTGTCTTTCAACGATTTACCTGGCTTGAACGCAACGGTGTTGCTGGCCTTGATTTTGACGGGCTCACCGGTTTGCGGGTTTTTGCCGGTGCGGGCACCGCGATGGCGTTGCAGGAAGGTGCCGAAGCCTACCAGCGTCACGCTGTCTTTGCGGTGCAAGGCACCGGTGATTTCTTCAAGAACGGCGTTGAGAACACGGTTGGCTTGTTCTTTGGTGAGGTCTGCTTTTTCAGCAATGGCTGCAGCGAGTTCTGGTTTACGCATATGAGTGAAGCCCCTTTGACGGTTTGTTGTTGTTATGTCCGTGCTGCTCTCTGCGGAGCAGCGCCCAAAGCGCCGCAGATGCTCTACTCTGCGGCAGACGGGAGTGAGGATGGCACGCAGTGAGGCCCCGCGCCAGTATCGGCGCGGCCTTTGTTAGGGCAAAAGGGGGGTGATTCCGACAGAACGACCGGTATTTATGCCAGCAGGGCCGGAAGCTCTTTGTTCAGGGCCAGTTTTTCCATCACGGCCGCGCCTGTCAGGGCATAACCGAGCAGTTTGCCAGTGGCGTCACGGCATAAAACCTTGATGTCGGCGCCCTGCCCTTCGACAGTCCAAATGCCCTCTGCGCCCCGTGGCGGCGGGGACACCACCAACGGGCAGACCGGGGTTTTGACGGTGATCGGCATCGGGCCATAGGTGACGGCGGTCGGGTTGCCGGCAAGGGTTTGGGCCAGCGCTCGCGCACAGCTCATCAGGGGCATGACGTACAGCAGGTTCAGCCCATCGACCTCGGCACAGTCGCCCAGGGCGTAGATGTTGGCGTGGGAGGTTTTCAGGTGCCGGTCGACCATGACGCCACGGTTGACCTGCAACCCGGCCGCTGCCGCGAGGTCGACGCGTGGGCGCAGGCCAATGGCCGAGACCACCACGTCGCACGGGATTACCTGGCCATCGGACAGGTGTGCTTCCAGGCCATCGGCCACGCGTTGCAGGCGGTTGAGCACCGGCCCAAGGTGGAAGCGCGCGCCGAGGCTTTCAAGGCCAGCCTGCACGGCAGCCGCGGCCGCCGGGTGCAACAGGGTCGGCATGACTTGTTCGCACGGCGCAACCAGTTGCACTTCGTAGCCGCCCAGGGTCAGGTCGTTGGCAAACTCGCAGCCGATCAGGCCGGCGCCAAGCAGCAGCACGCGGCGCTTGCCGGCTGCTGCCGCACGGAAGCGTGCGTAGTCTTCCAGGTCGTTGATGGGGAATACGCAATCCGCCGCGTCGCCTTCAATGGGCACGCGCACGGTTTCGGCGCCCCAGGCCAGGATCAGATCGCGGTAGATCACTGCTTCTTCACCAATCCACAGGCGCTTGTGGCCCGGGTCGATACCGCTGATGCGCGTGTGGGTGCGTATTTCGGCCTTGAGTTGTTCGGCCATGGCGCCGGGTTCGGCCATGCTCAGGCCGTCGGCATCCTTGTTTTTACCGAAACCGGTGGAGAGCATCGGCTTGGAGTAGGAGCGCCCGTCATCGGCGGTAATCAAAAGCAGCGGGGTTTCGCTGTCGAGCTTGCGAAACTCGCGGGCGACGTTGTAGCCAGCCAGACCAGTGCCAATGATGACGACAGGTGCGTTCATTCCTTACTCCTCAATTGTTCAGGCAGCGATTTCGATCATTTCAAAATCCATCTTGCCCACACCGCAGTCCGGGCACAGCCAGTCTGCCGGGACGTCTTCCCAACGGGTGCCCGGCGCAATGCCGTCGTCAGGCCAACCGTCGGCTTCGTTGTAGATCAGGCCGCACACGATACATTGCCACTTTTTCATTCAGGTACTTCCTCAGGATTCAGGCGTTTTGCCGGCACGGACGGTCGATGGTTGAAGCGCTGCCGTCCGGCTCAGGGCGTTTTGTACTGATGGGGCCGGGCAGATGCAAGCCTGTTCGGCGCAACGGCAGGCCATTTCACTCAATATCGGTAGCTGACATGTTAAGCTCGCCGCCTCATTTGCTGCCAATAATGACTCATTGTGCAACACACAAAAGCCCCCTCTGCGCCCCTGCTCTGGCTCTCTCAAAGCCAACTGTCGCCCCTCCCCGACACGTCTATCCTCGACTGGTTGTTCGATTATGGCTCGCTGACCAGGCGCCTTATTCATCTGACGAATGATGCCTTCAGCGTCACACCGCTGTTCGAAGGCTGGCAGCCCTTGCGCGCCGACGAATGCGCAGCGCTGGACCTGGCCGAAGGCAGTGAAGGTTGGGTACGCGAGGTGTATTTGCGCGGTCACGGTGAAGCCTTGGTGTTTGCTCGCAGTGTCGCCGCGCGCAGTGCGTTGCAGGGTGACGGCTTGCACATGGACGAATTGGGTAGCCGCTCGCTGGGGGAACTGCTGTTTTGCGATCAGGCCTTTGAGCGCCGGACCATCGAGGTTTGTCATTACCCATCGGCGTGGCTGCCGAGCGAGGTGCGGGCGCCGGAACTGTGGGGCCGCCGCTCGCGCTTTGATCGTGGTGCGTTGAGCGTACTGGTGGCCGAGATTTTCCTGCCGACCCTGTGGGACGCCGCACGCGCCCAACCGGAGGACCGTTGATGTACCAAAGCCTGCTCAAGTCCTTGAACCGCTTGAACCCTCGGGCCTGGGATTTCATTCAGCTGACCCGCATGGACAAGCCGATCGGCATTTACCTGCTGCTCTGGCCAACGCTGTGGGCGCTGTGGATTGCCGGCAAGGGTTCGCCATCCTTGGCCAACATTGTGATTTTTGTCCTCGGCGTGGTGCTGACCCGCGCCGGCGGCTGCGTGATCAACGATTGGGCGGACCGCAAGGTCGACGGCCATGTGAAGCGTACTGAACAGCGGCCGCTGGTGAGCGGCAAGATCAGCTCCAAAGAAGCGCTGGTGTTCTTTGCGTTGCTGATGGGTGTGAGTTTCCTGCTGGTGCTGTGCACCAACGCTGCAACCATTTGGCTGTCGCTGGGCGGCCTGGCGCTGGCGTTCAGCTACCCGTTCATGAAGCGCTACACCTATTACCCGCAGGTGGTGCTGGGCGCGGCGTTTTCCTGGGGCATGCCGATGGCATTCACCGCTGAAACCGGTGAACTGCCGGCAGCCGCGTGGCTGTTGTACATCGCCAACCTGATGTGGACGGTGGGCTACGACACCTATTACGCGATGACCGACCGCGACGATGACTTGAAGATCGGCGTGAAATCCACGGCGATTCTGTTTGGCGAAGCGGACCGGGTGATCATCCTGACCCTGCAAGGGTTGGCGTTGGGTTGCCTGCTGCTGGCGGGGTCGAAGTTTGACCTCGGCGGCTGGTTCCACCTCGGATTGCTGGTGGCGGCGGGCTGCTTTGCGTGGGAGTTCTGGTACACCCGCGACAAGGACCGCATGCGTTGTTTCAAGGCGTTTTTGCACAATCACTGGGCGGGTTTGGCGATTTTCGTCGGGATTATGCTGGATTACGCGTTGCGTTGAAGCATCAAAAAGATCGCCGCCTTCAGCAGCTCCTGCAGAGCAACGAAGGCAGCGATCCAGTGCGGCAGGCTACAACCGTTACATATGCTCGTGAACGACGTGCCAGACGTCTTTTTTCTTGTCGCCCTTCATTTCTCCGGGTGCCTTGTCGTCCTTGTAGTAATACAGCGGCTTGCCGCCATAGGCCCATTGCATCATGCCATCGTCACGCTTGACGACTGTCCATTTACCTTCAGCCTTGGCACCCGCCGGCGCCATCATTGGTGGCCAGTACTCGGCGCACTCGCCGTTGCACATCGACTTGCCGCCCGCGTCCTTGTCGTACGTGTAGACCGTCATGCCTTTGTGATCGACCATCATGCCGTCTTTCATCATCGCCGGGTCGGCGGCCAAGGCCAGTGTCGGCAGCGTTAACGCAGCAGTGACCAGCAAAGCCTTCCAGGATTGAGCAATGTAGTTCATGGAAACCTTCCTTTTGTGGTTGTCAGGATTCGGAATTAGAGCTTAGCCCAGGATCCAGCCAATCGCCGGTCAACTAAAATACTGTCACACGACTGCAATAATTCCGTTATCTAATGCGGCGCAAGACAGTTAAATGACAAGAGGATTAAGGGCATGGTTGGCAGGAGCATTCTGATCGTCGACGACGAAGCGCCTATTCGCGAAATGATCGCCGTTGCGTTGGAAATGGCCGGCTATGACTGCCTGGAGGCTGAAAACTCCCAGCAGGCCCACGCCATTATCGTCGACCGCAAACCGGACCTGATCCTGCTCGACTGGATGCTGCCCGGCACATCCGGCATCGAGCTGGCCCGTCGTCTCAAGCGTGATGAGCTGACCGGGGACATCCCGATCATCATGCTCACCGCCAAGGGTGAAGAGGACAACAAGATCCAGGGCCTGGAAGTCGGCGCTGACGACTACATCACCAAACCGTTTTCCCCGCGTGAGCTGGTGGCGCGCCTGAAGGCTGTGCTGCGCCGTGCCGGTCCTACCGATGGCGAAGCGCCGATCGAAGTCGGCGGCCTGCTGCTGGACCCGATCAGCCATCGCGTGACCATCGACGGCCGTCCCGCCGAGATGGGCCCGACCGAATACCGCCTGCTGCAATTCTTCATGACCCACCAGGAGCGCGCCTACACGCGTGGTCAGTTGCTGGATCAGGTCTGGGGCGGCAACGTCTATGTCGAAGAGCGTACCGTCGACGTGCACATTAGACGCCTGCGCAAAGCACTCGGCGATGCTTACGAAAATCTGGTACAAACCGTGCGCGGCACTGGCTACCGGTTCTCAACCAAGGCCTGATGATCGCAGCGGTTCCACTTTCAAGGACGTATTTTTTTCGTGAACCAAAACTGGCATGGCACCCTGATTCGCCACATGCTGCTGCTGGTCACCGCCTGCCTGGTGATCGGCCTGATTTCCGGCTACTACGGCTGGAGCCTCGCCGCAGGCCTGGGTCTTTACCTGGCCTGGACCCTCAAACAGTTGCTGCGTCTGCACGAGTGGCTGCGCCTGCATAAACCCGATGAAGCGCCACCCGACGGCTACGGCCTGTGGGGCGAAGTGTTCGACAGCATCTACCACCTGCAACGCCGCGACCAACGGGTACGCGGGCGCCTGCAAGCGGTGATCGACCGGGTTCAGGAGTCCACCGCCGCGTTGAAAGACGCAGTGATCATGCTCGACACCGACGGCAACCTGGAATGGTGGAACCGCGCCGCCGAAACCCTGCTGGGTCTCAAGACGCCACAGGACAGCGGCCAACCGGTGACCAACCTGGTGCGCCATCCGCGCTTCAAGGAATACTTCGAGCAAGACAGTTACGCCGAGCCGCTGGAAATCCCTTCGCCGACCAACGACCGCGTGCGCATTCAGCTGTACATCACCCGCTACGGCAACAACGAACACCTGATGCTGGTACGTGATGTGACGCGCATCCATCAGCTGGAACAGATGCGCAAAGACTTCATCGCCAACGTTTCCCATGAACTGCGCACCCCGTTGACGGTGATCTGCGGCTACCTGGAAACCTTGCTCGATAATGTCGACGAGGTGAACCCGCGCTGGAGCCGCGCCTTGCAGCAGATGCAGCAACAAGGCGGACGCATGCAGACCTTGCTCAACGACCTGCTGTTGCTGGCCAAGCTGGAAGCCACCGACTATCCGTCGGACAACCAGCCGGTGCCGGTCGATTGCTTGCTGCAATCGATCAAGAGCGATGCCCAGCAACTGTCCGGCCAGAAGAACCAGCGCATTACCCTGGAGGCCGACCCGACGATTCTGCTCAAGGGCAGCGAAGCGGAGTTGCGCAGCGCTTTTTCCAACCTGGTGTTCAACGCGGTGAAATACACCCCGGCCGAAGGCAATATCCGCATTCGCTGGTGGGGTGATGACCAGGGCGCGCATCTGAGCGTGCAGGATTCCGGGATCGGCATCGACGCCAAACACCTGCCGCGCCTGACCGAACGCTTCTACCGCGTCGACTCCAGCCGCAACTCCAACACCGGTGGCACCGGCCTGGGGCTGGCGATCGTCAAACACGTTTTGTTACGGCATCGGGCACGGATGGAAATCAGCAGCGTGCCGGGCCACGGCAGTACCTTTACTTGCCACTTTGCCCCGGCTCAAGTCACCAAATCACGGGTTATCAGCACCGCCGATTGATACCGGCCAGCACGCGCCACTAGGCAACCGCCAAGTCAGCCGCTACATTGGCTGACTTGCGCCTGCCTTTCAGGTGCGGACTTTTCTTTCCTTTCGAATACACGGAACCAGCAAAACTCCATCATGGACCCTTCCCCTGGCTTGACCCTCGCTACAATTTTCGCCGACTTCGGCATGATTCTTTTTGCTCTGATCCTGGTTTTGCTCAACGGATTTTTCGTTGCGGCGGAATTTGCCATGGTCAAGCTGCGCTCGACCCGGGTCGAGGCCATCGCTGATAAAAACGGCTGGCGCGGGCACATCCTGCGCACCGTGCACAGTCAGCTCGATGCCTACCTGTCGGCCTGCCAATTGGGTATCACCCTCGCCTCCCTGGGCCTGGGTTGGGTCGGTGAACCTGCGTTCGCCCACCTCCTGGCACCCGTGCTGAGTGCCGTGGGCGTCGATTCCGCCGAAGTGGTCAAGGCGATTTCGTTCTTCACCGCGTTCTTCATCATTTCGTACCTGCACATCGTGGTCGGCGAACTGGCCCCCAAATCCTGGGCGATCCGCAAACCCGAATTGCTGTCGCTGTGGACCGCCGTGCCGCTGTACCTGTTCTACTGGGCCATGTACCCGGCCATCTACCTGCTCAACGCCAGCGCCAACCAGATCCTGCGCATCGCCGGCCAGGGTGAGCCCGGCCCGCATCACGAGCATCACTACAGCCGTGAAGAACTGAAACTGATCCTGCACTCCAGCCGTGGCCAGGACCCGAGCGACCAAGGCATGCGTGTATTGGCCTCGGCGGTGGAAATGGGTGAGCTGGAAGTGGTCGACTGGGCCAACTCCCGCGAAGACCTGGTGACCCTGGAGTTCAACGCACCGCTCAAGCAGATCCTGGCGATGTTCCGTCGCCACAAGTTCAGCCGCTACCCGGTGTACGACAGCGAACGCCAGGAGTTCGTCGGCCTGCTGCACATCAAGGATCTGCTGCTGGAACTGGCGGCGCTCGACCACATTCCCGAGTCGTTCAACCTTGCCGAACTGACCCGCCCGCTGGAGCGCGTGTCGCGGCACATGCCGCTGTCGCAGTTGCTGGAACAGTTCCGCAAGGGCGGCTCGCACTTCGCCGTAGTCGAAGAGGCCGACGGCAACATCATCGGCTACCTGACCATGGAAGACGTGCTGGAAGTGCTGGTGGGCGATATCCAGGACGAACACCGCAAGGCCGAACGCGGGATCCTCGCGTATCAGCCGGGCAAGCTGCTGGTGCGAGGCGATACACCGCTATTCAAGGTTGAACGACTGCTGGGCATCGACCTCGACCACGTCGAAGCCGAGACCCTTGCCGGGCTGGTCTACGAGAGCCTCAAGCGCGTTCCCGAAGAGGAAGAAGTGTTGGAAGTCGAAGGCCTGCGGATCATCATCAAGAAGATGAAAGGGCCGAAGATTGTTCTGGCCAAGGTGTTGATGCTGGATTGATTGCAGCTGTGGCGGCGAGCTCCCGTGGCGAGGGAGCTTGCTCCCGCTGGGCAGCGAAGCGGCCCCAAAACCACACATACCGTATTCATGGAGCTTACGACTGCTGCGCAGCCGAGCGGGAGCAAACTCCCTCGCCACAAAGCCTCTTACACCCTCCGCGCCGTGATCACTGCTTGCCCAACGCAAAGTTGGGCAGCGCACTTACCGGCTGGTTGAACTGGTATGGAATCGACACCAGCCCCAGCCCGGTATTGCGCTGCACCACGAAGTGCAAATGCGGACCTGTGCTGTTGCCGGTGTTGCCAGACAACGCCAATGCACTGCCGACCGTTACCCGCTGACCTTCCCGAACGCAGACCGAGCCTTTCTTCAAGTGCAGGTAAACGCCCATGGTCCCGTCATCGTGCAGCACCCGCACGAAATTGCCGGATGCATCGGTGCCGCGCCCGCTCTGGCGGTTCTCGGTTTTCACCACCACCCCGCCCCGCGCTGCAATGATCGGCGTGCCTTCGGGCATCGCAATGTCGATGGCGTAGCGGCTCTTGGGGCCAAAGTGGCTGTAGGGGCCATTGGCACCCTGACTGATCCGGAACGGCCCGCCACGCCAGGGCAACGGATACCGATAGCCCACGACGGCGCCTGTGGGGTCGCCCAGGGAGTACTTGAACTTCGGAACGTAGGCGAGCGGCCGTCCCGCTTTAGTCGCCGTGAGCTGTGCCAGACGAACACTGGTGCGTTGCGGTATCACGCGCCGAATCGTCTGCCCCGGCGCCCCGCTGGCGTTCTTCACCCCGGCGAAACTCAATTCGACCTCTACCGGTGCATACAGGTCATTGCGCACGTACACGCTGTGCACGCCTTTCTTCTTCATGATGATGAGGCGCACCTGACGCTCAAGGTGCTCGACCATGCCATCGCGAAAAACGAATACATGGGCGCCTTTGCTGGGGCGGTCGCTGTAGGAAACCACGCCATAGGCGTCTTTGGACTTGTAGATGGTCATCGCCACGGCCGAGGTGGCGACCATGAATAGGCCACATAAAAACAGCAGGCGCGTGAACATGGGCAAGGATTCTGTCGAGTGAGGCCTGGGATTGAGCCTAGCAGCTGCAATGGACCCGGGTAGTCGACAGATGTTTCAGAATGGGCCGTTCAGAAGATTTTTGACAAAGCCAATGACCCCTTCGCGAGCAAGCCCGCTCCCACATTTGGAATGCATTTCAAATGTGGGAGCGGGCTTGCTCGCGAAGACGGACTGACAGGCGATGTAGTATCAAGCGCCAGGAATGAAGTGCTTCTGCGCCGTACCCCGCGCAATCAGGCGCGAGATGTAATCAAGCTTCTGCGCATCCTGATCGACAAAGCGGAAGGTCAGTTGCAGCCAGTCGCTGTCGGGCTTCGGTTCGTGGGCCACGACGGCGTGCAGGTAGCCGTTGAGGCGGGCGACTTCGGCGTTGTCGCCCTGCTCCAGGTCCAGCACGGCGCTGTCGAGGATCTGCGGCAGGGTCTCGGTGCGCTTGACCACCAACAGGGCTTCCTTGAGGCTCAGGGCCTTGATCACGCATTGCGCGATGCCGTTCGGCAAGCGCAACTGACCCTGGCCACGACCACTGACGGATGCCGAAGAGGCCGCAGGAGCCTTGACCGGCGGGCTGTTGAGCAGGCCACGGGACGGAGCGGCAGTCGGAGCAGCGACAGGCGCGGCGGCAGGCGCGACCACGGCAGCCTTGCCGCCGGTCAATGCGCTCAGGGAGTCGTTACCGAATGCCGGACTCGTTTTGGTCGCGGCCACGTTGATCAAGGCGTCGAGTTTGCCGACCTTGTGCAGCGCCTGCTTGACCTTGGTGATCAGTTGCTCGTTGGTGAACGGCTTGCTGACATATCCGGATACTCCGGCCTGGATCGCCTGGACGACGTTCTCCTTGTCGCCACGGCTGGTCACCATCACAAACGGCATGGTTTTGAGGTTGTCCTGCTCGCGGCACCAGGTCAGCAGTTCGAGGCCGGACATTTCCGGCATTTCCCAATCGCACAGGACCAGGTCGAATGCTTCCTTTACCAGCATGGCCTGGGCCTTTCTGCCGTTGATCGCATCTTCGATCCGCATGCCCGGGAAATAATTGCGCAGGCACTTCTTCACCAGGTCACGAATGAACGACGCGTCGTCCACGACCAACACACTGACCTTACTCATCCATCACCCCTTTAAAAAATCCCGGCCAGCATACCGCTTTGCTGATGGCACATTGCCAAAAACCTTCAGTCACGCCGGACTTTTCGTTCGCGGGTGCTGCTTTTCGAATTCGTGTGCCGCAAACAAAAACGCCCGGCCAATAGGCCGGGCGCTTTACTTGGGCAACCTTACTTATCGTCAGTTTTGCCCGGAACATTAGCGGTTTCGCCACTGGTCCCTTCAACTTCTTCCTTCATGCGCTTGAGACCCAGGTGCCGCACGTCGGTGCCGCGTACCAGGTAGATCACCAGCTCCGAGATATTGCGCGCGTGGTCGCCGATGCGCTCCAACGAACGCAGCACCCAGATAATGCTCAGAACCCGCGAAATAGAACGCGGGTCTTCCATCATGTAGGTGGCCAGCTCACGCAGGGCGGTCTTGTATTCGCGGTCGATGATCTTGTCGTACTGCGCCACCGACAAGGCCAACTCGGCGTCGAAACGGGCAAAGGCGTCCAGTGCGTCACGAACCATGTTGCGCACCTGGTCGCCGATGTGGCGAACCTCGACGTAACCGCGCGGCGCTTCGCCTTCTTCGCACAGCTGGATGGCGCGACGGGCGATCTTGGTCGCTTCGTCACCGATGCGCTCCAGGTCGATCACCGATTTGGAAATGCTGATGATCAGGCGCAGGTCGGACGCTGCCGGCTGACGACGGGCCAGAATGCGCAGGCATTCTTCGTCGATGTTGCGTTCCATCTGGTTGATCTGGTCGTCGATCTCGCGCACCTGCTGGGCCAGGCCGGAGTCGGCCTCGATCAGCGCGGTCACCGCGTCGTTGACCTGCTTCTCGACCAGCCCGCCCATGGCCAGGAGGTGGCTGCGCACTTCCTCCAGTTCGGCGTTGAACTGCTGGGAGATGTGGTGTGTAAGGCCTTCCTTAGAAATCATGTTGTCTGCTCCGCAAAAGCTGTGAGCTGCAAGCTACGAGCTGCAAGCTGATTTGTGTCGTTACTCGGATCGCTTCTACTTGCCGCTTGTAGCTTGACGCTTGCGGCTGTACGGCTAGCCGTACCGTCCCGTGATGTAGTCTTCGGTCTGCTTCTTCGCCGGATTGGTGAACAGCGTATCGGTGTCACCAAACTCGACCAGCTTGCCCATGTACATGAACGCGGTGTAGTCGGACACCCGCGCCGCCTGTTGCATGTTGTGGGTCACGATCACGATGGTGAACTTGGATTTCAGTTCGTAGATCAGCTCTTCGACTTTCAGCGTGGAGATCGGGTCGAGTGCCGAGCACGGTTCGTCGAGCAGCAGCACTTCCGGCTCAACGGCGATGGTGCGGGCGATCACCAGACGCTGCTGCTGACCACCGGACAGGCCCAGTGCCGAGTCGTGCAGACGGTCCTTCACCTCGTCCCACAGCGCCGCGCCTTTCAACGCCCACTCGACGGCTTCGTCGAGTACACGTTTCTTGTTGATGCCCTGGATGCGCAGGCCGTAAACCACGTTTTCGTAGATGGTCTTCGGGAACGGGTTCGGCTTCTGGAACACCATGCCGACGCGACGACGCAGCTCGGCCACGTCTTCGCCCTTGCGGTAGATATTGCTGCCGTACAGGTTGATCTCGCCATCGACACGGCAGCCGTCAACCAGGTCGTTCATGCGGTTGAAGGTACGCAACAGTGTCGACTTGCCACAGCCGGACGGACCAATGAAGGCGGTCACGCGCTGTTTCGGGATGTTCATGCTGACGTCGTACAGCGCTTGTTTTTCGCCGTAGAACAGGCTCAGGCCCGGCACTTCGATGGCCACGGTTTCCTGCTCGAGGTTCAGGCTCTGTTTGTCGCGACCCAGCGCCGACATGTTGATGCCGTGGGTAGGTGTTTCGTGCTGCATGGGAGGCTCCCTGTGCTAACAAATTCGGTTCAGTGAGCCGCAGGCCGGGCCTGCGGTTACGCAATTCTTTTTGTAGGAGCTGGCTTGCCGGCGATGCTGACGACTGGGTCTGACAGGTTCACCGCGGTGACGCCATCGCTGGCAAGCCAGCTCCTACAGGGTTGATTAGCTGTCCAGCGCCTTGTACTTCTCGCGCAGGTGGTTACGGATGTACACCGCCGACAGGTTCAGCGTCGCGATCACCAGCACCAGCAGCAGCGCCGTGGCGTACACCAGCGGTCGTGCGGCTTCGACGTTCGGGCTCTGGAAGCCGACGTCATAGATATGGAAGCCCAGGTGCATGATCTTCTGGTCCAGGTGCAGGTACGGGTAGTTACCGTCCACCGGCAGCGACGGTGCCAGTTTCACCACACCCACCAGCATCAGCGGCGCCACTTCACCTGCGGCGCGAGCCACGGCGAGGATCATGCCGGTCATCATCGCCGGGCTGGCCATCGGCAGCACGATCTTCCACAAGGTTTCAGCCTTGGTCGCGCCGAGGGCCAACGAGCCTTCACGCACGGTGCGAGGAATCCGCGCCAGGCCTTCTTCGGTGGCCACGATCACTACCGGCACCGCCAACAGCGCCAGGGTCAACGAAGCCCAGAGCAGGCCCGGTGTGCCGAAGGTCGGTGCCGGCAAGGCTTCCGGGAAGAACAGACGATCGAGCGAGCCACCCAGCACGTAGACGAAGAAGCCCAGACCGAACACGCCGTAAACGATGGCCGGAACACCTGCCAGGTTGTTCACCGCGATGCGGATCACCCGGGTCAGCGCATTCTGCTTGGCGTACTCACGCAGGTACACCGCCGCCAGCACGCCGAACGGGGTCACGATCATCGCCATGATCAGGGTCATCATCACGGTGCCGAAGATGGCCGGGAAGATCCCGCCTTCGGTGTTCGCTTCACGCGGGTCGTCGCTCAGGAACTCCCAGACCTTGCTGAAGTAGAAACCGATCTTGGTGGTCGTGCTCATGGCGTTCGGCTGGTAGGCGTGAACCACTTTGCCGATGCCGATTTCGATTTCCTTACCGTTCGCATCGCGGGCGGTCAGGCTGTCGCGGTTGAACTGCGCATGCAGGTCGCTCAGACGTGCTTCGACGTCCTGATAGCGAGCGTTGAGCTCGGCACGTTCCGACTCCATGTCCGCTTGTGCGGTGGCGTCGAGTTTGCCTTCCAGCTCCAGCTTGCGACCATGCAAGCGGATGCGCTCGAGACCGGCGTTGATCGCGCCGATGTCGGTTTTTTCCAGGTTCTTGAGCTGCGCAGCCAGCTTGTTCACGCGGTCGACACGGGCCTGCAACTCAGGCCATGCGGCTTCGCCTTCAGCGATGACTTTGCCATCCTGTTTGACGTTGACCAGGTAACCGTAGAAGTTGCCCCACTCGCGACGCTCGATCGCCATCAGTTCCGGCGGTGTCGTCTGGTTGGTCAGCCACTCGCCGACGATCCAGGTGAAGTCGTTGCCGTTCAGGTCACGGTTGCCGACCTTGATCAGCTCGCGGGTCATGAACTCCGGGCCTTGATCCGGCACCGGCAAGCCGGCGCTCTTCAAGCGGGCACGGGGGACTTCTTCTTTCTGCACCACTTCGCCGATGACCAGGTGCTGGCCCTGGCCCGGTACGTCGTAGCTGGCGTGGATCAGATCCGCCGGCCAGAAGTGACCCAGGCCACGCACGGCAATCACTGCCAGCAGGCCAATGGTCATGATGACCGCGATGGACACCGCGCCACCGCTGATCCAGACGCCGGGGGCGCCGCTCTTGAACCATCCATTCAGGGAGTTCTGTTTCACAGACTTCTACCTTTCTTAAAGCGACGAGTATTTCTTGCGCAGACGCTGACGAATCAGTTCTGCGAGGGTGTTCATGACGAAGGTGAACAACAGCAGCACCAGCGCCGAGAGGAACAGCACGCGGTAGTGGCTGCCGCCGACTTCCGATTCGGGCATTTCCACCGCGACGTTGGCCGCCAGGGTGCGCAGGCCTTCGAACAGGTTCATTTCCATGACCGGGGTGTTACCGGTGGCCATCAGCACGATCATGGTTTCACCGACCGCACGGCCCATGCCGATCATCAGCGCCGAGAAGATGCCCGGGCTCGCGGTGAGGATCACCACGCGGGTCATGGTCTGCCACGGCGTGGCACCGAGGGCCAGGGAGCCCAGGGTCAGGCCGCGAGGCACGCTGAACACGGCGTCTTCGGCAATGGAGTAGATGTTCGGGATGACTGCAAAGCCCATGGCCAGGCCAACCACCAGGGCGTTGCGCTGGTCGTAGGTGATGCCCAGGTCGTGGGAGATCCACATGCGCATGTCGCCGCCGAAGAACCAGTTCTCCATGAACGGGCTCATGTACAGCGACAGCCAACCCACAAACAGGATCACCGGAATCAGCAGCGCACTTTCCCAGCCATCCGGGACTTTCAGGCGGATCGACTCAGGCAGGCGGCTGAAGGTGAAACCGGCAACCAGGATGCCGATCGGCAACAACATCAGCAGGCTGAAGATGCCCGGCAAGTGCCCTTCCACATACGGCGCGAGGAACAGACCGGCGAAGAAACCGAGGATCACCGTCGGCATCGCTTCCATCAGCTCGATCACCGGCTTGACCTTGCGGCGCATGCCAGGAGCCATGAAATACGCGGTGTAGATCGCAGCGGCAACGGCCAGTGGAGCGGCCAGCAGCATGGCGTAGAACGCGGCTTTCAGGGTACCGAAGGTCAGCGGCGACAGGCTCAGCTTGGGTTCGAAGTCGGTGTTGGCGGCGGTCGATTGCCAGACGTATTTAGGCTCGTCGTAGTTCTCGTACCAGACCTTGCTCCACAGTGCGCTCCACGATACTTCCGGGTGCGGGTTGTCGAGCAGCAGCGGGTGCAACTTGCCGCCGGCTTCCACGATCACGCGGTTGGCCCGTGGCGACAGACCGAAAATGCCCTGGCCTTCAGCAACCGGCTCCACCAGCAGAGTGCGGTGCGCGGTGCTGTGGAATACACCAAGCTTGCCGGAAGCGTCGAGGGCAACGAAGCCCTTGCGGCGTTCTTCGGCGGTGATTTCAACGATAGGCGTGGTGCCCATCTGGAAGGTGCGGATTTGCTTCAGGCGTTGTTCGCCATCGGGGTCGCGAGCCATGAACCACTGGGCCAGGCCACCTTTGGAGTCACCGATGATCAGCGAAATGCCGCCCACAAGCTGGGTGCTGGCGGTGACTTGCGCTTCACCGTCTTCAAGCAGTTTGTAGCGACCATTGAGGCTCTTGTCGCGCAGGCTGAATACGTCGGCCTGGGCACGACCGTTAATCACATACAACCACTGCTGACGCGGGTCGACGAAGATGTTCTTCACCGGCTCGTTCATCTGCGGCAGGTCGATGCGTTTCTGTTCGTTGGTGACTTCGCCGGTCATCATGTTTTCTTCGCTGGTCAGCGAGAGAACGTTGAGTTGCGAACCGGTGGCGCCAACCAGCATCAGGCTCGAATCGTTGGCGTTGAGGCTGACGTGCTCCAGCGCACCGCCGGTTTCGTTCACCGCGATTGGCGCTTCGCCATACGGGTATTCGACGGCCGGGGTGATGGTTTTCTTGCCTTCCGGGTAGCTGACTTTATAGGTGTGACGGAACACCAGGGCCTGGCCGTTGGACAGACCCACCACCACCAACGGGTGACCTGGCTGGTCTTCACCGATGGAGGTCACGGTGGTGCCGGCCGGGATCGGCAAATCGACGCGCTTCAGTTCGGCGCCACTGTCGATGTCGAAGAACAATGCCTGGCCCTTGTCGGAAACCCGCATCGCAACCTGGTTTTGTTCTTCCAGAGAGATCATCAGCGGCTTGCCGGCGTCTTGCATCCAGGCTGGCGTGATGGCGTCCTTGGCGGTCAGGCTGGCACCCTGGAACAGGGGCGCGACGACGTAGGCAAGGAAGAAGAAGATCAAGGTGATCGCGCCCAGTACAGCGAGGCCGCCAACGAGGACGTACCAGCGGGTCAGGCGATCTTTGAGCGCGCGAATGCGGCGCTTGCGTTGTAGCTCAGGCGTATTGAAGTCAATTCGCTTGGGGGGATTAGTAGTCATGTTGGAATTGGCCAGATCATTCATGCGCACACCCTAGCGATCCTGTATGACAGAAAGATGACAATGCAGTGACGCAACAAATCCGCCGCTAGCGGTAACCAGCAGCGGATAGAGAATTTGAGGTGTATTGGGGGCGGCTCCTGCCGCCCCCATGTGAGTCCGAGGGGTTCACCTCGGACTCAATTTGTTACTTTTTTGCGACTTCAGCGCCGCCTTCCGCGAGACCCAGGTCAGCCAGAGCTTTGGCAGCTACTTTGGCCGGCAGTGGGATGTAACCGTCTTTCACTACAACTTCCTGGCCCTGTTTCGACAGAACCAGCTTCACGAACTCGGCTTCCAGCGGGGCCAGAGGCTTGTTCGGGGCTTTGTTCACGTATACGTACAGGAAGCGGGACAGTGGGTACTTGCCGTTCAGGGCGTTTTCTTCAGTGTCTTCGATGAACTCGGTGGTGCCTTTCTTGGCCAGGGCCACAGTTTTCACGCTAGCGGTTTTGTAACCGATACCCGAGTAGCCGATGCCGTTCAGCGAGGAGCTGATCGACTGAACGACCGAAGCCGAACCTGGTTGCTCGTTGACGTTAGGCTTGTAGTCGCCTTTGCACAGGGCTTCTTCCTTGAAGTAGCCGTAGGTGCCGGATACCGAGTTACGACCGAACAGTTGAACCGGCTTGTTGGCCAGGTCGCCGGTCACGCCCAGGTCACCCCAGGTTTTGACTTCGGTTTTAGCGCCGCACAGACGAGTAGACGAGAACACTGCGTCGACTTGTTCCATGGTCAGGTGCTGGATCGGGTTATCTTTGTGAACGAAGATTGCCAGGGCGTCCACGGCAACCGGGATAGCGGTTGGCTTGTAGCCGTACTTCTGCTCGAAGGCAGCCAGTTCGGTGTCCTTCATCTTGCGGCTCATCGGGCCCAGGTTGGCGGTGCCTTCAGTCAGCGCAGGTGGCGCAGTGGCGGAGCCAGCGGCCTGAATCTGGATGTTTACGTTCGGGTATTCTTTTTTGTAGTTCTCAGCCCACAGGGTCATGAGGTTGGCCAGAGTGTCGGAACCAACGCTGGACAGGTTGCCCGACACACCAGTGGTCTTGGTGTAGCTCGGGATAGCAGGGTCAACAGCGGCAACCGCGTTGGCAGTCGCAACGCCAGCAGCGACAAAAGTCATTGCCGCCATCAAACGCTTCAGTTTCATGCCTTACTCCTAGCAGATAGGGTGTGTTAAGTCGGGGCCAAGTATCAGCAGGCCGTGTGAACACTCTATGGCTGAAATATGACAATTGGATGAAAGGCCAGCACTCAGTGTTTCCAGGTAATTCCGCGTTATCGTTCTTCGCGAGCAAGCCCGCTCCCACAGGGGATCTGCGGTGAACACAGAACCAATGTGGGAGCGGGCTTGCTCGCGAAGGCGTCAGTACAGTCGAGACAAAAGGTCGATCAACGCCCTTTTTTCCAGAGGTAGGCACCCACCACAATCCCGACCCCACACAGCACAGCCACATAATAAGCAGGCCCCATCGCACTTTCCTTGAGCAACAGGCTGACGATCATGGGTGTCAGGCCGCCAAAGATGGCGTAGGCCACGTTGTAGGAGAACGACAAGCCGCTGAAGCGCACCACAGGCGGGAAGGCCTTGACCATCACGTAGGGCACCGCGCCGATGGTGCCGACCAGCAGACCGGTCACCGCGTACATCGGAAACAGCCAGTCGGGATGATCGGCCAGGCTGTGGTAGAAGGTCCAGGAGCTGACCAGCAGTGCCGCGCAACCGAACACGAAGACCCGCCCGGCACCAAAACGATCCGCTAACGCACCAGCAATGATGCAGCCGAAACTCAGGAACACGATCGCCACACTGTTGGCCTGCAGGGAGGTGGTCGGCGAGAAGTGGTAGACCGTCTGCAATACGGTCGGGGTCATCAGGATCAACACCACGATGGCGGCGGACAACAACCAGGTCAGCAGCATCGAAATGGCGATGGCGCCCCGATGGTCACGCAGCACCGCCCGCAGCGGCACCTCTTCGGCCAGGGCCTTGCGAAGTTGCAGCTCGGCGAAAACCGGGGTTTCGTGCAGCCAGCGACGCAGGTACACCGCGAACAGGCCGAACACGCCACCCAGCAGGAACGGGATACGCCAGGCGTAATCCGCCACTTCCACCGGAGTATAAATGCTGTTGATCGCCGTGGCGACCAGGGAACCTAAAAGAATGCCCGCCGTCAGGCCGCTGGTCAGGGTGCCGCAGGCGTAGCCGACATGCCGCTGCGGCACGTGTTCGGAAACGAAGACCCACGCCCCCGGCACTTCACCGCCAATGGCCGCGCCCTGGATCACCCGCATCAACAGCAGCAGGATCGGTGCCCACAGGCCGATCTGCGCATAGGTCGGCAACAAGCCCATGATCAAGGTCGGCACCGCCATCATGAAGATGCTCAGGGTGAACATTTTCTTGCGGCCCAGCAGGTCGCCGAAGTGCGCCATCACGATGCCGCCCAGCGGCCGCGCGAGGTAGCCGGCGGCAAAGATGCCGAAGGTCTGCATCAGGCGTAGCCACTCGGGCATGTCCGCCGGGAAGAACAGCTTGCCCACCACCGTGGCGAAGAACACGAAGATGATGAAGTCGTAGAACTCCAGCGCGCCGCCCAAGGCAGACAGCGATAGCGTCTTGTAGTCGTTGCGGGTCAGCGGACGTGCGGGTTGGTCTGGCTGCGCGATGCTCGAGGGCGCTGTGGTCATGGCAAGGGCTTCTCTTATAGTCGGATCTGCAACCTCAACAACGCTGGCTGAGGTTTGGGCAGGTCCGGCACGATAGCAAATTGTTCGAAAAAGCACATAGAGGTGCGTTTTTGACGGTCAAAATGAGAACCGGACGGTCGTCGCGGAGTCTACCGACCGATATACTCGCAGCATCGCTCCGGTTTTTGAGGGGTTGCTGTGCGAAAACGCCTCTCAGGTTCATAGGCGATTTCGCAGAGTTTCCCTTTAGGCGCCTTATGGAAAACGTGACGAACGTAGTATGTTCGGTGCTGAATCGTTTTTCCCGAAGACGGCTACCACCAGCAATACCAACGAAGAGTCACGGGTCAGAGGCACCCCCGGCATGATAGAGCTCGAACAAGAAGATCCAATCCCGCAAGGCGACCTGGCCCTGCAAATCACTGCGCTCCCTCGCGAAACCAACGGCTTTGGCGATATTTTCGGCGGCTGGCTGGTGGCGCAGATGGATTTGGCAGGCACCGCGATGGCCAGCAAAGTCGCTGGCGGACGCGTTGCCACCGTTGCGATCGACCGCATGGCGTTTCTGGTTCCGGTAGCGGTGGGCGCCCAGCTCTCCTTTTATACCCAGGCCCTGGAAATCGGCCGCAGCTCGATCAAGATGATGGTCGAGGTCTGGAGCGACGATCCGTTGTCCAGCGAGTGGCGTAAAGTAACCGAAGCGGTCTTTGTGTTCGTTGCCATCGACGGCAGCGGTCGCACCCGTTCGGTTCCACCTCGGGCTCGCTGAAAGAACCTTTAAACCTGGTAGCCGTTTTGCGGTCGATAGTCGTCCACGTTACTGATCGAGAGCTGTCCCATGAGCACGCCCAATGTTGAAGCCGTAAAGCTGGATGAACTGAACTGCTGGCGCATCCGCCACGGTCAGGCCGAATTACTGGTGGCCCAGCAAGGTGCGCACATCCTCAGTTATCAACTGGCCGGCCAACCGCCGCTGATCTGGCTCAACGACGAGGCCGTGTTCAAGACCGGCAAGAGCATCCGTGCCGGCGTGCCGGTGTGCTGGCCGTGGTTCGGCAACTTCGACCGCAATCCGCAAAGCGTGCAGGCGATGCGTGTCAGCGATGAAGCGCCGTCGGCTCACGGCTTCGTGCGAGCGATGGATTGGGAACTGGGCGGCATCGAAGCCGAAGGCGAAAGCCTGAAGGTCGAATTCCTCCTGCCCTACCCCGAAGGCGGCTTTCCCGGCTGGCCGCACCAGGTGGACTTGACGCTGAGCATTCGCCTCGACGAACAACTGCACATCCATCTGACCAGCCACAATCGGGGCGCTGAATCCGTCAGCATCAGCCAGGCGCTGCACAGTTACTTTGCCGTCAGCGATGTGCGCGATGTGCACGTCGAAGGCGTGGACGGCCTCAACTACATCGAAACCCTGGACAACTGGAAAACCGTGACCCAGACCGGTGATCTGCGTTTTACCGGCGAGACCGATCGCATCTACCTCGACGCCCCGCCGCAGCTGAGCATCGTCGATCCGGCCTGGGAACGGCGCATCGTACTGACCAGCAGCGGATCAGGCACGGCGGTGATCTGGAACCCCTGGATCGACCGCGCCGCCGCGTTCAGCGACATGGCCGACGACGGCTGGCAGCGCATGCTGTGCATCGAGACGGCGAACGTGATGGGCGACGTAGTGAACCTGGTGCCGGGTGCCAGCCATACGCTAGGCGTGAGTGTCGGCAGCAACTCTCTCTAAGCAACACCACCAAACCAATGTGGGAGCGGGCTTGCCCGCGAAGGGGCCATAACATTCAACATCCTCGTTGCCTGTTACACCGCCTTCGCGAGCAAGCCCGCTCCCACATTTGCATCTCTACAAGTCTGACTCTTTTACGACTCTGACCTTCTGCGCATCCAGCGCATATGCCGCATCAGCCAGGTCATTGCTGACCTTCTCGATTTTCAGCGTGCCGGTGACCCACAGCGGCGTGTAGATATCGTTCAGCTTCAGGCCCTTTGGATAGCGCACCAGCACCAGTTGGTTGGGCGGTGGTGGCGGTACGTGAATGCAGGCGCCCGGGTACGGCACCAGGAAGAACAACGTACTGCGGCCCTTGGCGTCGGACTCCAGCGGCACCGGGTAACCGCCAATGCGGATGTTCTTGTCGTTCATCGACGCAACGGTCTTGGTCGAGTACATCACCGCCGGCAAGCCTTTGGCCTGCTTCATCCCACCCTTGTCGGTGAAAGTGCCATTGGCTTCGGGGGAGTTGTGGTCGATTTCGGGCATGGCCTCGAGGGCTTTCTGGTCCGACTTGGGCATCAATTCGAGCCAGTCGGTTTCCGGCAGTTCGCCGGCATGGGCAAGGCCAGAACCCAGTAAAACAAGAGTCAACAAAAGACGGCGCATGAAGGTGCTCGGTAAAGGGAAGAACAGGAAACGCCGAGCATTCTAGCCCTCCCAGCCGGTTTGGCAGAGAGGGCTTTGTCGCCTGGATCAGTTCTTTTTGATCAGCCCGTAGATCACCAGCAACACAATGGCGCCCACCAGCGCACCGATGAAGCCTGCGCCCTGGCCGGCCTGATAGATGCCCAGGGCCTGACCGCCGTAAGTGGCCGCCAGCGAACCGCCGATACCGAGCAGGATTGTCATGATCCAGCCCATGCTGTCATCGCCCGGTTTCAGGAACCGCGCCAGCAGGCCGACGATCAAGCCGATAAAGATGGTTCCGATAATTCCCATGGCATTTCCCTCTGATTGATTGGCTATAGCCTAGCCAGACTTTGGCATCCTGCCATGAGAGAACGGCGGTCCCTGAATGGTTCCGCCGTTGCCACATGAAACTATTCGGCGATGAGCGCTTCGACCTTGAGGATCTGCGCGGCCAGGGTTTCGCGGTCTGCACAACGCAGGTTGGCGTGCCCAACCTTGCGGCCGACCTTGAACGCCTTGCCGTAGTGATGCAAATGGCAATCGGCGATGGCCAGGACTTTCTCGGTCTCAGGCACTTTACCGATGAAGTTGAGCATCGCGCTTTCGCCGACCTTGGCGGTCGAACCCAGCGGCAGACCGGCAACGGCCCGCAAGTGGTTTTCGAATTGGCTGCACTCGGCGCCCTCGGTGGTCCAGTGCCCGGAGTTGTGCACGCGCGGGGCGATTTCGTTGGCCTTGAGGCCACCGTCGACTTCAAAGAATTCGAACGCCATCACGCCGACGTAATCCAGTTGCTTGAGCACACGGCTGGAGTAATCTTCGGCCAGGGCTTGCAACGGGTGATCGGTGCTGGCCACGGACAGCTTGAGGATGCCGCTGTCGTGGGTGTTGTGCACCAGCGGATAGAAGCGGGTTTCACCGTCGCGGGCACGCACGGCGATCAGCGAGACTTCACCGGTGAACGGCACGAAGCCTTCCAGCAGGCAGGCCACGCTGCCCAGCTCGGCGAAAGTGCCGACCACATCTTCAGGGGTGCGCAGGACTTTCTGACCCTTGCCGTCGTAACCCAGAGTACGGGTCTTGAGCACCGCCGGCAGGCCGATGGAGGCCACAGCGGCGTCCAGGTCGGCTTGGGACTGGATGTCAGCGAACGCCGGGGTAGGAATCCCCAAGTCCTTGAACATGCTCTTCTCGAACCAGCGATCGCGGGCGATGCGCAGGGCTTCGGCACTCGGGTAGACCGGGACGAATTGCGACAGGAAGGCCACGGTCTCGGCCGGAACGCTTTCAAACTCGAAGGTCACCAGATCGACTTCATCGGCCAACTGACGCAGGTGATCCTGGTCGCCATAATCGGCGCGCAGGTGTTCGCCCAACGCGGCTGCGCAAGCATCCGGCGCCGGGTCCAGGAAAGCGAAGTTCATGCCCAGCGGAGTGCCCGCCAGCGCCAACATGCGACCCAACTGGCCGCCACCGATTACACCGATCTTCATCGTCAACAACCTCAGGCGATGCGTGGGTCTGGATTTTCCAGGACGCTGTCTGTCTGCTCAGCACGGAAGGTTTTCAGCACCGCGTGGAACTGCGGGTGCTTGGCGCCCAGGATACTCGCCGACAACAGCGCCGCGTTGATCGCGCCCGCCTTGCCGATGGCCAGGGTGGCAACCGGAATGCCTGCTGGCATCTGCACAATGGAGAGCAGCGAATCGACGCCCGAAAGCATCGCGGACTGCACGGGCACGCCCAGCACCGGCAAGTGGGTCTTGGCTGCACACATGCCTGGCAAGTGGGCCGCGCCACCGGCACCGGCGATGATCACCTCGATGCCTCGTGCCTCGGCCTCTTCGGCGTACTGGAACAGCAGATCCGGGGTGCGGTGGGCAGAAACCACTTTCACCTCGTAGGGGATGCCGAGCTTTTCCAGCATATCGGCGGTGTGGCTAAGGGTGGACCAATCGGACTTGGAGCCCATGATCACGCCAACCAGTGCACTCATCGTCGTGCCTCTTCTCTCTGGGCGCCCGCAGGCGCGTCAAAAAACAACAAGCCACGCAGGATGCGTGGCTTGATTGTACGAATTATGGCCGGTCGTAACCGGCCGAAGGCCGCGCAGTATACCGCAATACGGCAGATAAACAGCCCCCGTTGCGACCATCTGTCATCTGCCGCAAAGCCCCGATTTTATTGACTTGAAGGTCAATGGAATACACCTCGAATTTCCTGTGGGAGCGGGCTTGCTCGTGAATGCGGTGGATCAATCAACATCGACGTTGAATGTACCGACCTCTTCGCGAGCAAGCCCGCTCCCACATTGGGTTTTCATCGGTTTCAGGAACCGGTCGTGCCCTGTGCCGCACCGCCTTCCAGCTTGCGCCACAACAACCGCACATTCGCCTTGCGCACCAGCGCACAGCGATACAGGCGAATTTCCAGCGGCACGTGCCATTGCGGGCCGCCGCAGATCACCAGTTCACCGCGCGCCAGCTCGGCACGCACGCTCAACTGCGGCACCCAGGCAATGCCCAGGCCTTCCAGGGCCATGCTTTTCAGGCTGTCGGCCATGGCAGTTTCGTAGATCGTGGTAAACCGCAGTTGACGCTGGCGCAACAAACCATTCACCGAACGCCCGAGAAATGCACCGGCGCTATACGCCAGCAACGGCACGCTGGCTTCACCTTCCAGGTCGAACAACGGCTTGCCGTCGGCGTCCGCCGCGCAGACCGGCAGCATTTCGGTGTGGCCAAGGTGCAGCGACGGGAAGATTTCCGGGTCCATCTGCATCGCCGCGTCCGGGTCGTAGAACGCCAGCATCAGATCGCAGCCGCCTTCGCGCAAGGCATGTACCGCATCGCCAACGTTGGTCGCGACCAATCGCGTGGCAATGTTCAAGCCTTCATTGCGCAACTGCGCGATCCAGCGCGGAAAGAAACCCAGCGCCAACGAGTGAGCCGCCGCGACCTGCATCACTTCACCCTGCCCGCCTTCCAGGTGATGCAGATGACGCAGCACTTCGCCGAGCTGTTCGACCACGGTGCGTGCGGTGACCAGAAACAATTGCCCTGCCGCTGTCAGTTCCACCGGCGTGCGCGAGCGATTGACCAGCGTCAACCCCAGCGCCGCTTCAAGACTGCGGATCCGCCGACTGAAGGCCGGCTGGGTCACGAAGCGTCGTTCCGCCGCTTGGGAGAAGCTACGGGTGGCGGCCAGGGCACTGAAGTCCTCCAGCCATTTGCTTTCCAGATTCATCACGTCCTCCCGGACACGCACCAATTTAGGTCACACGCTTGCCGTCAACGCGGCGTCACACGGGCATTATGCCGAATGTGCATAGGCTAGTGTTTAACAGCATTGGCCCAAAATTTTGCACAAGCCTAGCATTCACAGCGTTCCGGCACAGACCGGGTCCATATTGAGATGATTTCTATCATGTCCTCCGCTGCATCATTCCGCACAGAAAATGACCTGCTTGGCGCTCTCGAAGTACCCGCTCAAGCGTATTACGGTATCCAGACCCTGCGAGCGGTGAATAACTTCCGCCTTTCGGGTGTTCCGATTTCGCACTACCCGAAACTGGTTGTCGGCCTGGCCATGGTTAAACAGGCCGCTGCTGACGCCAACCGTGAGTTGGGTCACCTGAGCGAAGCCAAGCACGCTGCCATCAGCGAAGCCTGTGCACGTCTGATCCGCGGCGACTTCCACGAAGAGTTCGTGGTAGACATGATTCAAGGCGGCGCCGGCACTTCGACCAACATGAATGCCAACGAAGTGATCGCCAACATCGCGCTGGAGGCCATGGGTCACCAGAAAGGCGAGTACCAGTACCTGCACCCGAACGACGACGTGAACATGGCGCAGTCGACCAACGACGCCTACCCGACGGCGATCCGCCTGGGTCTGTTGCTGGGTCACGATGCTCTGCTCGCCAGCCTCGACAGCCTGATTCAGGCGTTCGCGGCCAAGGGTGAAGAATTCAACCACGTCCTGAAAATGGGTCGTACCCAGCTGCAAGACGCCGTACCGATGACCCTGGGTCAGGAATTCCGTGCATTCGCCACCACCCTGGGCGAAGACCTGGCACGCCTGAAGACCCTGGCACCGGAAGTGCTGACCGAAGTGAACCTGGGCGGCACCGCAATCGGCACCGGCATCAACGCCGACCCGCGTTACCAGCACCTGGCTGTTCAGCGTCTGGCAGTGATCAGCGGTCAACCGCTGGTACCGGCGGCCGACCTGATCGAAGCCACCTCCGACATGGGCGCTTTCGTGCTGTTCTCCGGCATGCTCAAGCGTACCGCGGTCAAGCTGTCGAAGATCTGCAACGACCTGCGCCTGCTGTCCAGCGGCCCACGTACCGGCATCAACGAAATCAACCTGCCGGCACGTCAGCCAGGCAGCTCGATCATGCCAGGCAAGGTCAACCCGGTTATTCCGGAAGCCGTTAACCAGGTGGCATTCCAGATCATCGGTAACGACCTGGCCCTGACCATCGCGGCCGAAGGCGGCCAGTTGCAACTGAACGTGATGGAGCCGCTGATCGCTTTCAAGATCTTCGACTCGATCCGCCTGCTGCAACGCGCCATGGACATGCTGCGCGAGCACTGCATCGTCGGCATCACCGCCAACGAAGCACGCTGCCGTGAACTGGTCGAGCACTCGATCGGCCTGGTCACCGCGCTGAACCCGTACATCGGCTACAAAAACGCCACCCGCATTGCCGGCCTCGCTCTTGAAAGCGGCCGCGGCGTGCTGGAACTGGTGCGCGAAGAAGGTCTGCTCGACGAAGCCATGCTCGCCGACATCCTGCGCCCGGAAAACATGATTGCTCCGCGTCTGGTGCCCCTGAAGGCATAACCCGACGCGTTACTTGTAGCACCGCTCACCAGGTCGAGGGACTAGACACCTCTCACCTTTTGAGGGCTTGGAGATCAATCTCCAGGCCCTTTTTTTTAACTATTTGCCAGTGAAAACCGTATGTCTGGGGACTGATCAATGTGGGAGCGGGCTTGCTCGCGAAGGCGGCGGCACATTCAACAGTGATGTGCCTGATACACCGCTTTCGCGAGCAAGCC
>NZ_JBWKXF010000051.1:0-43451 GCF_059422645.1 Pseudomonas sp. GW821-FHT01C01 | reverse complement strand
TGGTCGTTAACGATGCCGCGTGTTTACTGACTAAACGCGGCGCTCTTGAGTCCATCGCGAGCAAGCTCGCTCCTACAAAATCCTTATGGCAACACGCCGGGCATTTTCAGACAAACACGAAAGGTTTTTGCCTCAGTCGGTGTAGCCGAGTTTTGCCGAACGGATTTCCGGAGCCTGGCCCCGCGTGGCCAGGCAGAAATACAACGGACAAGTCACCACCAGTCCAACCAGCCACGACAGGTCCGCGCCCTCGACCAGATTGGCGTATGGCCCGACGTACAGCGAAGTATTGGCGAATGGCAGCTGCACGATGATGCCGATGAAGTAGGCAATGATCGCATGCAAGTTGAAACGACCGTAGATGCCGCCGTCTGCGCGGAAGATCGACGCGATGTCGTAGCGGCCGCGCTTGATCAGGTAGAAGTCGATCAGGTTGATCGACGCCCACGGCACCAGCACCAGCAACAGCGCCAGAATCAGACCGATGAACTGCGAAATGAAATTCGCCGAAGCACCCAGCGCCACCACGCAGCAACCCGCCAGCACGATACTCGACAACACCACGCGCACCTTGATGCTGGGTGTCCACTGGCTGGCGAAGGTCTGGATCGAAGTGATGATCGACAGCACCGCGCCATACAGATTCAAGGCGTTGTGGCTGATGATGTTGAGCAGGAACAACACCATCAGGATCGGCCCCAGCCAGCCGGTGGATTGCTTGACCGCCGCCATCGCCTCGGTGCCTTCCGGGGTCGCCAGTACCGCCACGGCACCGAAGGTAAAGGACAGGATCGTGCCCAGGGTCGCACCCAGATAGGTGGCGAAGAACGGCCGGGCGATGCCGATATCCGCCGGCAGGTAGCGTGAGTAGTCCGACACGTACGGCGAGAAACTGATTTGCCAGATAATGCCCAGCGACACCGTGGCCAGCCAGCCGGACAGGTTGAACCCACCGCGAGTGAAGAAGTCCACCGGCAAGTCATGGGCGAAGATATAGAGGAAACCGGCGAGCAACGCACTGCCCATCACCCAGGTACCGATGCGGTTGAGGGTATGGATGAAGCGATAACCGATCACCCCGATGGCCGTGGCGCTGAGGGCACCGATGAGAATGCTGGCCGGCACCGGCACCGACGGCGCAATGCCGACAATCGATTTGCCCGCCAGCACGATGTTGGAAATGAAGAAACCGATGTAGATCAGCGCAGCGAAGAACACGATCAGCAGCGCGCCATAGCGGCCGAACTGACCACGACTCTGCACCATCTGCGGAATGCCCATGCACGGCCCCTGGGCCGACGCGAGGGCAATCACCACACCGCCGGCCATGTGCCCGAGCGCAATCGCCAGCAAACCCCAGAACAGGTTGAGGTGGAACACCTGGACCACCATCGCGCCGGTGACGATGGGCAGTGGCGCAATGTTGGTGCTGAACCACAGGGTGAAAAGATCGCGGGCCTTCCCGTGGCGCTCTGCGAGTGGAACATAGTCGACCGTATGGTTCTCGATCAACGGATCTTGCCGGGACATCTGGGACATGTGCATGAACTCGAGTTTGTCTGTTCTTATCTTTGTATGAAGCCAAACCGGGGGGACTCTTTGGTCACCCCTCAGATGCCTACCATATTATGGTATTCCAAACTTTAAACAAGACTGATCCGGTCTTTGAACAAGCATCTGAGCCGGCATCCTGCCCGATCCACGCCAAATCTGGCTAGCTGAAAGCCCCGTAATCATTGAGTTTCCGACGAAAGCCGTACGTTTATCGGTTCACCTAAAAAGACCTTGCAATCGATGTATTACGGTATACCATCAGACCCACAAACACATAAAAACCGCGTCACACCCGCCGAGGACCGTCCAATGATCGATGCCGCCATCTACAAACAAGTCATGGGTTCGTTCCCGTCCGGAGTGACCGTGATCACCACCCTGGATGACGACGGGCAAATCGTCGGCCTGACCGCCAGTGCCTTCAGCTCGCTGTCGATGGACCCGGCCCTGGTGCTGTTCTGCCCGAACTACAGCTCCGATTCCTACCCGGTCCTGATCAAGAACAAACGCTTCGCCATCCACGTGCTTTCCGGCGGCCAGCAAAGCGAAGCCTATGCTTTCGCACGCAAAGGCAAGGACAAGGCCCAGGGGATAGAGTGGACACTGAGCGAGTTGGGCAACCCGATTCTGGCCAACGCCACGGCGGTCATCGAATGTGAGCTGTGGCGCGAATATGAAGGCGGTGACCACGCGATCATGGTCGGCGCGGTGAAAAACCTGATCGTGCCCCAGCAGAGCAGCGGGCCACTGGTGTATTGCCACGGCAAGATGGGCGCCCTGCCCGTTCTGGCCTGATCCCTCTGATATCACCGCATACCCCCTGTGGGAGCGGGCTTGCTCGCGAAGACGGAGTGTCAGTCAACACAGATGCCGCCTGGAAGTTCGCTTTCGCGAGCAAGCCCGCTCCCACACTGGTTAGCGTTAGCCGCGAAGAGAAGTGATTTGCGGAAAACATGTATTATGGTATACCAATAAACAACGAGCCCGCAGTCGACAGGCCAATAACAATAGATCCGAGGTAAGCGTCATGAAGTTTTCTCTGTTCGTACACATGGAACGTTGGGACGAAAGCGTCAGCCACCGCCAGTTGTTCGAAGACCTGACCGAACTGACGCTGATGGCCGAGGCCGGTGGTTTCAGCACCGTATGGATCGGCGAACACCACTCAATGGAATACACCATCTCGCCAAGCCCGATGCCGCTGCTGGCTTACCTCGCGGGCAAGACCACCACCATTCACCTGGGCGCCGGCACCATCATCGCGCCGTTCTGGCATCCGCTGCGGGTGGCGGGTGAATGCGCATTGCTCGACGTGATCAGCAACGGGCGCATGGAAGTCGGTTTGGCCCGTGGTGCCTACCAGATTGAATTCGACCGCATGGCCGGCGGCATGCCAGCGTCCTCCGGCGGCCAGGCGTTGCGGGAAATGGTTCCGGTGGTGCGTGCACTGTGGAACGGCGACTATGCCCATGACGGCGACATCTGGAAATTCCCGACCTCCACCAGCGTGCCCAAGCCAATCCAGCAGCCGAACCCGCCGATGTGGATCGCCGCCCGCGATCCGGACTCGCACAACTTCGCCGTGGCCAACGGCTGCAACGTGATGGTCACGCCGCTGATGAAAGGCGACGAAGAAGTCCTCGACCTGAAGAACAAATTCCAGGCCGCGCTGGACAACAACCCGGGCGTGCCGCGCCCGCAACTGATGGTGCTGCGTCACACCCACGTGCACACCGCCGACGATCCGCAAGGCTGGCAAGTCGGAGCCAAGGCGATCTCGAAGTTCTATCGCACCTTCGATGCCTGGTTCGGCAACAAGACCACCCCGGTCAACGGTTTCCTCGCGCCGAGCCCGGAAGAAAAATTCGCCGGTCGCCCAGAGTTCGAACTGGAGAGCCTGCACAAGACCGCCATGATCGGCACCCCGGAAGAAATCATTCCGCGCATCAAGTACTACCAGGAACTGGGTGTAGACGAGTTCAGCTTCTGGTGCGATAACAGCCTGCCCCACGCGGAGAAGAAAAAATCCCTGGAGCTGTTTATCAAGCATGTGGTGCCAGCGTTTCGCTGATTGCGCCGCCCTGCGACATCAACTGTAGGAGCGAGCTCGCTCGCGATGGACGCCAACGATAACGCGTGCCATCTGAATGACCGCGTTGTCCAGAGTTTTTCGCGAGCAAGCTCGCTCCTACAGGTACGCATTTGTCCTGTGGGAGCAAGCGCGCCCCCACAAGAGTCGATTCCAATGATGACTGGTCGTCTCCCATCACTCGCCCTTCCCTCCAGCGCCGCGCGGGCTTACCTGCGCGGTGAATGGACCGCTTCGCACCTGCATTTCAAGCGCCTGCGCGCCAGCGTTTCGGCCAAGCAGAACGGCTTCTGGCAAATAGTTCACTGAGCCCACCCGAACAGCCAATCACGCCCCTCGCGTCTCGCCATTGCATGGCGCGTGCGGTGCTTTGTGTTTCGCCTTTGATCAGGTTTGCCCAATGAACAATAACAGCGCGCTGTTGATCATCGACATGCAACAGGAGGACGGTTTCGTCCTCGAAAACTTTGCCACGGTAGTTGCCCATACCGCCGCCCTGCTCGCGACAGCCCGTCGCCAGCGGATGCCTGTCATCTATACCCGCCACATCAATCAGGCCGACGGCAGTGACCTGCCCCACGGCGAACCCCTCGCCGCCGACGGTGGCCCCGGCGGTTACCGCGCCGGCACCCGGCAAGTGGAAATCATCGAGTCGCTGACGCCGCAGCCCGGTGAATTAATCATCGACAAGGGCCGTTACAGCGCCTTTCACCGCACCGACCTCGACGCCCGACTCAAGGCTCTGGAAGTCGACACGCTGATCATCTGTGGCGTGTTGACCGACGTCTGCGTGCTGACCAGCGTGTTCGATGCCTTCGCCTTGGGATATCGCGTGCGCCTGGTCAACGATGCCTGCACCACAACCACGCTGGCCGGGCACTACTCGGCGTTGTTGATCATGGCCAACTGGGTTTACTCGCTGGAAATTCTCACGACTGAACAATGCCTGCGCGCCCTGCAACAACTCGATTACGCCAGCCTGATCCCCGAACGTCCGGACCTGTTTGCCCATCAGCCCCATGAGCTGCCCGGCACCATCGCCCGTCTGCAATCCCACCTCGTCCGGACTCAGGAGTGATCGCCATGCAAGTCGAAAAAAGAAGCATCGATTTCATCCCCGAAACCGAACGCCACGGCAAGCCGGCCTCGCTGTTCTATATCTGGTTCGGCGCCAACATGAATATCACCACCATCGCGTCCGGTGTGTTGCCGGTGGTGATGGGGCTCAACCTGTTCTGGAGTGCGCTGGCGATCATCATCGGTTCGTTGTTGGGGGCGATTTTCATGGCCTCCCACTCGGCCCAGGGACCGAAGCTGGGGATTCCGCAAATGATCCAGAGCCGGGCGCAATTCGGCGTGCTGGGGGCGGTGTTGCCGCTGCTGTTCGTGATGCTGATTTACCTGGGCTTCTTCGTCAGTAACACGTTGCTCGCGGCCCAGGCGCTGGAGTCCGTCAGCCCGCTGCCAATGTCGGGCAACATCTACCTGATCGGTGCGTTGTGCTTCGTCGTCGCCCTCTATGGCTATCGGTTGATTCACCGCTTGCAGAAGCTGCTGTCGATCCTGTCGCTGGTGGTGTTCGTGGCCGCCACGGTGCTCGCCTTGCAGTTACCGATCCCGGCCGAACAATGGTTGCCGACAGGCTTCTCGTTGTCGAAATTCCTGGTGGCGGTGAGCATTGCCGTGACCTGGCAGCTGTCCTATGCGCCTTACGTCGCCGACTACTCGCGCTACCTGCCGAGCAGCACGCCGACTGCCCAGGTGTTCTGGTACAGCTACGCCGGCACGGTCAGCGGCGGCGCGTGGATGATGATTCTCGGGGCGATTCTCAGCGTCGGCATCGGCGATTTTTCCAGCAACGTCGGCGGGCATGTCGCCGGTCTGTTCGGCGCTGGCGCGGTGCTGCTGTTCGCCTTCATCGTCTACGGCCAGGTGTCGATCAACGTGTTCAACCTGTATGGCGCGTTCATGTCGACCATCACCGTGATCGAACCTTTCGCCCGACTCAAGGTGACCCCGCGGGTGCGCGGTGTGTTCATGCTGCTGATCAGCCTGGTGGCAACGGCCTTGTGCACCATCAGTCAGGACGACTTCATCAACTTCTTCCTGAACTTCATCTTTTTCATGAGCTACTTCCTGATCCCGTGGACGGCGATCAATCTGGTGGACTACTACTGCCTGCGCAAAGGCCAATACCGGATTGACGACATCTTCGACCTGAACGGGATCTACGGGCGCATCAACTGGATTGCCTGCGGCAGTTTCCTGTTGGCAATTGCCCTGGAAATTCCGTTCATGAACACCACGCTGTACGTCGGCCCGGTGGCCACGGCGCTGGACGGGGTGGACCTGGCGTGGATCGTCGGGTTGCTGGTGCCTGCGCTGAGTTACTACTGGCTGATGAAGCGCGCCAGTCGCGTGCCAGTGATGGGACCAGCCTGACACACCGATGGGCCTGTAGGAGCTGGCTTGCCAGCGAAGGCGACCTGCCTGACACACCGCATTGTCCGGTTCGCCAGCAAGCTGGCTCCTACAGGTTCGGGTGATCTTTTGATCTTCACCCTGCATACGGAATTGCAGGCAAAAAAAATCCCAGGCAGCTGATGGACGCCTGGGATTTAAAAATGCATAAACCGTGGTGGTGAACGCGGCGCGGATATTACGGAATATTTCAGCCTGTAACAAGATATTTTTATTCACCATCCAGTTACTAATCTTTCTAACTCATTAAATATCCACACTTTTTCTAAGGGAGACTACAAGAACCAGCGATACTCCCGCGCGCTGATGTCATGCAGAAATGCCAGATGATCCTGACGTTTGTTTTCGCAATAGACATCCACAAACTCCGCCCCCAAGCCTTCGCGCAGCGATGCATGACTTTGCATGGACTTCACCGCTTCGAGCATTTCCAACGGAAATTCGATGCCACTGCTGCGGTCTTCGTTGAGCGGTGCAATCGGCTCACACTCCCTTTCCAGCCCCTGCTCCAACCCCACCAGAATCGCCGCCAACGCCAGATACGGATTGGCATCGGCGCCCGCCAGGCGATGTTCAATACGCAGGTTTTTGACGTCCGACTCCGGTATACGCAAGCACGCATCACGATCCTCAAAGCCCCAACTGGCGCGGGACGCGACGTTCACGGTGCCGCTCAAACGGCGCAAGGCGTTGTGGTTCGGGGCAAAAATCGGCATGCAATGCGGCAACACATCCAGGCAACCGGCCACCGCATGACGCAGCGCCCGCTGGCCGTTCGCCGCCAACAGATTGTTGCCGGCCTTGTCATAAAGGCTGACATGCACATGCATACCACTGCCGGGATGTTGCAAGTAGGGTTTGGCCATGAAACTGGCGCGCAGGTTGTGCTTGAGCGCCACGCCCCGGGTGCTGCGGCAGAACAGGGCCGCCCAGTCGGCGGCGCGCAAGCCGTCATCGCAATGGCCGAAGTTGATTTCGAACTGACCCGGGCCGAGTTCAGCGGTAATCACCGTGGCATCGATGCCTTGCGCTCGCGCCGTCTCGACCATTTCATCGAGTACCGGGGCGAATCGCGACAAGCGTTCGATGTGCATGTTCGGCTGATCATCGGCATCGCCAGTCAACTCATCACGGGGGAACTGCGGCAAGCCGTCCTTCAAGCGGCTGTCGAACAGGTAAAACTCCAGCTCGAACGCCACCACCGGGAAAATGCCTTTACGGTGCAGCCGGTTCAACACCTGGGCCAACACTTCACGGGGTTCGAATTCGATGGGTTTTTCCGTGCCGTCGGAGGTGATCAGCATCTGGCCCAGAGGCTGCTTTTCCCAGGTCACGAGCTTCAACGTGCCAGGCACCAAACGGCGGAGCGCATCGGGGTCACCATCGTTGAAGCAGTAGTCTCCGATCTTGAACAGCCCGCCCTGAGTGCCGAGCAGCACGCAGTTTTGCGGCAGTTTCAGTGCACTGCCGGCAGCGACTTTTTCCAACATCTCGATCGGGTAGCGCTTGCCGTAGAAGTGCCCCGGAATGTCCAGGGAGATCAGGTCGACATAACGCACTTCAGGGTTGCAGTGGCGAAAGTTGCGAACCTCGGCCAGCAGATCAGAGCACACAGCATCCATCGTTTTGTTCCTTGTTGTTATCAGGTGTAAACCCAAAGCACGCGGGTCAGTTGGTCGGACAGGTTGCCGTAGCGGCAATGCGCATGGCTGGCCAGTTGAAAGCTGTCGCCGGGATGCAGGGTCACCGGTTCGTTGTCGTCGAGCCACAGGGTCAGTTCCCCTTCGAGGACATAACCGCCCTGCTCGGAGCTGTCCTTCATATGCCGGTCGCCGCTGCTGGCGCCGGGTTCGAGCTGGCTTTCAAGCATCGAGAACGACGCACGCATTTTTGGCGAAACGAGGATGTCGGTAATGCCATCGGCGTAATACAGCGTGCGGCGCTCGTCCGGGCGGGTGACCCAGGACAACGCCATAGGCTTGGGCAGGCTGTAGAAATAAGTGGTCGGCACCCCCAGGGTTTCGCTGATGGCGGTCAAGTCCGCCACCGTCGGGCGCGACAGGCCGCGCTCGACCTGGGACAGAAAACCGACGGAGCGCCCGATTTTGTCCGCCAGCTCCTTCAGGGTGTACTTTTTGTGTTTGCGCAGGTCCTGGATCAGGATCGCCAGCGCCGAGATTTCTTCTTGCATGTCCATCCGGAGTCTTCCTGAAAGTGTCGCTTCAAATGCTGTCGCGCAGCCGATACCAGGCTTTGCCGATGGCTTCCAGCGGCGCGGCCAGGTATTTGCCACCGGGAAAACTGCCATTGTTCAGGCCCTGGTACAGGGACAGCTCGTCGGGCTGACCGAGCACCGCGTCGGACACTGCCCGCGCCGCGGCCAGCGTCGGCAGCACGCCATGCCCGGAATACCCCTGCATCCAGTACAGATCGCCGCGCCGCCCGATATCCGGCGTGCGCTTGAGGGTCAGGTCGATGTGTCCGCCCCAGGCAAACTCCAGCTCGACGCCCGTGAGTTGTGGGAACACGCGCTCCAGGAACGGCCGGGTCGCCGCGGCGATGTCCTTGGGCATCCCGCCCAGGTAAGTGCAACCGCCGCCGAACAGCAGGCGGTTATCCGGGGTGCGCCGGAAATAATCGAGCACGAACTGGTTGTCGGTCACGCACACGTTGCTCGGCAGCAGCGCGGTGGCTTGCTCCGTCGTGAGCGGCGCGGTCGCGACCTGATAAGTCCCGACCGGCAACACGCAACTTGCCAATTGCGGGTCGAGCCGATCGAGATAGGCGTTGCACGCCAGCACCAGCACATCGGCGCGAATACGACCACGCTCGGTCGTCACCACAAACCCGTCGCCCTCCTCGCCATAGCTCAGCGCCTTGCTTTGCTCGTAGATACGGCCACCCGCCCGCTCAATTGCATCCGCGAGGCCCAGGGCCAGTTTCAGCGGATTCAAATGCCCGCCCTCGGGATCGAACAAGCCGGCCTGATAACGCTCGCTGGCCACCCATTCCGGCAACTGTTGCCGTGAAATGAATTGCAGTTTGTCGTGGCCCCACTTATGGCTGGCCTCGTGTTGCCACTCCGTCAGCAAGCCTACCCGACGCGGCATCACCGACGTCCAGAGATGACCGGCGCGGTAGTCGCAATCGAACTCATGCCGGCCGGGCAGATCACGCAGTTCCCGCGCGGCCCAGCGCATGCCGTCCCACAGTCGCCGCGCCCGTTCATAACCCAGCGCCGCTTCCAGCGGTGGCATGTCGCACGACCAACCGAGAATCGCCTGGCCGCCATTGCGCCCCGAAGCGGCCCAGGCCACCCGGCTTGCTTCGAGCAAGGTCACGCGCTTGCCAGCCAGTGCCAGGCGCAACGCCGTGTGCAATCCACTGAAGCCGGCCCCGATGATCAGCACTTCGGTGTCTTGTTCACCTTCCAGTGCGGCTCGATTGACCAGACGGTCGGCACAGGAATGGGCGTAGTAACTGGCGACATGCTGAGTGGATTGCTGAAACATATGGCCTCGTGAAATTTTGTATTTTTAATTTCATGAAAAAATACACGGTAAATTTCACACAGGCAAATGGCGCGCAAAAAAAATCCCGCCCAAGAAGACTTGGGCGGGATTTTTTATTCAGAGGCGTCAGCGAACGCATCAGGCAATCGGGACCAGTGGGGCCGCTGCGCCGCCACGTTATTGCCGGCATGGCGCCCCGATTTTCGTTTTCCTGTTCTTACAAACAGTCGCGCACGATTTTACGCAGGTCACCAGATTTGGCCCAAGGTGGCCCCTGGTACAGCGAAACCTGACTGCCGTTTTTGTACTTCACGATATCCAGCACTTCGTCGGCCGTGATTACGCTGGGCGCGGTGATCCGGAATCCGTTGGATATCGAAACCTGGGTCGTATTCGGTACTTCCTTTTGCCAGGCCGGCAAAACGCACGCCGCATACTCTTTTGGCGTCTTCCCGCTGTGCTTGCTGACATTCGGCTCGCCCGGTACCAGCGACGCCGGCAGCGAACATCCGGCTAGCAACGCCAGCACGACTCCTCCCATCAACATCCGCATGTTGCGTCCTTATATTCGAAATAAAGAAAATGTAGCTCGCCGTCGTCCGTACATCCATCCCCGACGATTCAGCGACTGCCATTGATATCGGCTCCCCCCGTTAGTTCCTTGAGTTCAGATAAGCCATCCATCTTTCTTGAGTAGGACAGCGTACTTTCACGTTCGCGTTTATTTTCCCGACCAAAGGAAACCCGTCTGAATCAGACAAACACAACATCCGGTCCGGTAAACAGGTCTAAAATTCCGGAATGCAGTGTTCAGGAGGTCATCATGTGGCTTAACGAATCGGAACAGGAACTTCGGCGTGATCTGCAGGGACTTGCGTCAGATTTGCGCTGGTCGGCCGTGGAGCTTTTGCGCATAGAGCAGCAATTGCGCCTGCTCGGGAACGACATAGACGCGCAAGCCGTTCAAAAACTGTGTGCTTTATTTCAAGGCGATGAAGCAAAACTGTCAGGCTATGCCGAGGAAGTGAAAGCCAAGGTCATTAGCCGCAACAAGGCTCAATAGCGGGAGCGCTGCCATGAACAGGCCTCTATTCACGCTGGTCGTCACACTGACCGCGTTGGCAGGCTGCAGCACCAACTCGATCTACCAGAACCAGCCGCTGGTGGCGAAGGTCGGCACCGGCATGACCCAGGAGCAAGTCCGGCAAATCGGCGGCCAGCCGCTGGCGATCAGCGATCGTACCGTCGAACCCGGTACGTGCTTTGACTACAAACTGACTCAGTCCGGCCATCAACAAACGTTCAATGTCAGCTTTGATGGCCGTGGCATGGTCGACCACAAGAGCTTTATGACGTGTGCGGAATGGAGCTACATGCAGCAAAAGGCCCGAGAACCCTCCCGCCCCAGCGGTGGCGGTGGCTACTAGCGCCCTGTAGGAGCGAGCTTGCTCGCGATGGACTCAAGCGCGCCGAGTTTAGCCAGGAAACACGCGTTATCGTTTGCGACCATCGCGAGCAAGCTCGCTCCTACAGGAGATTACCGGTGAACCGGGGCTTCGGGCTTGACTTCATTTTGTCTGATGGTTGCCCGCAGGCTTGCCGGTTCGAGCCCTGTAGCCCGGCAGCGATGCCGCAAACGCCAGTGCCTCCTCTCGACTGTCGAACGAGCCAAGCCGGTCACCCCGGGTACATACACGCCAGGGGCCGTTGTTCACGCTGAGCACGTCATAGCCGTTCATGTGCATTTTGTTCAGCATCGGAACACTCATAGTCACCTCCTCATGGGCAGTGATATCAGGTTGACTCACTTACCTTACACCCACCCTTCTCCAAAATACCGACCAGACATCGCCATGGAAATTCCCGATTCGGGTTGCACTTGGACCCTAGTCCTTTGCCAACGCCGTCGCGGCCCTGTCGATGAATGCCGCCACTTCAGCGGGCATCGACGCCAATGACGCATGGCTGGCATTCAACGTCAGAATTTCCCGGGCGTTCAGCCGCGCCGCCATCCATTGCTGGTTTTGTGGCGCGATCATCCGGTCTACGGTCGAAATCTGATACCACGATGGTTTTTTCTTCCAGGCCACCGTGCCAATGGTGTCACCGAAGGTACTCGCCAGCGGCGCTTTCTGGGTGAGGCCCATGATCAACCCTTCGGTCGCCGGCAGGTCCTGACAGAAGCTTTCATGGTAGAGCTCCGGCTTGACCCATAGGTAACCGTCGCTATCCGGCATCAGGTTTGCCGCTGCCGCAGGCAGATGCCGTTGCGTGATGCCGCCGGGACTTTCACCGGCGTCCGGCGCGAACGCAGCGATGTACACCAGCCCGACCACATTCGGCAAATCACCCGCTTCAGTGATCACCGCGCCGCCATAGGAGTGACCCACCAACAGCACCGGACCGGGCACCTGGGCGACCATCTTGCGCGTGCGCTCGGCATCATCAGCCAGCGAAGTCAGCGGCAACTCGACGGCACGAATGTGCGTGTCACCCCGGCTGAGCAGTTTGGCGATGACTTTGTTCCAATGGGCAGCGCCGCCCCAAAAACCATGGACCAGCACGATCGTGGGTTTGTCATTCATCACCATGACTCCGTTTGCGGATGGGGTTGTCTGTCGTTCGCGTCAGCCTTGATCGCCGCCGCCCACGGGCATGACCATGCCGGTGATATAGGACGCTTCGTCGCTGGCCAGAAACAGAATAGCCGCCGCCTGCTCATCCAGGGTGCCGTAGCGTTTCATCAGACTGCTGTCGAGGGTCTGGTCGACGATCTGCTGATACCAGAGTTTTTCCTGCTCACTCTGCTCGGCACCGTTGCGGGGTATGCGTCGCGGCGGGGCTTCGGTGCCGCCAGGAGCGGTGGCGTTGACCCGCACGCCACGACCGGCGGTTTCGAACGCCAGACAAGCGGTCAAGGCATTCACCCCACCTTTTGCCGCGCCGTAGGGCACGCGATTGAGGCTGCGGGTGGCGATGGAAGATACGTTGACGATCGCACCACTGCCCTGCTCCAGCATGAACGGCAGTGCAGCATGGCAACACCACAAGGTCGGGAACAACGAACGGCGAACCTCGGCCTCGATCTGCGACGCCTGGTAATGCTCGAACGGCTTGGCCCAGATCGTGCCGCCGACGTTATTGACCAGCACATCGAGGCGATCGAAGCGCTCGACAGCGGTTTGCATCACCCGACTGCACTCCTCGTATTGCTCAAGGTCGGCGGTCAGGGCCAAAACCTGGGTGGTCGGCGCCAACTGTTGCTGCACTTCGAACACCAGGTCGGAACGGTCCACCAGGATCAGCTTCGCCCCTTCCGCGGCCATACGCTCGGCCACCCGTCGGCCAATGCCTTGGGCAGCGCCGGTGATCAGTGCGACTTTTTCGTGAAATCTGTTCATGGCAACCTCAAAAAATCCGATCAATTAAAGTAATGCAGGTCAAACTCGATCCTGTGGGAGCGGGCTTGCTCGCGAAGAGGCCGTAACATTCAATAACAGTGTCCCCTGTCAGACCGCTTTCGCGAGCAAGCCCGCTCCCACATTGGGTAGTTGCCCGGCAGGGAATTTGTGCACGACTCAAGCCGCGCTGGCGGCGAATTTTTCGTAGTAGAAGTTCGCAGGCGCGATGCCTTGCTCGCGAATGAACTGGCTGACCGCCTCGACCATCGGCGGCGGGCCGCACAGGTACACATCGACGTCGCCATCGTTCAAATGCTTTGGCTCGATGTGCTGGGTCACGTAGCCCTTGAGCGGATGTTGGCTCTCGGGGCTGGCGACGCAGGCGCTGAAGGTGAAGTTGGGGATGCGCGCAGCAAAGGCTTCCAGACGATCAAGCTCCACCAGATCAAAGTCGTGGGTCACGCCGTAGATCAGATGCAGCGGATGATCGCTGCCCTGCTCGGCGATTTTCTCCAGCATCGCGGTGAACGGCGCCAACCCGGTGCCACCGGCCAGCAGCAACAGCGGCCGACGGATGTCACGCAGATAGAAACTGCCCAACGGTCCGGCCAGGCTCATGCTGTCGCCGGCCTTGGCCATGCCGGTCAGGAAACTGCTCATCAAGCCGCCCGGCACGTTGCGGATCAGGAAGCTGACTTCGCCGTCGCGCTGCAACGAGCTGAACGAGTAGGCGCGGGTCTGCTCGCTGCCTGGAATCCCAAGGTTCACATATTGCCCCGGCAGAAACGCCAGTTTGCTCAGGGCTTCACCCTTGATCGACAGCGCGATGGTGCTGTCGGACAGTTGGCGTACGGCGCTGATGGTCGCGTCGTAACTGGTCTGGCGGGTACGGCAGACTTCCGAGGACGTCGGCACCCGCACCACGCAGTCACTCCGGGCGCGCATCTGGCAGGTCAGGACAAAACCCTGCGCGGCCTCTTCAGGGCTGAGGGCGTCTTCGATGTACTCCTCGCCCAGATCGTAAGTGCCGGCTTCGGCAAAACACATGCAGGTGCCGCAGGCGCCGTCGCGGCAGTCCAGCGGGATATTGATGCCCTGGCGGTACGCGGCATCGGCCACGGTTTCGCCGGCATTGGCGTCGATGAACCGGGTGACGCCGTCTTCGAAATTGAATGCAATGGAATGGGTCATGACGGCCGCCTCACAGGTGGTAAACATCGATGACCTGACGAACATAGTCGTTCTTCAGGATCACTTTCTTGGCCTTGATCAACAGGTTTTCACCGCGCACGTCGAGGGTGTAGAAACTGCTGCCGAAATAGCTGTCGACGGTCTTGTAGCGAAAACTCAGGGTGTGCCAGTTGAAGCGCACCTTGCAGATTCCGTCGGCCTGCTCAAGCAGTTCGATGTTGCTGATGTTGTGGGAGGTGCGGGTGTCCGGAATGCTCGCGCTGGAACGCTCGGTCTTGATGCGGAAGACGCGGTCTTCCAGGCCCGTGCGGTTGCCGTACCAGATCAGCGAGATTTCCCGCTGCGGGTCTTCGGTCAACTCGTCGTTGTCGTCCCACGACGGCATCCAGAACGTCGCGTCCGGTGCGTACAGCTCCAGCCATTCATCCCACTGACGGTCGTCGAGGTAGCGCGCTTCGCGGTAGAGAAAATCGCGCACGGTGTCATGGGAAATGGTCATTGCACGTCCTCCACGGCGATCAGTTTCGACTGCTCGGCGGCGAGGGCCTTGAGCATGGTCTGCTGCCAGTACTTGTGTTGCAGCACGAACAGGCCTTCGTCTTCGGTGCGCACGCCACTGAGCAGCGGATGCAGATCGATTTCCCTGGCTGCCTCGTCGGCACCTTCGATCCAGTGCTCGGCACCACGGGACATGTCATTCCAGGTGGTGACGCTGCCCTGATAGCTGGTCTGGCAGGAGCGGAATTCTTCCAGATCATCCGGCGTGGCCATGCCGCTGACGTTGAAGAAGTCCTCGTACTGACGAATCCGGCTGGAACGCGCATGGTCGCTTTCGCCTTTGGGGGCGATGCAGTAAATGGTGATTTCCGTGCGGTTGACCGAGATCGGCCGGGCGATGCGGATCTGCGAGCTGAACTGGTCCATCAGGTACACGTTGGGGTACAGGCACAGGTTGCGCGAATTCTCGATCATCCAGTCGGCGCGGGCCTTGCCGAAATCCTGCGCCAGCTCATCGCGGCGCTCGTACAGCGGACGGTCCTCGGGGTTGGCCCACCGGGTCCACAGCAGCATGTGGCCCTTGTCGAAGGAATAGAAACCTCCGCCCTGCTTGGCCCAGCTGCCGGCGCTCATGGTCGGGTTGCTGTCACCGGCCTCGCGTTGCTTGCGCTGGTTCTGGGTGGCGGCGTAGTTCCAGTGCACGGAGCTGACGTGGTAGCCATCGGCGCCGTTTTCGGCGGTGAGTTTCCAGTTGCCTTCGTAGATGTAGCTGGAAGACCCACGCAGCACTTCCAGGCCATCAGGGGATTGGTCGACGATCATGTCGATGATCTTCGCCGACTCGCCGAGGTGCTCGACCAGTGGCAGCACATCGGCTTTCAGGCTGCCAAACAGGAAGCCGCGATAAGACTCGAAACGCGCGACGCGGGTCAGGTCGTGGGAGCCTTCGCAGTTGAAGCTCGCCGGGTAGCCCGCCTGGGCCGGATCCTTGACCTTGAGCAGCTTGCCGGAATTGTTGAAGGTCCAGCCGTGGAACGGGCAAGTGTAGGAACTCTTGTTGCCGGACTTGTGCCGGCACAGGGTCGCGCCGCGGTGGCTGCAGGCATTGATGAAGGCGTTGAGTACACCGTCCTTGTTGCGCGCGATGAAGATCGACTGGCGCCCCATGGTGGTGGTGTAGAAATCGTTGATGTTGGGGATCTGGCTTTCGTGGGCCAGGTACAGCCAATTGCCTTCGAAGATGTGTTCCATCTCCAGATCGAACAACCGCGGGTCGGTGAACATCTCGCGTTTGCAGCGATAGAGGCCTTGCTCGGGATCATCTTCAAGCAGGGAATGCAAATATTCGGGTCGCAGGGTCATGGCCGCCGCCTCCATTGTTATTGTTCAGGCAGGGCCATGCTAGGACGGGGGGGCAGACTGGAATATCCGCGGGGTGCAGACCTTTATCCGTTTTGTGCAATGCACGCCTGGAATGGAGATGTATGCGGAATGTATGAACGGCAGCGATCAACTGTAGGAGCTGGCTTGCCAGCGAAAGCGGTGGGTCAGGCAAGATAAATGGCGACTGACACTCCTTCTTCGCTGGCAAGCCAGCTCCTACAGGGTCAGTGCATTCAATGCCGGCGTTTGAGGGTGTCCGACGGCAATTCGCCGAACTGCTTGCGATAGCTGTCGGAGAACCGCCCCAGGTGCAGGAAGCCGTAGTCCATCGCCACTTCCGTGATGTTGCGTACGTTGCAAGTCGGGTCGCTGAGGCAGGCGTTGATGGACTCGAGGCGCTTCTGGCGGATGTAGTTTTTCGGCGTGGCACCGGCATTGCGTTCAAACAATCCGTACAGCGAACGCAAGCTCATGTGGGCCTGGCGCGCCAGCTCTTCACTGTCGATGTCCTGTTTGAGGTGGCGTGCGATGTAATCGGCAATGGCTTCGAAGGTCGCAGCCTGCGATCCCGTGCTGAAGCGGGTGACATTGGTTTTCATCAGGCTCAGCATCTTGCTGGTGATGATCTGCGCGTAATGCTCCTGCACCCTGGGGATCTGCTCGCTGGCCTCGGCTTCCTGGCAAATCATCGCCAGCAGGTTGACGAAACCTTCCAGCTCGCCCAGTTGATAGCGGTTCTCCAGGAACCGCACGCCCTGCCCCGGATATTGCCAGCGCTGCTCATCGCAAACGGACTCGAACAACCGGGTGGGAATTTTCAGGATGAATTTTTCGCAATCGTTGGAGTACGTCAGGTCCACCGGATCATCGGGATTGATCAACAGCAGCTCGCCGGGGGCGAAGTAATGTTCCTGGCCATGCCCGCGCCACAGGCAATTGCCGCGCAGCAACACTTGCAAGTGATAGATGTTCTCCAGTGCGCCCGACGTCACCCGCACACTGGCGCCGTAGCTGATACGACACAGGTCGAGGCTGGCGAATTTGCGGTGGTCGAGACTGGCCAGCGGCCGTCCCGCACGGGGCATGAGGATGCAATGGTTGCCGACGTGCTGATTGACGTAGCCCGACACCGCGTAAGGGTCGGCGTGGTCGAACACCCGGCTGCGCTGACTCAACAGTTGCGCTTGCATCATCAGGTCACTCTCGTTGTTGTTATGCGTTGTGGCAGTCCATTCTAGAACAGTGTGTCAGGCGCTTGAGATATTTCCGGACAGTTGACCGAAACCCCTGTGGGAGCGGGCTTGCTCGCGAAAGCGGAGTATCAGTCAACGTTGATGTTGAGGCTGATTCCGCCTTCGCGAGCAAGCCCGCTCCCACAGGGTTGTGCGATCAGTCTTCCAGTGCGCGGACCCGCTCGTGGCGCTGTTGCTCCTCCGGCTGGGCAGACGACTGCAAGGTGAAGTCGAAGTCGATTTCGGCAAAGCGACCGCTCACACCATGGGCCGCCGCGCGCTGCTGATCGTCGCTGAAGGTGATCCTGGCAATCAGTTCATCGCGAGTGGCGTAGGCGAAGTCGTCGTGCAGGTATTGATCGCCATCGAGGTTGATCTGGGTGGTCAGGTGGCGATGATCCGCTGCGGAAATGAAGAAGTGAATGTGCGCCGGGCGCTGGCCGTGACGGCCCAGTTGATCGAGCAGTTGCTGGGTCGGTCCGTCCGGCGGGCAGCCATAGCCCGACGGCACGATGCTGCGGAAACGATAGCGGCCTTCGGCGTCGGTAACGATACGGCGACGCAGGTTGAACTCCGACTGTGTGGTATCGAAGTACGAGTAAGTACCACCGGTGTTGGCGTGCCAGACATCCACCACGGCACCGGCCAGGGGTTCGCCAGCGGTGTTGAACACGCGGCCTTGCATGAACAGGGTCACGCCCGGATCGACACCATCGTCGAGGCGCGCTTCGCCCACCGACAGCGGCGCACCGGCCACGTACAGCGGGCCCTCGATGGTGCGCGGCGTGCCGCCGGATTTGCCGGCCTGCTCGTCTTCGGCGTCCATCAGCAGGTCGAGGTAGTGTTCCAGACCGAGCCCGGCCACCACCAGCCCGGCCTCCTGGCGTGCGCCCAGCACGTTGAGGTAGTTGACGGTTTTCCAGAACTCTTCCGGGGTCACGGCCAGGTCTTCGATGATGTTCACCGAGTCACGCAGGATGCGATAGACCAGCGCTTTGGTCCGTGGATTGCCGGCGTCGTTGAGCAAGCCGCTGGCTTCTTCGAGAAATTTCTGGACTTCGGCAGTGTGGGAAATCTTGACGTTCATTTTGCAGGGTTCCTCATCTTGTAATTATTAGCGTAGCGAACTGAGCAGGCTGGGCTCAGCGGTCATCGTCGCGGATGGAAGAAGGATGCCGGCACATCGCGTCGATTTCGATGGCCATGTACGGAAACAGTGGCAATTGCATCAGCAGGTCATGCAGTTCCTGAACGCTGTCGACATCGAACACGCTGTAGTTGGCGTAGTGCCCGGCGATGCGCCACAGGTGGCGCCACTTGCCCTGCTCTTGCAGGCGCTGGGCCAGGGCTTTTTCGTCCGCCTTGAGTTTGGCGGCCGCTTGCGGATTCATGTCGACCGGCAGGTTCACGGTCATTTTTACGTGGAACAGCATAATGCTCTCCTCAGGCTTGATGAATGGCGGTGGATGTCTTGTCGCGGCGGAAGAACGCCAGACGCTCTTCATCCAGGCTCAGGCCCAGACCCGGCGTTTTCGGCACGTGCAGTTCAAAATCGCGATACACCAGCGGCTCGCTGAGAATGTCTGCGGTCAGCAGCAGCGGGCCGAACAACTCGGTGTCCCACGCCAGTTTGTTCAGGGTGACAAAAGCATGGGCCGAAGCCATGGTGCCCAGGCCGCCTTCGAGCATGGTGCCACCGTACAGGGCGATACCGGCCGCTTCAGCGATGCAGGCGGTACGCAGCACAGCACGCGGGCCACCGTTCTTGGCAATCTTCAAGGCAAACACCGACGCCGCGCCTTCGCGGGCCAGGTTGAACGCATCTTCCACGCATTCGATGGATTCGTCGGCCATGATTGGCGCCGGGCTCATGGCATTCAGGCGGGCCATGCCGGCGCGGTTGTTGCGCGAGATGGGTTGTTCGATCAGGTCGATGCCGTTGGTACCGAGGATTCGGCAGGCCCGCAGCGCCACCGCTTCGTCCCACGCCTGATTGACGTCGACCCGTACGCTGGCGCGGTCACCCAGGGCCTTTTTGATGGCGATGACGTGGGCCAGATCGCGATTGACCTCGCCGGCACCGATTTTCAGTTTGAAGATGCGGTGGCGGCGCAGGTCGAGCATTTTTTCCGCCTCGGCGATGTCTTTCCCGGTGTCGCCGCTGGCCAGGGTCCAGGCCACGGGCAGCGCATCGCGAACACGGCCGCCGAGCAATTCGCTGACCGGCAGGCCGAGGCGTTTGCCCAGGGCGTCGAGCAGCGCGGTTTCGATACCGGATTTGGCGAAGGTGTTGCCACGGATGCTGCGTTCCAGGCGCAACATGGCGGCGTTGACATTGTTGCTGTCCTGGCCGATCAACAGCGGTGCGAAGTGCGTGTCGATGTTGGTCTTGATGCTGTCCGGGCTTTCATTGCCGTAGGCCAGGCCACCGATGGTGGTGGATTCGCCGATGCCTTCGATGCCGTCGGCGCAACGCACGCGAATGATCACCAGGGTCTGGTTCTGCATGGTATGCATCGCCAGCTTGTGCGGGCGGATAGTCGGCAGATCGACGATGATCGTCTCGATCGATTCAATGGCTGTTGCAAGCATTTCGATACCCGTCAGGTTCTTGAAGTTCTGAGTCGGATTCTCATACGGCTTTTTCCGGGCGGCCAATATAGAATTGGTCTGGCTTGATACCTAAAAGGTATTCAATTGAAAATCCGGAGGCCCCATGGAACTGCGTCACCTGCGTTACTTTCAGGTGCTGGCTCAAACCCTCAACTTCACTCGCGCCGCCGAGCGCTTGCACATTGCCCAACCGCCGTTGAGCCGGCAGATCCAGCAACTGGAAGACGAACTGGGGGTGATGCTGCTGGAGCGCGGTCGACCACTGAAGTTGACCGACGCAGGACGTTTTTTCCATGAGCACTCCACCGCCCTGCTCGAACAACTGAACAAGGTCTGTGACAACACGCGGCGTATCGGGTTGGGTGAGAAAACCTGGCTGGGTATCGGTTTTGCGCCGTCGACCTTGTATGGCGTGCTGCCGGAACTGATCCGCCGGTTACGCAGCGGCGAGCCGCTGGAGCTGGAGTTGGGGCTGTCGGAAATGACCACCTTGCAGCAGGTGCAGGCGCTCAAGGCCGGACGCATCGACATCGGCTTCGGCCGTATCCGCATTGACGACCCGGCTATCGTCCAGACCGTGCTGACCGAAGACCGCCTGGTCGCCGCCCTGCCCGCCGGCCACCCGTTGCTCGCCGGTCCCATCAGCCTGCGGGAACTGGCGAAGGAACCCTTTGTGTTGTACCCCGGCAATCCACGGCCGAGTTACGCCGACCATGTGATTGCCCTGTTTGAGTCCTACGGCGTGAGCATCCACGTCGCGCAATGGACGAACGAGCTGCAAACGGCGATCGGTCTGGTGGGGGCGGGAATCGGAGTCACGCTGGTGCCGGCCTCGGTGCAATTGCTGCACCGCGACGACATCGGCTTCACCCCGCTGCTGGAAGACAACGCGACCTCGCCGATCATACTCAGCCGACGGGTTGGCGATGTTTCGCCGGGGTTGAACCATTGTTTGCGGATGATTGATGAACTGCTGCCACCAGCGACTTGAGGCATTGAAAACCTGTGGCGAGGGAGCTTGCTCCCGCTGGGGCGCGTAGCGGCCCTAAAAGCCGTTACCCGTTTCTTTGAGATGAACGTAATGACCTTTTGGGGGGCCGCTTCGCGCCCCAGCGGGAGCAAGCTCCCTCGCCACAGGGTCAGTGTTGCCATCAGATCAGCGAGTGATCAGCCCGAAAACGCCCGGCGTCCTGACTTCATCTCGGTACGCAACTCGCCGACAAAATCAGAGATGGCGCGCACGCTGGTCAGTTCGGCGGTCGAGACACCGCTGATCAGCAGCTCCACCCGCCCGGTGACGGGGTCGCAGACTTCGATACGCAGCAATCCGAGGTTCTCCGTGCACTCGCACGACAGCGGTTCGAAACCGGACTCTACGATATTGCAAAGAACTGAAATAGGAACCATGGCCGGTGCCTCGGCGACAGTTGATCGGATTGGATCTGTTTCAGCATAGGTACACTTTGCCGATTCTGCGCCACAAATCATTCGCAATTGGTGTTATTCAGCGCTCATTTCTGCACGTTTTTTCAATGGGTGTTTCCGCCCCAGATCCAGTTCCAGAACCCCGGCAACTCGACCGGCTGCGAATCGTCGCGCACGGTACGCGCCATGGCCGCCCGCCGCAGCGCCGACTGATCGTCGTAAAACGGCTTGTCGGCGGTTTTCACGCCGGTTTCCCGGGCACTGTCGAGAAGAATCTGCAGGTACTCACGGGTATGCCGGGCGGTATAGCGGTTTAGGTCGTGGAAGGTCACCACCACCGGAATCACTCCATCGACCACCGGCAACTCGCCACGGGCAATGCGTTCGCGTACTTCGGACATCGAGCGCAGCATGTGCGACCGGCGCCGGGGGCTGGCATTGAAGCCCCAGATCTTGCCGTCATTGGCGCTCAAGTCCGTGAGCAGCACGTGCAGGCCATGCCGCTGATAAGCGGCAAAGGTGCGTTTGTCGTAGTTCCAGAATGGCGGGCGCAGCAGGATTGGCGGGGCGCCGGTGATCGCCGCAATGTCGGCGCTGCCATCGGTCAGGGACTGCTCGAGTTCTTGCGGTTCCAGCGAGCGATGATTGGTGTGCCAGGGCGTGGCGGTGTGAAACCCCAGGATGTGACCTTCGGCATGTTCGCGCCGCATGATGTCCCGGCCCAACTCGCTGCCACCGGCCCGAGGAGCGCGGGTTTGCACGAAGAACACGGCTTTGATGCCCAGTTGCAGCGGGTTTTGCGCCAGGCTCTCAAGCACCGTGACGGTCGGATTCCACCAGCTCGATGCACTGGGACCGTCATCGAAGGTCAGCAGAAACCGGATCGGTGGTTGCGTACTCAGACGCTGTTCGGTCTGCGGAGTCATTTCGATCGGTGCTGCGATACAGCCCAGCAGACCCACTGCCAAGGCGCACACCGTTAAACACTTGAACAACTGTTTCATCTTCTGCCTTGAGCCAGACCATCTCGGTCGATACTTCAACTGGCAAGAATCCTTCGCCCGTTCATCCGTCGTCAGCCCGCATCGAAACAGCGGGCCGAGGTTGGATAAGGTACACAGAGTTTGGTTCCAGTGCTTGCCAAGCCCGTTTCGTCGCCACCAACTAAACTGAAAAAAATCCTCAGCCAGAGTGTCAGGCCATGTGCGGACGACTGTCGCAATACCGCGGGATTCACGACTTCGTGGCGGTGCTGAGCATCCCCGACGCGCTGATCAACCACGTCGGCAACGAACCCTTGGCGCACTATAACGCCGCGCCCACCACGCAACTCGCCCTGCTGCATCTGGAGAACGGGCGGCTGCACGCCGACACCGTGCGCTGGGGTTGGCGTCCGCACTGGGCGACCGATCGCACGGAGCCGATCAATGCCCGGGTCGAGAAAGTCGCCCACGGCCCGTACTTCCGGACAATCTGGCCCCATCGCGCAATCTGCCCGATTGATAACTGGTTCGAATGGGTCGATAGCGGCGACTCGACGAAGCAACCCTGGCTGATCCGTCGACGGGATCGCGCCCCGATTTTCTGCGCGACCATCGGCCAGTACCCCATCGGCGGAGCCCCACATCGGGAGCACGACGGCTTCGTGATCCTCACCGCCGACAGCGCAGGCGGTCTGCTTGACGTGCATGACCGACGACCGGTGGTGTTCTCGCCCAAGCTGGCGCGGGAATGGCTGGACCCGGCCACCCCCAAGGAACGCGCCGAGGAAATGGCGCTATCCCAGGGCGAAGTCAGTGACGTATTTGAGTGGTACAAGGTCGACAAGGCCGTTGGCAATGTCAGGAACCAGGGCGCCACGCTAATCAATAAAATTCCATGAACCTGTCAGTAACGACAAAGCCCCCCCGCTTAAAAGGCGTAATGCTATTCACTTAAGAACGAACACTTAATCCGTGGCGAGGGAGCCTGCTCGCGAAGAGGCCCTTACAGGCGCCTCATTATCCTCAGGCAATCACAATCCCCGCTCCCGACAAACTGTCCAGCCCCACCCCCACCAGCGTCACCGAGTCATTGCCAAACGTCAGCACGGTATCCTGCCCCACTGCCGTGGCATGGGCCCGGAAGTCGTCGTTCGGCGTTACGCCCTGCACCCCGAGAAACACCAGTTTGTCGTTCGCCTGATAGCCGAGTACCCGGTCGTGGCCAAACGCGCCGTTGAACAGGAATGTATCGATCCCGCCACCCGATTCCAACAGGTCGTTGCCTGTCCCACCGACGAACACGTCGTTGCCTTTGCCGCCGATCAAATGATCATTGCCGTCGAGGCCGAACAACCAGTCGCCGGTTGCCTGCGCCTTCAAGGTGTCATTCCCCGCCCCGCCCTTCACCGATGACGCGTAGGCAGTCAACTGATTGCCCACCGCAAGCCCGCTGGCAGTGACGCTGTGGGTCACGTCATCCTTGAAAATCCCCCACAGGAAACCCGGTTCCTTGCTCACGATGCTGCCAATGTCGCGGGTCATGCTGATACCGCCATTGGCATCGCGAATGTACAGGTTGCCGGCGCCATCGTTGGCAAAGTCGAAATTATTCACTGACTGCTGCAAGTCGAGCACGTTGTAACCTTTGCCGCCCAACAGGATGTTGTAGCCACCGGCATCACGGAAGGTGTCGTTGCCGTCGCGACCTTCCAGATAGTCGTTGCCCTTGCCGCCCTGGATCAGGTCATTGCCGTCACTGCCGATGATGAACGTGCTGCCCTTGTGGGTTTCAGCGTTGCGATTGAGATCCTGTACCCAGGTGTTGGCCCGTGCCGGGTCCGAGAGGTTGGCCACGATGATGGTCGAGTCCTTGCTGGTGAGGTCGTAGAACTTTGACTCGATCACCCGGTTCATACCGTCGCCATAAGCGGTGGGCAAATGCGAAATCCAGGTCGGAATGTTGAGGATGGAAAACGGCAACAGATTCCAGGCGGTCGATGCGTAGTGGTCATTGAAGCTGACGATGTTGTTGGTGGCCGAGGCTTGATCGGCGTCGTGCACGCCGACCGATGACGGGTTGAACGCCGAGCCGTCGAGGGCGCGGAATACCGGGTCGTTTTCATAGCCGACGTTCAGTACTTTGTCGCTGCTGCTTTGAGTCGGCGAGGCGTAGGCGATGTAGTTTGAGTCCTGAAAAAAACCGCCCCATTTATCGCTGCTCAAATCCGCCAGGCTGTTGACCGCCAGGCCGCCGAGGCTGTGGCCACTGACCAGCACATCCTTGCCGGACAGACCGTTGGCCCGCGCAAACGCGGCAACGTCCGCCAGCAACGTGCCGAATGCTTCACCCACGTAGTTTTTCGCGTAATCCTTCGGGCCCAGCGCCGCCAGCAGGTCATTGATCACGTCACCGATGGAGTCGCTGATCTGGTTTTCCCGTGGACCGCTGGTACCGCGAAAGGCGATACCGATTTCCGTGAGGTGCCCCTGGGCGTCGTATTTGCCGAGAATCTCCACCTGAGCACTGGTGTAGCCGGCCTTTTCACCGAAGAAGGTTCCCCGGGCGTCGACTTTGCCGTCATAGCCCAACTGCGCGGCGGTGACGGGAGTCCAACCGGCTTTCTGCACGGCGTCGAGTGCGGCTTTTTCCGAATCGGGATTCCACGGAATGCCGGGGATCACGCCTTGGGAATCGGTGCCGCCGATCAACGCCGTCACCAGCGTCGCCGGCAGGCCAAGGCCGAATCCGTTGTGCTGATAACCGGTGGCAAAGCCGTTATCGAGGTTGTGATAGGAATACAGCGTGATTGCCATCGCGTCGGAAAACAGCGCTTTGGCATCCGTTGCGCCGAGGTTCTTGTAGTCGTACACACCCATGGGTATTGCCTCTCTCGTTGTTGGAATTGTCAGAGATCACTCACAACCGGCGCACCCGTGTAGCAGCTGGCGAAGCCTGCGTTCGGCTGCGTAGCAGTCGTAAAACCTGTGCATGCGATCTACTTGATGGACCGCATTGTCTGAATTCACGACTGCTGCGCAGCCGAACGCAGGCTTCGCCAGCTGCTACGGAAAAAGGTGGGGTTAGCGGGGCCTCGGGCCTTGTCCGAATGCCTCGTCAACCCTGGCCAGATCCTGCTCATTCAGGGTTCCGGCGTAGTAATGCAATTTCGTCCAGGCCATCAGGTAGTCGTAGCGGGCCTGGGCCAGGTCGCGGCGCGTGGTATAGAGCTGTTGTTCGGCGTTCAGCGCATCGAGATTGACCCGTTCGCCACCCAGAATGCTTTGCCTGGTCGATACCACCAATGCTTCAGCGGAGATCAGTGCCTTCTGGTAGGCGTGCAATTTGCTCACGCCGGACAGGCAGGCGCTGAATTGCCGACGCAATTGGATCAGGGTGTCCCGGGTCTTGCCGTCCAGTTCGTACTCGGCCTGCTCCATCGCGCGACTGGCCTGACGGGTCGATGCCGAGACACCGCCGCCGGCATACAACGGCACGTTGATTTCGATACCGATGGTGTTGGTGTCATAACGCTGGTTGTAGGTGTTGCCGCTCTCCGACTCGTTCTGGCGCACCGTGGCGTAGGCACTGACCCTGGGCAAGTGCCCGGCACGATTGCGTTCGACCTCATAACGCGCCACTTCCAGGGCCTGACGCTGGGAGGCCAGGTTCGGGTTGTTGGCCACCGCCAATTCGTGCCAGGTGTCGTAATTGGCCGGTTGCAGGGTGAAGCTCTGGAAGTGCTGATCCAGGGGCGCGAGATCGACGATGTCGACGGTCGGCACGCCAATCAGCGCCCCGAGTTCGCGCAGGGACGCATCCTGTTCGTTACGCGCCTCGATTTCCTCGGCGGTGGCCAGTTCGTAGCGCGATTCGGCTTCAAGAATGTCGGTGCGCGTGCCTTCGCCCTGACGAAACATCTGCTCGTTTTGCTGGAACTGCTGCTCGTAGGCTTTTTTCTTGGCCAGGGCAATGTCGATCTGATCCTGGGCGAACAGCGCCTTGGTGTAGTTTTCCAGCACCCGCACCAGCAATTGCTGGCTTTTGCCACGAAAGTTTTCGTCGGCGAACAGCGACTGCGCCACACCTTTGCGATAAGCCGCGTAGGCCTCGTAGTCGAGCAGCGGCTGTTGCAGGGTCAGGCTGGAACCGTAACTGCTGTAATTGCGGTCATCGCTCTGGTTTTGCCCTCGCTCGTTGAGGTAGGTGACCTTGGAGCTGTTGCGGCCCTTGTTGTAGTTGTAACCCAGTTTCGGCAGCAGCCCGGCGCGGCCGATGGCGCGGTTCTCAAGGCCGGCATCGCGCTCCTTGATGGCGCCGAGGAACACCGGGTCATTGCGCAACGCTTGTTCATAGATATCGAACGGTCCCATGGCCGCTACCGCCGGGTTGCCCACGAGCAGCATCAATGCCGCCCCGAGCCTGGAAAGCTTATTCATACAGCCGAACATCCTTATTCCTCGGTCAACGCGGAGCCTGCCCGGTCGAGCAGCGGTTTGAACAAATAGTTGAGGAGTGAGCGTTCACCGGTGCGCACGAACATTTCCGCCGGCATGCCGGGCTTGATCACCAGGCCATTGAGTTTTTCCATGGCCTGATCGCTGACGCTGCTGCGCAGCACGTAGTACGGTGCGCCGGTTTTCTCGTCGACCATCTGGTCGGCGGAGATCAGGCTGACTTCGCCTGGTACCCGCGGGGTGCGGCTCTGGTTGAACGCGGTGAACAGGATGTCCACCGGCAAATGCGCCCCAACCTTGTCGATCAGGTTGACCGGCAGGCGTCCCTCCACTTCCAGGCGCGTGTCCTGAGGCACGATCTCCAGCAGGTTGTCGCCCTGGCGCACCACCGCGCCTACGGTGTGAACCCCCAGATTCACGGCAATGCCATCAGCCGTGGCGATGATTTCGCTGTGCTGCAGGTCGAACCCGGCGGAGGTCAGTTGCTCCTCCAGGGTCACGCTTTTGAGCTGCGCATCGGCCAGTTGCGTGCGGACTTCCTTCTGGTACTCCTCGATGTGCTGTTGCAGCTTCAGGCGCGATTCGACAATGCCCTGCTCTACCCGACCGCTTTCACCGAGATTTTCTGCCAACAATTGCTGCACTTGCGACAGCTGCCGCTGGTACTCCATCAAGCGGTTACGCGGGATGTAGCCGTTTTCCGCCAATGGCGTCAGATTGCTCAGTTGTTGTTGCAGGGAATCGGCCTGAGCGTTCAGGTCGGTGCGGGCACGGCGCATACCGGCCAGTTGCGCAGCGGCGCCTTCGATACTGGCGCGCAAGGCTGACTGCTCGCGGGCGAAGGCATCGCGACGGCTGCTGAACAACTGGCGCTGGCCTTCGAGCACCAATGCCAGACGCGGGTCAGGGTCGTTGCTCAACCCGGCGGGGAAATTCACCTGTTTCAGGTTGTCCCGCTCGCTTTGCCAACGCGCCAGACTGGCCCAGGCCATGCGGTACTGCGCTTGCAGCGATTGCACGTCCGCGGCCACCTGGGTCTGGTCGAGCCGGAACAACGGCTGCCCCTGTTTCACCGACTGACCCTCGCGCACCAGAATCTGGCTGATCACGCCGCTGCTCATCGATTGCACGGCTTTGCGCTTGCCCGAAACCACCACCGTACCTTGTACCGGAATGCCCTGATCGAGCGGCGCCAGGCTGGCCCAGATGAAGAAGCTGCCAGCGCCGACCAGTGCGAGCACCCAGCCCAGGCGGACGAAGTAGCGGGCGTCGCGCTCGGGGCGCTCGGCGATGCAGGCCTGTTCCATGTTGGCTTCATTGATGTTGCTCATACGCCCGAACTCCTTGTCGCGGGCTGATACTGCCGGCTCATGCTGAGCCCGCCCGACGGGTGCGCCGCCTTTTCCTGCTGGGCACCCGAGAGCGCCTTGAGCACCTCCTGACTCGCACCGAACGCCTGCAGGCGCCCGTCGTTGAGCACCAGCAACTTGTCAGCCTGGGCCAGCGCGGAGGAGCGATGGGTCACCAGAATCACGCTGGTTCCCTGGGCTTTCATTTGCGCAATCGCGCTGGCCAGCGCCGCTTCGCCCACGGTGTCGAGGTTGGAATTGGGCTCATCCAGCACCACCAGGCTCGGTTGGCCGTACAGTGCGCGGGCCAGGGCCACGCGCTGTTTCTGCCCGCCGGACAGACCGCTGCCATCCTCACCGAGCACGGTGTCGTAGCCCTGTGGCAGGCGCAGGATCAGCTCATGTACCCCGGCCTGCTGTGCGGCGGCCACGACTTTTTGCGGATCGGCTTCACGAAAACGCGCGATGTTTTGCGCGATGCTGCCGCTGAACAACTCGATGTCCTGCGGCAGATAACCGATGTAAGGCCCGAGGTCGTCGCGGTTCCAGCGATGGATGTCCGCACCGTCGAGCCGCACCGTACCGCCCAGAGTCGGCCAGACGCCCACCAGTACCCGCGCCAGTGTGGATTTACCGGAACCCGAAGCACCGAGCACGCCCATCACCTCCCCGGCGGCCAGGCTGAAACTGACCAGGTGCAAGGTTGCAGCGCGTTGGCCCGGCGGTCCGGCGCTGACCTGCTCAAAAGTGATCTGGCCTTTCGGCGCCGGCAGCGCCATGGCGTCGTCACCCGGCGGGAAGGCTTGCAGCAAGGCATTCAGACGGCCATAAGCGAGTTTGGCGCCGCTCCACTGCTTCCACACGGCAATCAATTGGTCGATGGGGCTCAACACGCGGCCCATCAGAATCGAGCCGGCGATCATCATTCCGGCGGTCATGTCGCCCTTGATCACCAGCAACGCGCCAAGGCCCAGCACCAACGATTGCAGGCACAGGCGCAGGGTTTTACTCAAAGAGCTGATAACGGCGCCGGTGTCGCTGGCCTGGTTCTGCAGGCCGAGGTAACGCGAATGCACCTGGAACCAGCGATTGCGCAACGCCCCCAGCATGCCCATGGCCTGAATGGTTTCGGCGTTGTGCAGGTGACTGGTGGCCAGTTGGCTGGATTTCTGGGAGAGAAACGAGGCCTCGCCCAATGGTTTTTTGGTCATCGCCTCGTTGAGGCATGCAAGCCCAATCAACAGGACCGCGCCTGCGGTGGCAAACACACCGAGCCAGACGTTGAACAAATAAATCACGAACAGGTAAACCGGAAACCACGGCGCATCGAAGAATGCGAACAGCGCGGGGCCGGTGACAAACTGGCGAATGTGCGCCAGATCGCCCAGCGATTGTCCGGCGTTGCCTTCGCCCTGGAACAGATTGCGCTCGAACGCCGCCTGATACACCCGAAGATTGAAGCGTCGCTCCAACTGGCTGCCGATACGGATAACGATGAAACTTCGAACTGCTTCCAGCAAACCGATAAAGGCAAAGAAGCCGACAATCATCAGCGACAACATGACCAGTGTCGTTTCATTCTGCGAAGACAATACCCGGTCATAGACCTGCAGCATGTAGATAGAGGGCGCCAACATCAGAATATTGATCAGTGCAGTGAAACAACCAACGCTGAGCAGAGTGCTCTTGTAGTCACCCAGCGTCTTGATTAACGGTGCAGTGGCCGGGTTCTTCGCCATCTTCATGGGCTCTTCCTGAAGTGTTATCCCTCGCCTGCCTGGCGAGGTCGTTACTTGCACGTTAATTACAACTTTCCGACACCGGAAACGTGTTCCGGCTATTGAACTTTGTGCTCGAGGATAATGATCAGTCCGGACTTCGAAGTGCCTCGATACAGCCCTTCTCCTTGCCGACTGAAGAACACGATTTTTGCGCCTTCCTTACCGGTAAGCGCGATACCGTCCGGTTCCGTGAACCAACCGGTCGGCTGCTCGCTTAACCAGGCGCTCAAGCATTCGGCACCGTCCACGGTCTGGCTGGCGCTGAGTTCGATGGTGCAAACATCCAGCGGTTTGTCCTGCAGTGTCACCTGCCACTTTCCCGCGAGTTCCGACGGGTCCGCCAATTTCAGGCTGCGAGCCATGGCTACATCTCCAAAAAACATCATGAGCGTCGCTATCAGCCACGCGGTTGTCTTGCAGGTAAAAGCGTTGCGAATCATGGGGCGCTCTACTCAGGGTCGTGGCTCAAGGGACAAAGGACGGCGCATCGGCACCGCCCTCCTTACGCCTTGAATCAGGCCACGATGTCCGAGTACGCCGCCTGGCCTACGGTGCTGACCAGGAAGTCAGCCACGCCATGCCCGGAGAAGTCGATCGACAACAAGCTGTTGCCCCCCGACGTGTTCAGCACCGCATCGCCGGCCGTACCGGTGAAAGCGCTGACGAAATGCAGGCCATTGCCATTGGTGATGCCCGTCAGGTCGATCTTGTCCAGACCGCTGACGAAGTCGAGGATCTGATCGACAGCACCGGGTTTGGAGTCGCTGCTGGCCGCAAACACGAAGGTGTCGGAACCGGCGCCGCCCCACAGTTTGTCCGCACCACCGGCACCGTAGAGGATGTCGTTGCCGGCACCGCCCTTCAGCTCGTTGGACACGCTGTTACCGATCAACAGGTCATTGCCTGCACCGCCAATGGCGTTCTCGACGGTGACACCCTTGGCGATGGAGACGTTGCCCACCAGGCCGCCAACGTCGGAGAACGAGGCCTCATTGAGATTGATCTTCTGGTTCTGGGTGAATCCGGAGAAGTCCAGGGTGTCCTTTCCGCCGGCATCCCACACGGAAAACACCACTTTATCCGCTGACGAGGACGCGCTCAGGAAATCACGTCCCGCGTTGGAGTTGAATCCGTAGGTAGTGTCGCCCGTGCGGGTGGTGGTGTTGGCACCGTAGAGCTTCTGAATGGCCGCGATGTCGTCCATCAGCGGGCCGGACGAATAGGCTTCGACCCCGCCCTTGCTGAAATTCTGGCTGGTGTTGCTTTCACTCCAGTAGCTCATGACGCTGTAGCCGCGGGTATCTTGCCCGTAGGAGGCGTCATTGTAGGTCGGAGCGCCTTCGCCGGCGTTGTAGTCGCCAGGGTGGGCAAGACCCAGGGAGTGGCCGATTTCGTGGGTCAGGGTTTGCCGGCCATAGTTGTTCAGGTCCGGGGTTTTGTTGGGCGTGTAGCTGCTGTTGATCAGGTACCAGGAAGCCCCGTCATATCCGGCCCCGGTGCCCGGCAGGTAAGCAAACGCCGCCGCACCATCCTGGCCGCCGCTGTAGTTTCCGAAGGTCATGTGACCGTCGCCGCCGCTAGCCTTTTCGGTGAAGGTGACATTGGCCACATCGGCCCAGGATTGCATGGCAAGCGCCGCCTGGCCCTTCTGCTGCGCGCTGAACTGACTGAACCCGGTAATCCCGTGCTTGTTCATCGTGCTCGACGATGCCGAAGTCAGGAAGGTATAGGTCAGTTCGATTTTGCCGCTGCCGTCCTTGTCCTGGTAAGCAGCACCATCGCGCAGCAATTGGGTAGCGGCCTGGTCGACGGAAAACGAGGGTTTGCCATTGACCGTGAGGTTGCCGCCCCGATCATACTGATGGCTGAAACTATTGATTTGATTGAATGCAGAACTACTGGCTGCCAATGCATTGACTGGCTGCAACGCCTGTTCGGCGGAATCAATAGCGTGATCTTTTACTTTCGACATAAACACACTTCCTTGTTTAGCTATGGAACAGTTTTTGTCAGATAACGACGATCCCTGGCGAGATCGTCCTATCACTCGCCCATTGAAGGCGAAAGAAAACTGACACAACTTGAAATCAAATGTCCACTATTTTTTCGACGTCAAAATGTGAGATTCCAGCAAGTGCCCGTAAACAATAGGCGTGCTCTGAAAGTATTATTTTGAAAGTTAATGCGTGAGAGAAATTGTCCGACAATCGACAATTTGATTATTAAATAAAGGTAAATTTTTTTGTGTGAAAGTAGTCTGACTTTTCGCGTTTACTTAATGCGCTTCAATCAACAGAATTAAACATTCAGTGAGTTATAGCGGAGGTTATAAAGCGAGTTGTGCACGGGCCCTGTAGCAGCTGCCGAAGACGGCGCAGACCGGCGTTGCAATGCATCTGACTGGCAATCCGAATGGCCGAATAACGACCGCTGCGCGGCCGAACGCAGGCTGCGCCAGCTGCTACGAAAAGCCGGTCGCGCGCGGGCCCTGTAGCAGCTGCCGAAGGCGGCGTTCGGCTGCGAAGCAGTCGCAGCATTGCATGCTGACTGGCAATCCGGATGACCGAATAACGACCGCTGCGCGGCCGAACGCCGGCTGCGCCAGCTGCTACGAAAAGCCGGTTGTGCGCGGGCCCTGTAGCAGCTACCGAAGGCGGCGTTCGACTGCGAAGCAGTCGCAGCATTGCATCTGACTGGCAATCCGAATGACCGAATAACGACCGCTGCGCGGCCGAACGCAGGCTGCGCCAGCTGCTACGAAAAGCCGGTCGTGCGCGGGCCCTGTAGCAGCTGCCGAAGGCGGCGTTCGGCTGCGAAGCAGTCGCAGCATTGCATCTGACTGGCAATCCGAATGACTGGATGACGACCGCTGCGCGGCCGAACGCCGGCTGCGCCAGCTGCTACGAAAAGTCGGTTGTGCGCAGTCATATCCAGTTGCGATAGGCGTCAATCAATCTGGGTTGCAACGCGGTAGATTCCGAGCCTCTTTTCAGTAGATAAGGGGCAATGGAATGCCTGTCAGTTCGAACGCCGGTCACCTGCGCATTGGTCGCTTTTCAGAGCCAGGACGTATCTATCTGCTAACCACGGTGGTTCATCAACGGCAGTCGGTTTTTTCCGATTGGCGAATGGGTAGACTGGTTGTCCAGGAGTTGAGACATACACAAAAAGAAGGTTGGGTTGATTTTCTGGCCTGGGTCGTGATGCCAGATCATATGCATTGCCTGGTGCAACTGCGGGATAAAACCTTGGCCGAGCTGATGTGCCGAATCAAATCCCGCAGTAGCCTGGCCGTCAATCAAGCACTGGAACGGCAAGGGCGCTTGTGGCAGAAGGGTTACCATGATCGAGCGGTTCGCCGAGAGGAAGATGTAAAAAATCTTGCTCGATATGTGATTGCCAATCCAATTCGGGCGGGACTGGTTGACCGAGTCCATGATTATCCACTGTGGGATGCGTGTTGGCTCTGATGTACTGAGTTGTTCGCAGCCGAACGTCGCCTTCGGCAACTGCTACAGAAGACTTGGGCCTGTAGCAGCTGGCGAAGCCTGCGTTCGGCCGCGCAGCGGTCGTCATCCATTCGTGCGGGTTTTCAATCGGGTGCATTGCGATGCCGGTCTGCGACTGCTTCGCAGCCGAACGCAGGCTTCGCCAGCTGCTACGGAGGACTACAGACAACCTTGTCGAGTTTCTTCAGCGCGCCTTGTCTTCAATCTGCCGCGCCATAAAGCTTGCTCCCTCTGGGGCGCGAAGCGGTCCCTCGTTTGCCCTAAAGAACAGGGACTGCTGCGCAGTCCAGCGGGAGCAAACTCCCTCGCCACAGATACAGTGTTCGTCCATGAGTGAGCAGCATTACGCCTGAAGGCGGGGGCTTTGTCGTACTGGCCGATCAAAACTTGCGGTCAGGCTCTGACAGTTCCTTACCGTCGTCAGGATGCTTCCAGTCCGGTACCGAACGCTTCTGCTCCTCAATCTCTTCTTCCGTAGGTTCATCCTCGTCTTCTTCCAGGTCCGGACGCTTGGGTTCATTGGCCATGTTCACCTCTCTTCCTGAAGGGATCGGTCACCACCTTTAAGCGTAGAACAGATCCCCAGGCCCCGCTCAGAGCCACCAGCGCAGCAAAAAGAAGAACCCCATGCTCAACAGCATGCTGAGTAGCGTATTGCGCGTGTAAAGCACCAGTCCGACCGCCACCAGCGAGCTGATCAAATAGGGATTGTCCCAGTGCAGATTCAGCTGTTTTTCCGGCATGAACACAATCGGCCCGCAGATGGCGGTCAACATGCCCGGTACTGCAAACCCCAGGAACTGCCGGGCATTGCTGCTCAGGCGTACCGGCAGTCGCGGTTCCAGAAATACATAGCGGTTGAGGAACACCAACACGCCCATTCCGACAATCACTGCCCAGACCATCATGTGCGTCCACCGTAGAATTTGTTGCAGACAAACCCGGCAGTCATGCCCGCCAGCCCCGACAGCACCAGCGCCGAGCCCCATTGCCAATAGCTGAACAACACCGAGCAGAACAGCGACACCGCCACGCAAACCACGGTTGGCACGTTGCGCACCACCGGCGTGATCAGGGCAATGAAAGTCGCTGCGATGGAGAAATCCAGGCCCAGGTGTTCAAGGCCGGGAATGCTGCTGCCGAGCACAATGCCCGCCAGGGTGAACAGGTTCCAGGCGATGTAGAACGTCAGGCCCACGCCCAGGGCGTACCAGCGGTTGAACTGCTGTTTGTCGTGCTGGCTGGTCAGGGCGAACAACTCGTCGGTGAGCAAAAAACCCAGGCCCGCACGCCAGCGCCCCGGCAATGGCGAAATCACCGAACGCATGCTCATGCCGTAAAGCAAATGTTGGGATGTCAGCAGCAGCGTGGTCAGCAGGATCGAAAAAATCCCGGCGCCGCCCTTGAGCATGCCGATGGCCACCAGTTGCGCCGCGCCAGCAAACACAATGCTCGACAGGCCCTGGCCTTGCAGGGGCGTGAGATTGGCTTCGATGGCCATGGAACCGGCCAGCAAGCCCCAGGGCGCGGTGGCCAGGGACAACGGCATGATCGCCGCGGCGCCGCGCAGAAAGGCACTGCGCGGCATGATTGAGTTGGACATAACGTTCTACGGACAGGGAAAGACCCCAGACTTTGCCAGTTGTGGCGGCCAATGGCTTGAACAATCTTGCTCACTGATACGACTGCGTGCCATTCATCGGCTGCCCGCTTGATTCGCCAAAGTGATAGCAACATGATGGCGCTGCATTTTCACCGAGGCAGGCCCTTCATGAGTTCAGTCGAAACCGACAGCGACGTTTATAAAACCTTGCTTGAGTCAACCCGGGCGATTCCCTGGCGCATCGACTGGAAAACCATGACCTTCAGCTACATCGGGCCACAGATCGAAGAACTGCTGGGCTGGAAGCAGGACAGCTGGGCCACGGTCAACGACTGGGTCGAGCGCATGCATCCTGATGATCGCGACTACGTGGTGGACTTCTGCGTCTCGCAATCGCGGGCCGGTGTCGATCACGAGGCCGACTATCGCGCACTCACCGAAAGCGGCGAGTACGTGTGGATCCGCGATGTGGTGCACGTGGTGCGCAAGGACGGTGAAGTCGAGGCGCTGGTGGGCTTCATGTTCGATATCAGCGAGCGCAAGAAAACCGAAGAGCACCTGATCCGCCTGCAAAAGCAGCTCGAAGAGTATTCCTTCCAGGACGGCCTGACCGGCATCGCCAACCGGCGCATGTTCGACACCGTGCTGGAACGCGAGTGGGCCACCGCCCAGCGCACCGGGTTGCCGTTGTCGGTGATCGTGCTGGATATCGATTACTTCAAGCAGTACAACGACCATTATGGCCACATCAAGGGTGACGAATGCCTGCGCCGGGTCGCGCAGACCCTGTCGCTGGCGGCCAATCGGCCACGGGATTTCATCGCCCGGATCGGTGGTGAAGAATTCGTCTGGCTACTCCCGGAAACCGATGCCGAATCCGCCAGGCTGGTGGCGCACAAATGCCTGCACCTGATTCGCCAGCAGCAGATTGCCCATGAATTCTCCGGGGTGTCGAACCTGCTGAGCGTCAGCCTCGGTGTCGGCACCACCGGCGTTTCACTGCATGCCACGGCGCTGGAGTTCGTCGAACAGGTCGACCAGTTGCTCTACAAGGCCAAGCACAATGGGCGGATGCGCGCCGAGTTCGCTGATTTTCGTGATTGACAAACGGCGCGCCGGCTTTTAAAACTGGGCGCCTCACTCAGGGTGTAAGCAAGTATGTCCGCAACCTTCAACCTCAACACTTCCGTCATTGGCTTGATTGCCAAGGCGCAAGGTTGCGTTGCGCACGCCCTCAAATCGAAGAAACAGTCGCTCATGTGACCGGGGCGCGCTGTCCCGTCAGATGAGCTGACAGGACATTGAGCGCGACGGACCACCCTCCCCTTGCTTACTCTCCTTCTACGCTCCTGACGGTGACGAAATCGGTCAACCATCAGGAGAAAGTGCATGTCAGCGTTTCAAGGTATCTGGGTTCCACTGGTCACACCGTTCCACAACGGCGCCATCGATTTCGTCGGCTTGCGGCGGCTGGTCAGCCATCTGCTGGAAAAAGGTGTCGACGGCCTCATCGTTTGCGGCACCACCGGCGAACCGGCGGCGATGGGCAAACATGAGCAACTGGCGGTGCTCGATGCGGTGTTGGAGCTGGTGCCGGCGCGACAGGTGGCCATGGGCCTGGCCGGTAACAACCTGACCGAGTTGTTGCAGTTCCAGAGCGAAATCCTCAAGCGCCCGGTGGCTGGCCTGCTGGTGCCGGCGCCGTATTACATCCGTCCTTCCCAGGCCGGCCTCGAAGTGTTTTTCCGCACGATCGCCGATGCCTCCAGCGTTCCGCTGATCCTTTACGACATTCCTTACCGTACCGGCGTGGCCTTCGAACAGGCGACCCTGCTCAACATCGTCGCCCACGAGCGGATCGTCGCCATCAAGGATTGCGGCGGCAACTTCTCAAACACCCTCGCATTGCTCAATAGCGGCCATGTCGACGTGCTGTGCGGCGAAGACAACCAGATCTTCAATGCCCTGTGCCTGGGTGCCAAAGGTGCGATTGCCGCGTCGGCGCATGTCCACCCCGAACTGTTCGTGCAGTTGCACCGGCAGATCCGCGACAACCGGTTGGCTGATGGCCGCGCCACGTTTTTCCGTCTGCTGCCGCTGATCAACAGCCTGTTCCTGGAGCCCAACCCGGCCCCGGTGAAAACCGCGCTGGCCCTGCACGGCTTGATTGGAGACGAGCTGCGCGCCCCGATGCAACGCAGCAGTGAATCGATGACCGAGCGTTTGAAAGACGTGCTCAGCGCATTGGGCCGCGACAATCGATAGAGCGCCCGCCACCGGCCCGAGTACCATGGAGCGATTCGTTTACCCGCTCAGGGGCACCGACATGCTGTACCGAATCGCCGCCGACGGGCTGATGCTGTTGCACTTGCTGTTCATTGTGTTTGTGTTGTTCGGCGGGTTGCTGGTACTCAAATGGCGCCCCCTGATTTGGTGGCATCCGCCCGCCGCGTTGTGGGGTATGGCGGTGGAGTTCTTCCACCTGCCCTGCCCGCTGACCGACTGGGAAAACCGCATGCGCCACGGGGCCGGGCAAACCGGCTATGGGGGTGGATTCATCGAACATTACATTTGGCCGGTGATTTACCCGGCGGGCTTGACGCCAACCATTCAACTGGGTTTTGGCAGCGTGGTGTTGGTGATCAATCTACTGGTCTATCTTCGACTGATCCGTACCTCCTGAGTCACCCACCCTGCCTCTGTAGGAGCTGGCTTGCCAGCGATCGGCCTTGAGCCATGCATCGCACTCGCGGGCCCCTTCGCCGGCAAGCCGGCTCCTGCAAGGTTGTCGTATTCGTTTGAGGATGCAGAACATGCTGTCGACTGAAGACCTGGCGCTGCTCGAGGCCATCCGCCAAACCGGCAGCCTGTCGCGGGCGGCGGCGCACCTGGGCAAGGCGCCATCGACCGTGTCCTATGCGGCGCGGCAACTGGAGGAGCGCTTCGATGCGCTGCTGTTCGACCGTCGCCGCTACCGTTTGCAACTGACCCCGGCGGGCGAGTTGCTGGTCAACGAAGCGGCGCGGCTGATGCAGGACGTCTCGCGCCTGACGCAACGGGTCCGGCAAGTCGCCAACGGCTGGGAGAGCCGCTTGTGGATCGTGACCGACGAACTGCTGGAGTTCGAAACCTTGATCCCGGTGATCCACGAATTCGATGCGCTGCAATCCGGCGTGCCGCTGCGCATCACCCAGGAAGTGCTCAAAGGGGTTTGGGAAGCCCTGCGCGAAGGCCGCGCGGATCTGGTCATCGGCGCCACCAATGAACCGCCGGCCATTGCGAATTTGCGCTGGATGCAACTGGGGGAAATGGAATGGGTGTTTGCGGTGTCACCCCGGCACCCGCTGGCCAAGGCCAAAGGCCCGATTACCCGGGCCATGGTCGCGCAACACCGGGCGATTGTGGTGGCCGACTCGTCCAGAGTCACCGAGGGCAGCACTTACGGCGTCACCGGGGGGCAAACGGTGCTGGCCGTGCCGACCATGCGCGCGAAAATCCTTGCCCAGTGCAATGCGCTGGGGGTGGGTTGGCTACCGCGGCACCGGGTTGGCTCACTGCTGAAAAACGGCACGCTGGTTGAAAAACCGATGGCCGACCCGCGCGAGCCGAACATCCTGTACGCCGGTTGGCGTGGCGATCATGACGGTCGCGCCCTGGGCTGGTGGCTGGAGCAGCTTGAAAAACCCAACCTGGCCACCCGACTGGTTCAGGGAACGGACCGGATTGCCTGATGCCCGACGCTCAGTTGGCAATCACGCTCATGTTCCGTCCGCTGGCCTTGGCCACGTAGAGCGCCTTGTCTGCCGCACCAATCAGCTCTTCGGGCCGGACCTGAGAAGCGGCATTGCTGGCACCCACGCCGACGCTGACGGTTACTGTGCCTTCGGAGCTGTCGCTGTGGACAATACTGGCCTGCAGCACCGCGCGGCGGATTTTCTCCGCCACCAGGAATGCCCCCACATAGTCGGTGCCGGGCAGCACCACGACGAACTCTTCGCCACCATAGCGGGCGGCCAGGCCACCGGGGCGCTTGATGTTGTCCGTGATGATCGCACTGATTTTGCGTAGACACTCGTCACCGGCAAGGTGGCCATAACGGTCGTTGAACGCCTTGAAATGATCGACATCAATCATCAGCAGCGCCAGATCGGTCAGGCTGCGCCGGGCACGACCCAGCTCCGCATCGATGAAAGCGTCGAGCTGACGCCGGTTGGCCAGCCCCGTCAGCGCATCCTTGAGGGCCAACCCCTCCAGGTTGCGATTGACCTCCAGGAGTTTCTCCTGGGTGTCCAGCAACTCGACCTGCACCAGGTTCTGTTGCCTCATCAACTTGATGAGCCGCAGCCCCAACACCCCGAGAAAGCTCAGCAACAGCGTGACGATGCCGGCGCTGAGCAGCGTCTCCATGCGCCAGCTGCCGAGCACTTCATTCTTGTTCAGCGCGGTAAAAACGATCAGCGGATAACCCTCGACCCGGCGATACCCCGTCACCCGCTCGACACCGTCGATGACCGACGTGACCGTGGCTGTACCCGCATCACCCTTGGGCAACAACTGGGTAAACAACGGGCTCTTGGCGAGGCTGGTGCCGATCTCTGTCTCCTTGAAGGGTCTGCGAATGACAACGGTGGCATTGTCGGCGATCAGGTTGATCACGCCGTTGCTGCCCATGTCGATACTGTCGTAGAGCTGCAGGAAATGGCTGAGGTAAATCGTCGCCAGCGCCACGCCGGCAAAGCTGCCATCGGGATGATTGACCCGGCGAGAAACCGTCATGATCCATTCACCGCTTGAACGGCTCTTGATCGACGGCCCGATGTGCGGCCCACGGCTGGGGTTATCGCGATGGAAGATGAAGTATTCGCGGTCGGAATTGTTGACGCCGGGTTGGCCGGCGCCATTGGAATTGGCGATCCACTGCCCTTTTTCGTCGAACACGAACAAGCCGTGGAGCTGGCTCAACTCACTGCGCTGGACGTTGAGCAACTGCGGCAGCCGGGATGGGTCCGCACCTTCGTGTTCCAGACGATCGACCAGGGTGAACAGCAGCGTGTCGGCCTGCTTGATCGTTGCCTGCGCTTGCGATGCCAGGGTCTGCGCAAGGTTGGACATCGCCACTTCCTTGTCATGCAGCTGGTACTGGCGCGAGTTCCAGGCTTGCCAGATCACGATCGCCGTCATCGACAGGCACACCGCGACCAGCAGGATCACCGCCGAGCGGATCTTGAGACGGGTCACGGCTGGCCGGAGCATTTCAATATGATCGTTGATCGACGGATGTCCCATGGTGCTCCCTGAGTGTCTGTGACCGGGCGAATCTTCCTGATCGCCGTTGTTGCCCACTATGCCTGATCCGGGCTCGCAATGATGTTAGCGCCTGGCCTGCCTGACCGCCTCCAGCCACGCTGGATCCAGCCGCGTCTGCTCGGTATCGATGCCCAGCGCCTGCATCCGTTCCTTGTGCTGATCCATTTCGCGGATCAACTGGCTGTGGTCGCTGGAGTTGCCATCGAGCTGATGCATCTGGTTCAACCCCAAATGGTAGAAACGCAACAGCTTCATGGCAACTGGATCACCCGCCTCCACGGCCGCCGTTACATGATGCATGACATTGGTGATGCCCATCAGGCTGCGCTTGAGTTGCCAACTGTAGACCGCCGGCGCCATCCATTCCTGGTACCAGAACACCTTACGCATCAGCGCCGCCATCGCCAGTACCGCAACAAACACGCCGCCCACGTTGAAGCGCAGATTATCGCCCTCCGGCGTGCCGAACAGAGCAACCGCCACCGTGGACAGCACCATCGCCAGCGCCAGAAAGATCAGGGCGATGATGAGCGTGCTGCGCCGCGTCTGTTGCCGGTAGGTGTCGGCGTTCATCGGCTGGATTTCGAACATTGCGTCGGGTTTCCTGAGCTGAAAGGGTAAAAAAGGGGTCTGCGGCAAAAAGACAGCGGGCCATTATCGCCTCTGCGAGGGATTTAGCTATGCTGGGGCTCCTTTTCATCTTTTCATCGTCAAGCGGGGGACATGGCGAGACCGCGCAGTTCGTGCCATCTTCTTTCATGAATACACATTATTCGGATGCCATTCGTTGTTGCTGTGTGAATGACATCGTTTTAAGGATCATTGAATGACCCAACGCCAAGTTATCAACGCCTCCGTCAGTCCCAAGGGCAGCCTGGAAACGCTCTCGCAACGGGAAGTCCAGCAATTGAGCGAAGCCGGTTCCGGCAGCACCTATACCCTCTTCCGCCAGTGCGCCCTGGCCATCCTCAACACCGGCGCCCATGTCGACAACGCCAAGACCATCCTTGAAGCCTATAAAGATTTTGAAATCCGCATTCACCAGCAGGACCGCGGCGTACGCCTGGAACTGCTGAATGCCCCCGCCGACGCCTTCGTCGATGGCGAAATGATCGCCAGCACCCGGGAAATGCTGTTCAGCGCCCTGCGTGACATCGTCTACACCGAAAACGAACTCGACAGCCAACGCATCGACCTGAGCAACTCCCAGGGCATCAGCGACTACGTGTTCCACCTGCTGCGCAACGCCCGCACCCTGCGCCCCGGTGTCGAGCCGAAGATCGTGGTGTGCTGGGGCGGGCACTCGATCAACACCGAAGAATACAAGTACACCAAGAAAGTCGGCCACGAACTGGGCCTGCGCAGCCTGGACATCTGCACCGGTTGCGGCCCCGGCGTGATGAAAGGTCCGATGAAAGGCGCCACCATCGCCCACGCCAAGCAACGCATCCACGGCGGCCGCTACCTGGGCCTGACCGAGCCCGGGATCATCGCCGCCGAAGCGCCGAACCCGATCGTCAACGAACTGGTGATCCTGCCGGACATCGAAAAACGCCTGGAAGCCTTCGTCCGCGTCGGCCACGGCATCATCATCTTCCCGGGCGGCGCCGGTACGGCCGAAGAGTTCCTGTACCTGCTGGGTATCCTGATGCACCCGGACAATGAAAGCCTGCCCTTCCCGGTCGTCCTCACCGGGCCGAAACATGCCGCGCCGTACCTGGAACAACTGGACGCGTTCGTCGGCGCGACCCTGGGCGACGCCGCCAAGCAGCACTACCAGATCATCATCGATGACCCGGCCGAAGTGGCGCGCCAGATGACCCAGGGCCTCAAGGCGGTCAAGCAATTCCGCCGCGAGCGCAACGATGCGTTCCACTTCAACTGGCTGCTGAAAATCGACGAAGGCTTCCAGCGGCCGTTCGACCCGACCCACGAAAACATGGCCAACCTGAAGCTGAGCCTCGACCTGCCGTCCCACGAACTGGCGGCCAACCTGCGCCGCGCGTTCTCCGGTATCGTCGCCGGCAACGTCAAGGACAAGGGCATCCGCCTGATCGAAGAACACGGGCCCTACCAGATCCGTGGCGACGCGGCGATCATGCAACCGCTGGACCTGCTGCTCAAAGCCTTCGTCGCCCAGCACCGCATGAAACTGCCGGGCGGCGCGGCGTATGTACCGTGCTATCGGGTGGTGGCGTAACCCTTTCGGTGTAACGACACCGATGTGAGCTTTACCGTCGCGAGCCGCAGTGAAAGCTGCGGCTCGCTTACTTCTATGGAAAGAAAAAACATGCGCCAACGCGATTCAGCGCGACTGCTGCTGATCAATCCTTCAAAACAGGTTCTGCTGTTTCACTTCCAGCACAAAAACGATGCCCTCGCGGGCCAAAGCCACTGGGCGACACCCGGTGGCGGGCTTGAGCCGGGTGAATCCTTTGAGGCTGCAGCGGTTCGTGAACTGTTTGAAGAAACCGGACTGAATGTCACTGCCGTGGGAGCCAGCGTTGCAGAGCGGCGTTTTTCGATGATGTTGCCCAGTGGTGAAACGGTGCTGTCGGTTGAACGGTATTTTGTGGTTCATACCGACAATGAACACCTGTCCCGGGAGGGGTGGACGGCTAACGAGGTTCGGGTCATGGCGGACCATAAATGGTGGTCCGCAGCCGAGCTACGAGAGACCCGCGAAACGGTGTGGCCGGAGCAGTTGATTGAGATGCTGGAAAGCGCGTGATGCATGGGTGATAGCCACACAGCCAAGCAATCTGACATACACAATCCATGTGGCGAGGGAGCTTGCTCCCGCTCGACTGCGCAGCAGTCGTAAACCGGCTGATGCGGTGTATCCCGGGAATGGTGTCTGCCGGTTTGGGGGCCGCTTCGCGACCCAGCGGGAGCAAGCTCCCTCGCCACATTGCTGGTGTGAGCCAGAGGATTGTCGTTGGCTGTCAGGCCGTCTTCTCCCACAGCAGGGCGGGGATGTACATGGATTTTGCGCCTGACACTGGTCAACTGTGGGAGCGGGGGGGGGGGGGGGGGGGGGGGGGGGGGGGGGGGGGGGGGGGGGGGGGGGGGGGGGGGGGGGGGG
>NZ_JBWKXF010000050.1:0-44721 GCF_059422645.1 Pseudomonas sp. GW821-FHT01C01 | reverse complement strand
CGAAAACTGCGTAACTCTTTGTTTATCAAGGAGTTTTCCGTTTCGACTGCGCCGGAAGTGGGGCGAATTATAGGCTTTCAGAATCTGCCGTCAACCACTATTTACGCCTTTTTGGCAGAAGAGGCCTTTTTAGCCATTAAACGTGGGATTCGACGGGCTAAAGGCGGTAGCCGCAGCACTAACAGCAGCGCACCTATAGATGCATAGATCGCCCACTCCTTCAGGTCGGCGCGGACAATCCAGAGCATATGCAGTAATCCGAGCCCAAGAATTACATAACCCAGGCGATGCAACTTCTTCCAGCGAACACCCAATCGTCGCTGACTAAATCGATTGGACGTCACCGCCAATGCCAGCAAACCAAGAAAACCCAGCGCCCCGACAATAATGTAAGGCCGCTTGCGCAACTCGACACCCAGCTGCGACCAGTCAAATCCAAGAATGAATGCGCAATAACTACTGAGGTGGAGCAGCACATAGGCAAAGCACCACAACCCCAACTGTCGCCGTACGGCAATCCACCCCGACCAACCGGTGAGTTTCTGCAAAGGCGTCAGGCTCAACGTTACAAGCAGCAGAACAAGTGCCCCCAAACCCAATCGATCGACCAACACCTTGCCCGGATCCGGCCCGAGGACATCTTCCCAAGCCTGGTACAACCACAGCAGCGGCCACACCAACGCCACGACAAAGACGCCGATACGCCAAAACCGATTGCGCATCAGTAATTCTTCCTCAGGTCGAGCCCCGTATATAAAGACGCGACCTCCTCTGAATAGCCGTTGAACATTTGCGTGTCGCGTACATTGGGTTTGAACAAGCCGCTGGGCAGGCGGCGTTCACGAGCCTGAGTCCAGCGAGGATGATCAACGGTGGGATTCACGTTCGCGTAAAAACCATATTCATCCGACGCAATACTCTGCCAGGTGGTTTTCGGCTGCTCGCTGACCAGACTGATGCGCACGATAGACTTGATGCTCTTGAAGCCATATTTCCAAGGCACCACCAATCGCAGCGGCGCACCGTTTTGATTAGGCAACTCACGCCCGTACATACCTACCGCAAGAATCGCCAACGGGTTCATCGCCTCATCCAGACGCAGCCCTTCTATATAGGGCCAGTCGATCAAGGCAAAACCGGAACGCTGGCCCGGCATGCTTTTGGGATCCTGCAGGGTTTCGAAACGGATGAATCTGGCTTTCGAGGTTGGCTCGACTTCCTTGAGCAACGCCGAGAGGGGAAAACCGATCCAGGGAATGACCATCGACCAGGCCTCCACACAGCGCAGACGGTAGATTCGCTCTTCCAACTGATACGGTTTCATGAAGTCTTCCAGCGCAAACCGCCCCGGCTTGCCCACCTCCCCGTCCACCACCACCGACCACGGTTCCGTCTTCAGCGTGCCGGCATTGGCAGCTGGATCACCTTTGTCGGTGCCGAACTCGTAGAAGTTGTTGTAGTGGGTCGCATCCTTGAAAGGCGTGATCGCCTCATCCTTGACGCTGACTGCGCCCCATCTGGTAGCCGGAAGTTTTTCGCTGAACCAGGGCGGCGCCTTGCCGGATTCAACATCCGGGTAGCGCGCACCGTCGCCAGCGCGGGCCCATTGCGGCAGGCTGCCCAGAGCGAAGCCGGCAACCGTGGCACCGAGCACATTACGTCGAGATAGATAGAGGGATTCAGGCGTGACGTCCGACTCTTGGCAGTCAGACGTTTTGGAGACTTTGATCAGCATGGTTACTCCGCAGCTCTGGAGGACAGATGCACCCATAGACTGCGGAGTATGAGGGAAATTACACGCTCTTGTTACGACGAAGACGTAACAGGTATTGAACCGGACCGGAGGCTGCATAGGCGAGAAACACCAGCAGCAGGATGCGCGGCGGATCACTGAACACGACCGCGAACACCAGTACCACCGCGAGTATCGCCACGAATGGCACCCGCCCCTTCAGGTCCAGCTCCTTGAAGCTGTTGTACTTGATATTGCTGACCATCAGCATGCCGGCCGCAGCAACCATCAACGCAACCAGGAAAGACATTTTTGAGCCCTGGATGCCGTAATCGCTGAACGCCCAGACAATGCCCGCAACAACACCCGCCGCCGCCGGACTGGCCAGACCGATGAAGTAGCGCTTGTCCGCAGTGCCGACCTGAGTGTTGAAGCGCGCAAGACGCAACGCCGCACCCGCGACATAAATGAAGGCGACCATCCAGCCGACCTTGCCCATGTCACCCAAGGCCCAACCGAAGGCCAGCAATGCCGGCGCAACACCAAAGGCAACCATGTCCGACAGCGAGTCATATTCGGCGCCGAAGGCACTCTGGGTATTGGTCATGCGAGCAACGCGACCATCGAGGCCATCGAGCACCATGGCAACGAAAATCGCGATGGCGGCAAAAGCAAAGTACTTGCTTGCATTGACCGAGTCGCCGGCGCTCAAGGCAGCCTGCGCACTCATCGAGTTGATGATGGAATAGAACCCTGCGAACAGGTTCGCAGTGGTGAACAGATTCGGCAGAAGATAGATACCACGATGCCGGACTTTACGACCTTCAGCGTCATGCCCTTCCTCGACATGTTCATCGATGGGCAGCAGGCTTTCGGCGTCAGAAGCCTGGTTTGGCTCTTCGGGGCGTTCGCTCATGGACATTACCTTGCAACGGGGTGGAAAGTTTGGACAGGTGTCTGGGACGACGGTTCGGCCGCAAACGATGCAGCTTTATACCAGAACCGGCCTCCCAAACGAAAAAACGCGGCCTAGGCCGCGTTTTTCGTACAAGCGCGTGACTTAGTTTTTGGCTTTGTCGACGATCTTGTTGGCACCGATCCACGGCATCATGGAGCGCAGTTGCTCGCCGATGATTTCGATACCGTGAGCGGCGTTGTTACGACGCTTGGCGGTCATCGAAGGATAGCCGGTAGCGCCTTCGCTGATGAACATCTTGGCGTATTCGCCGTCCTGAATACGTTTCAGGGCGTTGCGCATGGCCTGACGGGATTCGGCGTTGATGACTTCAGGGCCGGTCACGTATTCGCCGTATTCGGCGTTGTTGGAGATCGAGTAGTTCATGTTGGCGATACCGCCTTCGTACATGAGGTCAACGATCAGCTTCAGTTCGTGCAGGCACTCGAAGTAGGCCATTTCCGGCGCGTAGCCAGCTTCAACCAGAGTTTCGAAACCGGCTTTGACCAATTCAACGGTACCGCCGCACAGAACGGCTTGCTCGCCGAACAGGTCGGTTTCAGTCTCGTCCTTGAAGGTGGTTTCGATGATGCCGGTACGACCACCGCCAACGCCGGCAGCGTAGGACAGAGCGACGTTCTTGGCGTTGCCCGAGGCGTCCTGGTAGATAGCGATCAGGTCAGGGATACCGCCGCCCTTCACGAACTCGGAACGTACGGTGTGGCCTGGGGCCTTCGGCGCGATCATGATCACGTCGAGGTCAGCGCGCGGCACAACCTGGTTGTAGTGGATCGCGAAGCCGTGGGAGAAAGCCAGGGTGGCGCCTTTCTTGATGTTCGGCTCGATTTCGTTCTTGTACAGGGAGGACTGGAATTCGTCCGGGGTCAGGATCATGACCAGGTCGGCAGCCGCGACAGCGGAAGCAACGTCGGTCACTTTCAGGCCATGGGCTTCAGCCTTGGCAACGGTAGCCGAACCTTTACGCAGGCCAACAGTCACGTCAACGCCGGAATCTTTCAGGTTGCACGCTTGAGCGTGACCCTGGGAACCGTAACCGATGATGGCAACTTTCTTGCCCTGGATGATCGACAGGTCGCAGTCTTTATCGTAGAAAACTTTCATGAATTTCCCCTATATCAGGCCGTTCAGGCCGTTCGCTAATTTGGTTTAGATGCTGAGTACTTTGTCGCCGCGGGCAATGCCGGTCACGCCACTACGGACGGTTTCCAGAATCGAGGCGGTGCCAATGGACTGAATGAAGCTGTCGAGCTTGTCGCTGGTACCGGTCAGTTGAACGGTATACACGCTGGCGCTGACATCGACGATCTGTCCACGGTAAATATCGGTAGTGCGCTTGATCTCGGCGCGCTGGGCGCCGGTGGCCTTGACCTTGACCAGCATCAGTTCGCGCTCGATGTGAGCACTCTCCGACAGGTCAACCAGTTTTACCACTTCGATCAGCTTGTTCAGGTTCTTGGTGATCTGCTCGATGATTTCATCATGGCCAACTGTGGTCAGCGTCAGACGCGACAAGGTCGGGTCTTCGGTCGGCGCAACGGTCAGGCTTTCGATGTTGTAGTTGCGCTGCGAGAACAGACCAACCACACGAGACAGAGCGCCAGGTTCGTTTTCCAGAAGCAAGGAAATAATGTGCCGCATGATTAGGTACGCTCCGTCTTGCTCAGCCACATATCGCGCATGGAGCCGTCTTTGATTTGCATCGGGTAGACGTGCTCGCTGGTATCGACCGAAATATCGATCACTACCAGGCGATCTTTCATGGCGAACGCCTCTTCCATCTTCGACTTCAAATCTTTCGATTCAGTGATGCGTACGCCGACGTGACCATAGGCCTCAGCCAGCTTGACGAAGTCAGGCAACGACTCCATGTAGGAGTGCGAGTGACGGCTGCCATAGCTCATGTCCTGCCACTGACGAACCATGCCCAGCACGCCGTTGTTCAGGATGACGATTTTTACCGGCAAACCGTATTGCAGACAGGTGGACAGTTCCTGAATGTTCATCTGGATGCTGCCCTCGCCCGTTACACAGGCGACGTCCGCATCCGGGAAGCTCAACTGAATGCCCATGGCCGCAGGGAAACCGAAGCCCATGGTGCCGAGGCCACCGGAGTTGATCCAGCGGTTCGGCTTGTTGAACTTGTAGTACTGCGCGGCGAACATTTGGTGCTGACCGACGTCGGAGGTCACAAAGGCGTCGCCTTTGGTCACTTCGCACAGGGTTTCGATCACGGTTTGCGGCTTGATCTTGCTGCCGTCGCCCTTGTCATACGGGAACAGGCCGCGTTCACCGCGCCACTCGTCAACCTGCTTCCACCAGCTGGCAACGGACTCCTTGTTCGGGGTCTCGCCGATTTCCTTGAGGATCGCGACCATTTCGGTCAGGACACTCTCAACCGGACCAACGATAGGCACGTCGGCCTTGATGGTCTTGGAGATCGAAGCCGGGTCGATGTCGATGTGAATGATCTTGGCATTCGGGCAGAACTTCGATGCACCGTTGATGACACGGTCGTCGAAACGCGCGCCAACGGCGAGGATCACGTCAGCATGATGCATCGCCAGGTTGGCGGTGTAGCTGCCGTGCATGCCGAGCATGCCGATGAACTGACGGTCGGTGCCAGGGTAGCCACCGAGGCCCATCAGGGTATTGGTCACTGGCAGATTGAGCATCTTCGCCAGTTCGGTCAATGGTGCGGAACCGCCACCAAGGATCACGCCGCCGCCCGAGTACAACACGGGACGCTTGGCCGCCAGGAGCATTTCTGCCGCCTTGCGGATTTGACCGGAGTGACCGCGAACAGCCGGGCTGTAGGAGCGCAACTTGGCTTTTTTCGGGAAGACGTATTCGAACTTCTCGGCCGGGTTGGTCATGTCTTTCGGGATATCGACAACGACCGGACCAGGACGACCGGATTGCGCCAGGTAGAAGGCTTTCTTCATGACTTCCGGGATTTCCGAGGCGTGCTTGATCATGAAGCTGTGCTTCACGATCGGCCGGGAGATACCGATCATGTCGGTTTCCTGGAACGCATCGGTGCCGACCATGGTGCTCGGCACCTGGCCGGAAATGATCACCATCGGAATGGAGTCCATGTAGGCGGTGGCGATACCGGTAATGGCGTTTGTTGCGCCAGGACCGGAAGTCACCAGTACCACACCGGCTTTACCGGTGGCACGGGCGTAGCCGTCAGCCATATGGGTAGCCGCTTGTTCGTGACGAACCAGGATGTGGGTCACTTCCGGTTCTTTGAACAGGGCATCGTAGACATGAAGAAGAGCACCACCCGGGTACCCGTAGATATATTTGACGCCTTCGTCGCGCAAAAAGCGGACGAGCATCTCACCGCCAGATAAAAGCTCCACGTTGCTCACCTCTAAAACGCCAGAATACCGCCCACGAAAAATGGGACGGGTCTTAATAGGTTTACTTCTCGGCAGAGCATGAGCGACGGTGGTCGCCGACTACGTCAGCACTGACTGAGCAAGTATTGGGATCGTCCCAAGTGTTGCGGGCCTTTCCCACCCAGCGCGAGGTAACGCGTTGCGGGTGTAACAGGTCGACGCGGATATGCGCCTCATGATCTGCTGAGAGGGTCTGCTTCTGGCAGTCCCTGTACAGCGGACTTTGGATTCTTCTGTTTCGTCCCTTGCAAGTCAAGTCGTCTATGAGCTTTATTCTAGTAAGCACATGAGAACGCAAGAAAAAACCCGTAAATCAGCCCTGTGTTAGCTTCGATTGCGCAACTTTTGGCAAAAAATTGGCACGCGCATGCACTTACCCTGCAGTGGGCGACAAAATAAAGAGATATTGTGAACAACTGCCAGCGGACGCTGGCAGCTTCTGGTTCAGCGAGAGGCTGTGATCAACTGATCAAACTGTTTGAGCAACACTTGCAACTGCCGGTCCTTGCCCTGGACATTGCGTCCGGCAAAGACCATTTCAGCCATTTCATGAATGCCTGAAGCATTGGGTAGCGGCAAATCCTGCTCAAGGATCATCTTCATGCGTGGCAGGAAGATCCATTGCAGCCATTGCTCGAAATCCAGTGTATCGACCGAAAACGGCTCGACACTGGAAAGCGCTTCAGCAGATGGCGAGACTTCATCCCACCACCCTTGCACCCGCAACTCGCGCTCGATCAACAACAGTTGATCGGCGATTTTTAGAAAACGCGCGTCCATCAGCCCGTTACCCTGGCCTTCTGACGAGCCAGTGCCGCGCCCTGGGAGTCACCCTGTTTTTCACGCGCCTGACCAATCAGTTCCCACAAGTTGGCCTGGAGGGCCGGACGGCCATTGGCAAAGGTCAGCCCACGGCGAGCGAACTGCTCGGCCTGGGCCGCATCGCCTTGAGCCATGCGCACCTGGGCCAGACGGTAAAGCACCTGCGGCTCACGCGGGGCAACGCGTTGGGCGCGCTCGAGGCTGGAGGAGGCACCGTTGAGATCACCGCTCGCCTGTTGCTGTTGAGCGGTGGTCAGCAAGGCCAATACCGGGCCGTCGAGCTGCTCGTCTGCAGAAAGTCCGCCCGAACTGGCCGACGGAATCCCGCTTGGCGACGACGGCATGTTGTAACTGCCCTGATTGATCGGCGCCGATTGAACCGGCGACGTGTCAATCGGCCCCGGCGTGATCGGACCCGGGGTAATCGGCGTGGTGCTGATCGGCGTTGAAGTCGTTGCAGCGCCTGGCACCATCACCACTACGCCGCTGTCACCTTGCGGAATCGCCTGGGTCTTGGACTGACCTTGTGCAGGGCGCTTGACGGTCGTCTGGCGGAAGCCGCCATTGGCCGAGATCCGCTCACTGTTGGACACGGCGGTGCCGGAGTCCTCGACCGGGATCGAGCCACGTTGTACGGTGGAGCAACCGCTGAGCAAAGCTACGGCGGCAACCGCTGGAATCAACCACTTGTTCACTTGAAACCCTCTTTGCTTAATTCATCCAGCCCTTGACCCAATCCATCACCGACTCTGCAGGGCTTTCACCACCGCAAGCGGCGCCGGGAGGCGGTTCGCTGCCGCGAATATACGGCATCTGCACGGCACTTGGGCAACCGGCATCAGAACCCTGCCCGGTACGGGAATCGACCCAGGCCTGAACAATATTATCCGGCTGCGGCATGTCCAGCGGCAACGGGTCGGCCTTGCGCATGAAGCTGGTCCAGACCTGCAAGGCTCCGGTGGCGCCGGTGAAAGGCGTCTTGCCGTTGTCATCGCGCCCCAGCCAGACCACCGCCAGCAAGTCCTGACTGAAACCGGCAAACCAACTGTCTCGCGAGTCGTTACTAGTACCGGTTTTACCCGCCAGGGTCAGAGTTCTTGGCAATACGTTGTAAACCGAGCTGCCGGTACCTTCACGCATCACGCGCTGCATGGCGCTCTGGATCAGGTAAATGGAGGCCGGATCGAATCGCTGCTGAATCTGGAACGGATAACGCTTGAGTGGCTCACCCTCGGCAGTCAGCACGCTACGAATCCCGCGCATCGGCGTATTGAAGCCGCCGTTGGCAAGAGTCTGGTACATGGTCGCCACTTCGATGGGCGTCATCCCGCCAGCGCCGAGCAACATCGACGGGAAGGCCGGGAATTCACGAGTAACACCCAGGCGCGCCAGCGTTTTCAGGACGTTCGGCACACCTACCGCCAAACCGAGACGCGCGGTCGACAGGTTGTAGGAATGCGCCAGGCCTTGATAGAGGAAGACCGTACCGTGAGAACGACGATCGTAGTTCTGCGGTTTCCAGACCTGACCATCCGCGCCCTTGACCGAGAAGGCTTCGTCCGACAGCCAACTGGTCAATGTGTACTGGCTCGGCTTCTCCAGCGCCGTCAGATAAACCGCCGGCTTGATCAGCGAGCCAATCGGCCGCACAGCGTCCAGCGCCCGGTTGAACCCGGCAAAACTGGCCTGGCGACTGCCGATCATGGCCTGCACTTCGCCAGTCTCCGGGTTGGTCACAACCATTGCCGCTTCGACGTCATCGGAACCCTTGCGCCCCGACAGACGCTTGAAGGTGTCGTTGACCGAGGCTTCAGCTTTCATCTGCAGGATCGGGTCGAAACTGGTGAAGATCCGCAACCCTTCCTCGGTCAAGTCTTCGTCGCGATAGTCTTCGCGCAACTGACGCTTGACCAGATCGAGGAAACCGGGAAACGAGCTGTCCGCCAGACTGCCGCGTTTGGTCACGCCCAGCGGCATTTTCTTCGCCGCCTCAACCTGCTCGGCAGTAGCAACGCCCTGCTCTTGCAGCACATCGAGTACCAGGTTGCGCCGTTCAAGGGCACGCTCCGGATAACGGCGCGGGTTGTAGGAGGATGGCCCCTTGACCATGCCCACCAGCAACGCCACCTGATGCAACTTGAGTTCGGCCAGCGGCTGGCTGAAGAAGAACTGACTGGCCAGACCGAAACCATGCACCGCGCGCTGGCCGTCCTGCCCGATAAACACTTCGTTGAGGTAAGCCTCAAGGATTTCGCGCTTGTCGTAATGCAGTTCAAGCAGCAGCGCCATCATCGCTTCGGTGAGCTTGCGGCTCAGGCTGCGCTCGTTGGTCAAATAGAAGTTCTTGACCAACTGCTGAGTCAGGGTACTGCCGCCCTGGCGCATGCGGCCGGACGAGCCGTTGACCCAGACTGCACGGGCGATCGACTTCGGCGAAACGCCAAAGTGATGATAAAAATCGCGATCCTCGACCGCCACCAACGTTTCAAGCAAGTACGGCGGCACCTGATCGATCTTGATCAGGATCCGGTCTTCGAGGTTTTTCGGGTACAGACCGCCGATCAGTAGCGGCTCCAGGCGCACTACCGAAAGTTTCGAATTTTGTGCGCCCGACAATTCGGCCACGTAATCGCCGGAGAAACGCACCCGCACCGGTTGCGCTTGCTCCATGCCTTCATAGAACTGGAAGCCACGGGTGTTCAGATCAACGGTATTACCGTTGACCGACGCCGCACCCGGACCATTGGCCACGCTTTCACGGCGATAGCCCAAGGCATCGAGTTCGGTCAGGAAGTCGTCCCTGCTCAGCTTTTGTCCGACGAACAGCTCGAGCGGGCGCGCGTAAACCTTGGCCGGGATGGTCCAGCGCTTGCCAGAGAACTTCTCCTGGACGATTGCATCAAGGTAAACGGCGAATCCGGCCAGCACTACCAGGCCGACCAGACTGAGTTTAATAGCCCAGCCCAGCCACGGGCGCAGGCCCCTGGAAGGTGGTTTTTTTGGGGTACGGGGAGTTCGAGTACGAGTCATGGCGGCGGATTATACGCACTTTATTCATACTCAACAGGAGCGCTCCGAGGTTTGCGTCAAGCGGACTTACGGCCATAATGTCGGCCTTGATTTTCCAGACTCTGAAGGATCGCCTGTGAGCCAGTCCCTGATCGCTGCCCTGCAAAACCCTGCCCTCTACCCGCATCCTGTAGACGGATTCCAGGTCATCGAAACCCACATTTCCTGGGTCGTTCTCACAGGCCCCTTCGCTTATAAAGTGAAGAAGCCGGTCAATTTCGGTTTTCTCGACTTCACCAGTCTTGAAGCGCGCGAACACTTTTGCACCGAAGAACTGCGCCTGAACCAGCGCCTGACCGACGATTTGTACCTGGAGGTGCTGCCCATCACCGGCAGTGCCGAGGTTCCGCAACTGGGCGGTGAAGGCCCGGCCATCGAATATGTACTGAAGATGCGCCAGTTCCCGCAAAACGGATTACTGAGCACCCTTCAAGCCAATGGCGAACTGACCACCGCGCACATCGACGAGATGGCCGAGCAAATTGCCCGCTTCCACCTCAGCGCACCGAAAGTGCCGGCCGAGCACGAAGCAGGCACACCGGACAGCGTCATGGCACCGGTGCGGCAGAACTTCGAACAGATCCTTCCGTTCCTCAGCGATAAAGCCGACCTGTTGCAACTCGACGCCCTGCAAGCCTGGGCCGAAAGCAGCTTCGAGCGCCTCAAACCGCTGTTCGCCCAGCGCAAGGCCGAAGGTTTCATTCGTGAATGCCACGGTGATATCCACTTGGGCAACGCTACCGTGATCGATGGCAAGGTCGTGATCTTCGACTGCATCGAATTCAACGAACCGTTTCGCTTTACCGACGTTTATGCCGACACCGGTTTCCTGGCGATGGACCTGGAAGATCGCGGCCTGAAGTGCCTGGCGCGGCGTTTCATCAGCCAGTACCTGGAGCTGACCGGGGACTACCGCGGCCTCGAATTGCTGAACTTCTATAAAGCCTACCGCGCACTGGTTCGCGCCAAGGTCGCCCTGTTCAGCATGCCGGCCGAAGCCACTGCGGTGCAGCGCGCCACGACCCTGCGCCAGTACCGCAACTACGCCAACCTGGCGGAAAGCTACAGCACCATTCCTTCGCGCTTCATGGCCATTACCCACGGTGTTTCCGCCGTCGGCAAGAGCCATGTTGCCATGCGCCTGGTCGAAGCCCTGGGCGCGATTCGCCTGCGCTCCGATGTCGAGCGCAAGCGTCTGTTCGGCGAGCAAACCGTCGAGAATGAAGTACAGGCCGGCATTTATAGTGCCGACGCCAGCGCCGTGACCTATGCCCGCCTGCACGAAATCGCCGACGTCATTCTGCGTGCGGGCTTCCCGGTGGTGGTCGATGCCACTTACCTCAAGCGTGATCAGCGTGACAGTGCGGCGAAGGTTGCCGAGGCCACGGGCGCCCCCTTCCTGATCCTCGACTGCAATGCGCCACAAGCCGTGATCGAAAGCTGGCTGGCCTTGCGCCAGGCAGACAAAAAGGACCCGTCCGACGCCACCCTGGCCGTTATCGCAGCCCAACAAGCCAGCCGCGAAGCGCTGACACCCGCAGAAATCCTCTGCAGCAAGCGCGTCCAGACCAATGAAAGCGGGACGCTCGATACCGTTGTCGCGCAAATTCGCCAGCGTCTTCCGGGTCTGTAAGAAACTATTTCAGTCGTGAGGCCCGCGCTGGCTTCACGACTGTCAAATAGTGGCACTATACTGGCGTCACAAAACCATCAGGTGATGCGACATGAGCCAGCCTAAACTTCTCGACACACCGCTTTATGCCCTGCTGCACAAAGACGACATCAGAGGCTTCAACAGTGAACGCCCCAAGGATGGCCCCATCGACATGGCGGGTGGAGACTTCCGGGGGCTGGACCTGCGCGAGTTGAATGCCGACGGCGTGGATTTCAGCAACGCCTACTTCCGTTCCGCCGACTTGCGCGGCATCGACTTCAGCAAAGCGAACCTGGAAGGCGCGAGCCTGGCCCACGCGCAAATCTCCGGCGCCTACTTTCCAGTGGAACTCAGTGCCGACGAAATCCTGATGTCGATGAACTTCGGCACACGATTGCGCTATCGCACCCGCTGATCAACGTCGCGGACTGATACGTCCAGCGCCTCTCGTTGCGCTGGGCTGCGAGGATGCTCACCCGTAATTCCTGACTATTCCCCGCCTTTTCCTCCCGCGTTCGCGGATTTTTCGCACGCTGCCAATACTCGTCTCTTAGAAGCATTTACGTCGAAAACCAGCAAACAATCGCGCCTTTCCTACTGATGGCTACACTCCTCAGAAGATTGCCCACGCTCTCCATTCGGCCATCGCAAGGAGGCTTGATGAATGATGAACTGCAACACCTGAAGAATCTTGGCAAGACGTCGGCGCAATGGCTGCATGCCGTGGGCATCCATAGCGCGTCGGACTTGCGTCGCCTTGGGGCGGTGGATGCTTATCGAGCCGTGCGCACGCGCGGTTTTCGGGCGTCCAAGGTGTTGTTGTACGCAATTGAAGGTGCCCTGATGGACGTTCACTGGAACGACATTCCTGCCGAGCGCAAGGAAGCGTTGAACAAACAACTGGAAGCTATCTCTTCACGCCACAAGAACTGATCCAGCAAGTATTTCTGAAGCTTTTCAACCTGAAACCCAATGATTACGGGGCCTGCAGAGGTAAATTCGTCGAATCGAAAAGAAATCAAAAAACAGCGGTTGACTTGGTAATGAGAATCGATATGATTACCACAACTGGTCGCGAGACTGGTCGATATTCTGGAAAGCCCTTGGTTCGGACTCTCAGATTATCTCCTCATCAGGCTAATCACGGTTATTTGACCCGGCTCTTGCCGGGTCTTTTTTTGCCTGTGGGAAAGTCCTGACGAGGTCCGGCGACGGATGCTCCATGCAAATCACGGCGACACGAGTGGCCAGGCGAATAAACAGTTTCCTTCAAAGGTTTCCCGGGCATCGAAGGAGCAGGCCAAGTATCCTTGACGACAGGCACTTGTACCCGGCGGGCAAGACAGCCACTGATAATAGTTAGCATTTGACCGTCAAGCTCGGACATATCCGCTCACGAGCTGCGGGACCGAGGATAGACATGAAGTTGCTTTGCGCAGGTGCCGAGCTGGTCGATGACAGCAGCCGCGGGTTCGACATCGATGGCCAAAAGTTTTTTGCGGTGCGCCGCAGCGGACAGGTTTATGTCTATATCAATCGCTGCCCGCACCGGGGCGTCGCCCTGGAGTGGCATCCCGACCAGTTTCTCGACCCCAGCAACAGCCTGATCCAGTGCGCCACCCATGGCGCACTGTTTCTGATCGAAGACGGTGAGTGCGTTGCCGGCCCTTGCGCGGGGCAAGCCTTGACCGGCGTGGCTAGTCGCGAGGATGAACAAGGGATCTGGATCAGCTTTTAGCCACCCGGCAACACGTCCAGACGCCGGTCGACCCGCATTTCTTCGTGGTTCAAGCGCACGCCGTAAGCCAACACCTCGACCCCACAAGCCATCGCTTCACGCAAGGCCTGCGCATAAACCGCATCGATTTCCTGCGCCGGGCGCACGGCCTCGATATCGGTCAGGCAGACACAGTACAACTGCACCGCGCGAATACCATCCCTGGCCAGGTGGGCCAGCTCCCGCAGATGCTTGGCGCCACGCTGGGTGACCGCATCGGGAAACGCCGCCACCGCCGTACCGTCGAAACCCAGGGTCACGCTTTTGACTTCGACGTAGGCCGGCCCGTCGGGATAATCAAGGCGGAAATCAATGCGACTGTTTTCCTGACCATAAGCCACTTCGCGCTTGAGCCCGGTAAAGCCGTTCAGTTCTGTGATGACACCCGCTCGCAGCGCCTCTTCGATCAAACCATTGGCCCGGGCGGTGTTCACGCAAAACAGCCGCCCTTGCGGGGTTTCACCAATTTCCCAGGTGCCGGGCAACTTGCGTTTCGGGTCGTTGGAGCGGCTGAACCAGACCTGCCCGCCCTCGACCTGACAATTGAGCATCGAGCCGGTGTTCGGGCAGTGAATGGTCAGCAACTCGCCGTCAACGGTTTCGATGTCGGCGAGAAAACGCTTGTAACGACGGATCAGGCGACCTTCTTCGAGGGGAGGATGAAAATGCATCAGCCTTGCCAGCTCCGCAAACCACGAGCGATACGCTCCACCGCCTCCTGCAAACGCTCAAGATTCTGCGTATAGGCGAACCGCACATGATGCCCGGCCTGATAACGCCCGAAATCCAGCCCCGGGGTGAATGCCACATGTTCGGTTTCGAGAAAATGCTTACAGAACGCGAAGGCATCGCCGCCGAACTTGCTGATATCGGCGTACAAGTAGAAAGCCCCTTCCGGCTCCACGGCAATGCCGAACCCCATCTCTCGCAAGGCCGGCAGCAGGTAATCCCGGCGTCGACCAAATTCGGCGCGACGCTCTTCGAGAATACTGATGGTTGCTGGCTCGAAACAGGCCAGCGCAGCGTACTGCGCCATGCTCGGAGCACTGATATAGAGATTCTGGGCGAGTTTTTCCAGCTCACCGACGGCAGCGTCGGGGGCCACCAGCCATCCGAGCCGCCAACCGGTCATCCCGAAATACTTCGAAAAACTATTCAGAACGAATGCACTGTCGTCGACTTCCAGCACGCTGGCCGCATCGGTGCCGTAGGTCAGGCCGTGATAAATCTCGTCGACCACCAGATGACCGTGGCGCTCCTTGATCGCGACAGACAGCTTCGCCAGCTCGTCGCGGGTCAGGATCGTGCCGGTCGGATTGGCCGGCGACGCCACCAATGCACCGACGCTGTCGTGGTCCCAATGACGTTCGATCAGGCCAGGCGTCAACTGATAACGCACATCCGGACCGACCGGCACCAATTGTGCCGCACCTTCGACCAATCGCAGGAAGTGCCGGTTACACGGGTAGCCAGGGTCCGCCAGCAGCCAGTGTTTACCGGGGTCTACCAGCAAAGCACTGGCCAGCAGCAGTGCGCCGGACCCGCCAGGCGTGATGAGAATGCGCCGCGGGTCGATGTTCAAACCATAACGCTGCTGATAAAAGCCCGAAATGGCCTCACGCAGCTCAGGAATGCCGCGCGCGGCGGTGTAACGGGTCCGCCCTGCCGCCAGAGCAGCCTGGCCGGCCTGGATGATCGGTTCGGCGGTGGTGAAGTCCGGCTCACCGATTTCCAGGTGGATCACGTCATGGCCGGCCGCCTGCAATTCATTGGCCCGCGCCAACAGCGCCATGACATGGAAAGGTTCGATCGCTCGACTGCGGGCACTGTAGGGCTGAGCCATTGGCCTTCCTTCAACGGGGAAAAAAACCGATTCTACCCAAGCGCAGGAACGAGCGAGAACCTAAAGCTGTCAGAGGCCTTGTAACCCCGACCACAAACGACTCAAGCGCGAGCGCAAGGTTTGACTAAAATCAATAATTGAGCAGGCTCCAGAGCCACCAGACAACGGTTTGTCATCATTGGCAAGCACCCTGTGCCGCGAGCTCGACATCCGGGAGTAGCGCGGCCCGAGTTGATCTGGTAAGTTCGCCCGCTTGCAGCCGCAGGGCCGGCAGGTGCCGGTGATGGAGCAATCCTGCGCAGATGGATTACAAGAGTAGAGGCGGTCTATTTCATGTCCACCCAAGCAAAGCAGCAAAACCAGACAATCAGCGGCTTCGAGCCCTATGTTCAGAAAGCCGGCGAAGAGTACATGGGCGAGCCCATGCGCAAGCACTTCACCAAGGTTCTGAATCAGTGGAAAAAAGAGCTGATGGAAGGTGTCGACAAGACCGTGGACCACATGAAGGACGAAGCGGCCAACTTTCCTGATCCGGCAGACCGTGCCAGCCAGGAAGAGGAATTCGCCCTCGAACTGCGTGCCCGCGATCGTGAACGCAAGTTGATCAAGAAGATCGACAAGACACTTCAGCTGATCGAAGACGAAGAGTACGGCTGGTGTGAATCCTGCGGCATCGAAATCGGCGTCAAGCGCCTCGAAGCGCGCCCTACCGCCGACCTATGCATCGACTGCAAGACCCTGGCGGAAATCAAGGAAAAGCAAGTCGGCAAATAATTGCGACTTGAGCGAAGAACGGAGCGTGCGAACGCTCCGTTTTTGTTTCTAAAATTCTCCTCGGCAGCAAACCTGTGGGAGCGGGCTTGCTCGCGAAAGCGGTGCGTCAGCTTATATTGATGTTGAGGCTGATGGCCTCTTCGCGAGCAAGCCCGCTCCCACAGGTGATTTGCGCAAGCCAGGACAACGTAATATTGCCCCCATGACTGCCATTGCCTCCCCCACTTACATCGGGCGCTTCGCCCCCACGCCCAGTGGCCACCTGCATTTCGGTTCACTGGTCGCAGCGCTAGCCTCCTACCTTGACGCGCGCTCGGTGGGCGGACGCTGGCTGATGCGCATGGAGGACCTTGATCCACCCCGCGAGGAACCCGGCGCCCAGGCGGCCATTCTCAAGGCACTGGAAAGCTATGGCTTCGAGTGGGATGGCGACCTGGTTCGCCAAAGCGAGCGGCACGATGCCTACGCCGAAGTGCTCGATCGCCTGTTCAATCACGGCCTGGCCTACGCCTGCACCTGTTCGCGCAAGCAGCTGGAGCCGTATCACGGCATTTATCCGGGGCTGTGCCGCAATGCCGGCCATGGCACTGACAATGCTGCCATCCGCCTGCGCGTACCGGAACTGGAATACCATTTCATCGACCGGGTGCAGGGCGAATACCGCCAACATCTGGGCCGGGAAGTCGGTGATTTCGTGATCCGCCGCCGCGACGGGCTCTACGCCTATCAATTGGCCGTGGTCCTGGACGATGCCTGGCAGGGCATCACCGATATCGTTCGCGGTGCCGACCTGCTGGACTCCACGCCCCGCCAGCTCTACCTGCAGGAACTGCTCGGCCTGCCTCAACCGCGTTATCTGCATATCCCGCTGATTACCCAGCCAGATGGCAACAAACTCGGTAAATCCTACCGTTCGCCGCCGTTGACCGAGGATCAGGCAACACCGCTGTTGCTGCGGGCGCTACGCGCACTGGGACAGAATCCGGGAACCGAACTGACTGATGCCACGCCACGGGAAGTGCTGAATTGGGGCATTGCCCACTGGGATGCCTCGTTGATCCCGCGCACACTGAGCCTGCCCGAGGCACAGCTGTTGTGATCGCACTTGCAGTGGCGCGCCCATCCGTTACCATCGCCGCACGTTTTCGGGCACGCGCATAAAAAAGAGAGGCCGGGATGTACATCTATCGCTTGGTCCTGCTTTTGGTAGTGGGGATTTACCTGTTTTCCCCGGCCATCATGGATTGGTGGATCGACGCCACTGGCGCCTGGTATCGCCCTTATCTGCTCTGGCTGATTCTGATCGTCGTGACCTTCATCCTGCAGAGTCAAAAAGATGCCGATGAGCTTTAGCCTGACCCAGATGATCCTGATCAGCGCCGCGTACCTGGCGGTGCTGTTCGGTGTGGCCTGGATCAGTGAACGGGGCATGATCCCCCGGGCGATCATTCGCCACCCACTGACTTACACCCTGTCACTGGGCGTCTACGCCAGTGCCTGGGCGTTTTACGGCACCGTGGGCCTGGCCTATCAGTACGGCTATGGCTTTCTGTCCAGCTACCTGGGTGTCTCCGGAGCATTTCTGCTGGCGCCGGTGCTGCTCTATCCGATCCTGAAGATCACCCGCACTTATCAACTGTCGTCGTTGGCGGACCTGTTTGCCTTCCGCTTCCGCAGCACCTGGGCCGGTGCGTTGACCACGATATTCATGCTGGTCGGCGTATTGCCGTTGCTGGCCTTGCAAATTCAGGCGGTCGCCGACTCCATCGGCATCCTCACCCGAGAGCCGGTCCAGCATCGCGTGGCCCTTAGCTTCTGTGCATTGATTACGCTGTTCACGATTTTCTTCGGCTCCCGCCACATCGCCACCCGCGAAAAGCATGAAGGCCTGGTGTTCGCGATTGCCTTCGAATCGGTAATCAAGCTGATCGCCCTCGGCGGTGTCGGGCTGTATGCGCTTTACGGCGTATTCGACGGCCCGCAACAGCTTGAGCTTTGGCTGCTGCAAAACCAGACCGCGCTCGCTGCCCTGCACACGCCTTTGCAGGAAGGCCCGTGGCGTACGCTATTGCTGGTGTTCTTCGCCTCGGCGATCGTGATGCCGCACATGTATCACATGACCTTTACCGAAAACCTCAACCCGCGCTCGCTGGTCAGTGCGAGCTGGGGCCTGCCGCTGTTTCTGCTGCTGATGAGCCTGGCGGTGCCGCTGATTCTCTGGGCCGGCCTGAAACTGGGCGCCACCACCAATCCGGAGTACTTCACCCTCGGCATCGGCATCGCCGCCAACAGCAAGGCTTTGGCGTTGCTGGCGTATGTCGGCGGGCTATCCGCCGCCAGTGGCCTGATTATCGTGACCACGCTGGCACTGTCCGGGATGGCCTTGAACCACCTGGTGCTGCCGCTGTATCAGCCACCGGCCGAAGGCAACATCTACCGCTGGCTGAAGTGGACCCGCCGGGCGCTGATTGTCGCGATCATCATGGCCGGCTACGGCTTCTACCTGATGCTCGGTGCCGAGCAGGACCTGGCCAACCTCGGTATTGTCGCGTTCGTCGCCACGTTGCAGTTCCTGCCGGGCGTGCTTTCAGTCCTGTATTGGCCGACCGCCAACCGTCGCGGCTTCATCGCCGGCTTGCTGGCGGGAATTCTGGTATGGCTGGTGACCATGCTGTTGCCGCTGGTCGGCAACCTGCAAGGCTTCTACATTCCGCTGCTGAACATGATCTATGTGCTGGACGACACCAGTTGGCACATGGCGGCAATTGCCTCGCTGGCAGCCAACGTGCTGATGTTCACCCTGATCTCGCTGTTCACCAACGCCAGCACCGAAGAAGCCAGCGCCGCCGAAGCCTGCGCGGTGGACAACGTGCGCCGCCCGCAGCGCCGCGAACTGCACGCCGCCTCGCCCCAGGAATTCGCCACACAGCTTGCAAAACCACTGGGTGCAAAAGCGGCACAGAAAGAAGTGGAACAGGCCCTGCGCGATCTCTATCTGCCATTCGACGAGCGTCGGCCGTATGCCCTGCGCCGCTTGCGTGACCGCATCGAAGCCAACCTCTCCGGCCTGATGGGGCCGAGCGTGGCCCAGGACATGGTCGAAACCTTCCTGCCGTACAAGGCTGGCGGCGAAAACTACGTCACCGAAGACATCCACTTCATCGAAAGTCGCCTCGAGGACTACCACTCGCGCCTGACCGGCCTGGCCGCCGAACTCGATGCCCTGCGCCGCTATCACCGCCAGACGCTGCAGGAATTGCCGATGGGCGTGTGCTCGCTGGCGAAAGATCAGGAAATCCTCATGTGGAACAAGGCCATGGAGGAGCTGACCGGCATCGCCGCGCAGCGTGTGGTCGGTTCGCGCCTGAGCACCATTGCCGACCCGTGGAAGGAGTTGCTGCAAGGTTTCATCAATCTGCCGGACGAACACTTGCACAAGCAGCACCTGGCCCTCGACGGCCAGACACGCTGGCTGAACCTGCACAAAGCGGCGATCGACGAACCGCTCGCACCGGGTAACAGTGGCCTGGTGTTGCTGGTGGAAGATTTGACCGAAACCCAGATGCTCGAGGACAAACTGGTGCACTCCGAGCGCCTGGCCAGCATCGGTCGACTGGCGGCCGGCGTGGCCCATGAAATCGGCAACCCGATCACCGGTATCGCGTGCCTGGCGCAGAACCTGCGCGAAGAACGTGAAGAAGACGGCGAGCTGAAGGAAATCAGCGGGCAGATCCTCGAACAGACCAAACGCGTATCGCGCATTGTCCAGTCGCTGATGAGCTTTGCCCATGCCGGCAGCCATCAGCACAGCGACGAGCCCGTCTGTCTGGCCGAAGTGGCCCAGGATGCCATCGGCCTGCTGGCCCTGAACCGGCGCAATTTCGAAGTGCAGTTCTACAACCTGTGCGACCCCGAACACTGGGTCGAAGGCGACCCGCAGCGGCTGGCCCAGGTATTGATCAACCTGCTCTCAAACGCCCGTGACGCCTCGCCTCCCGGTAGCGCGGTACGGGTCAAGAGCGAAGCCGGCGAACACACGGTCGATCTGATCGTGGAAGACGAAGGCAGCGGTATTCCGTCGAGCATCATGGACCGATTGTTCGAACCATTCTTCACCACCAAGGACCCTGGCGAAGGCACCGGTCTGGGCCTTGCACTGGTCTATTCCATCGTTGAAGAGCATTATGGACAAATCACCATCGACAGCCCGGCTGATGTTCAAAGCCAACGCGGCACCCGAATCAGGGTTACCTTGCCGCGTCATGTCGAAGCGACGTCCGCTGTGAACTGAGACCGTCGAGAGTATCGAATCAATGCCGCACATTTTGATCGTCGAAGACGAAACCATTATCCGCTCCGCCTTGCGCCGCCTGCTGGAACGTAACCAGTACCAGGTCAGCGAAGCCGGTTCAGTGCAGGAAGCACAAGAACGCTTCACCATTCCCTCGTTCGATCTGATCGTCAGTGACCTGCGTCTGCCGGGCGCGCCTGGCACGGAGTTGATCAAGCTCGCCCAAGGCACGCCGGTGCTGATCATGACCAGCTATGCGAGCCTGCGCTCGGCAGTCGACTCGATGAAAATGGGCGCTGTCGATTACATTGCCAAACCATTCGACCACGACGAAATGCTGCAAGCCGCCGCGCGAATCCTGCGTGACCGGCAAACGGTACAGGCCGGCGGTGAAGCGGTTGCCGGCAAATCCGCCAACGGTGCGGTGAAATCCGGTGCCGACAACAGCAACGGTGAAATCGGCATTATCGGCTCGTGCCCGCCGATGCAGGACCTGTACGGCAAGATCCGCAAAGTGGCACCGACCGATTCCAACGTTCTGGTCCAGGGCGAATCCGGTACCGGTAAAGAGCTGGTGGCGCGCGCCCTGCACAACCTGTCCAAACGCGCCAAGGCGCCGATGATTTCGGTGAACTGCGCAGCCATTCCGGAAAGCCTGATCGAATCCGAACTGTTCGGCCACGAGAAAGGCGCATTCACCGGCGCCAGCGCCGGGCGCGCCGGCCTGGTGGAAGCGGCGGATGGCGGCACCCTGTTCCTCGACGAAATCGGTGAACTGCCGCTGGAAGCTCAGGCTCGCCTGCTGCGCGTCTTGCAGGAAGGTGAAATTCGCCGGGTAGGCTCGGTGCAGTCGCAGAAAGTCGATGTGCGCCTGATCGCCGCGACTCACCGCGACCTCAAGAGCCTGGCGAAGATTGGCCAGTTCCGGGAAGACTTGTATTACCGCCTCCACGTTATCGCGCTGAAGTTGCCAGCCTTGCGCGAGCGCGGTGCCGACGTCAACGAAATCGCCAATGCCTTCCTGGCGCGGCAAAGTGCACGAATCAACCGCACCGACCTGAAGTTCGCCGCGGATGCCGAGCAAGCCATTCGTCACTATTCCTGGCCGGGCAACGTTCGTGAGCTGGAAAACGCCGTCGAGCGCGCCGTTATCCTGTGCGAAAGCCCGGAAATTTCCGCCGACCTGCTGGGCATCGACATCGAGCTGGGCGACCTGGAAGACGATGAGTTCATTGGCCTGCCCCCACAGCAGGGCAACAGCGGTGCCAGTAACAACAACCACGAACCGACCGAAGACCTCTCCCTGGAAGACTACTTCCAGCATTTCGTCCTCGAGCATCAGGACCACATGACCGAAACCGAGCTGGCCCGCAAACTCGGGGTCAGCCGCAAATGCCTGTGGGAGCGCCGTCAGCGCCTGGGCATCCCGCGTCGCAAGACCGGGGTGGCCAGCGAAAGCTGAACCGCACCTGTCTCATGTGCGGGTAACACATGACTTCGTGAAGAAACTGTTACCTCAGCTTTTTCACGTAACAGAAGCCGGGGCTTACGGTAACGAAGCCCCGGCTTTTTTTGGCCCTCGAAATGCCTGGAAGTCGGCCTAACCCCTTGTTTTATTGGGTTTCGCAAAAGTTGGCACGCACCCTGCTATATGTTTAGTACAAGAACAATAACAAGCAATGCACAAGACAATAAAAATAAGACGAATCGACTCACGCACAATAAAAACAAGACGGCGAGAGGCGCAGCTAACTGATTCTTTTGGAGAGGCGTTGTATTTGGGGCTTGCCCCACGACCAGGCCGAGAACAACAAAAAACTGTCATAAGGCAGAGCCTGTACTGGTTGGATCGAAAGATCATTGCAATTCAGCGACCAAAGCAATCCGTTTGCTCTTGGCTCCCGATTGGGAGGGTCATGAAGGAAAGCTTCATGGCGAGGGCACTCAACAAAAACAAAAAGCCCGAAACCAAAAATAAAAATAGAGCATGCAACTACTTCTTGGGGAGCTTCGGCTCCCCTTGTGGTTTCTGGCGTTTGGCATGTAGCAGCTGCCGAGCCCGCGAGGCTGCGTTCGGCGGCGAAGCCGTCGTAAATCCAGGCAACTCGTTCCTTCTGACACACCGCAACCTCAGGTTTCACGACAGCTTCGCCGCCGAACGCAGCCTCGCGCTGCTCGACAGCTGCTACAGGCAGCCATTTATGTCGTTAAGAGACGTCCTTCACGCGCTTGCGCAGCTTCCTACACCATCCCCCGACTAAATGCTAGAATCCCCGCCCATCATGCGGTCATTCTTCTGTTATGGCCGAATATTCCTTCAAACAGTGCATCCCATGCTGAAGAAGCTGTTCCAGTCATTCCGTTCTCCCAAGCGTCCTACGCAACACATTCGCAGCACGCCTGAAGTGCTCAACAGCGGCCAACATTCGCTGCAAAAGGCGCAATTCAGCCGTTACGCGGTGAATATCGTTGAACGCCTGCAGAGCGCCGGTTATCAGGCTTACCTGGTTGGCGGTTGCGTGCGCGACATGCTGCTGGGCATCACACCGAAAGATTTCGACGTTGCCACCAGCGCCACACCCGAGCAGGTGCGGGCCGAATTCCGCAACGCGCGAATCATCGGGCGCCGATTCAAACTGGTGCACATCCACTTCGGCCGCGAAATCATCGAAGTCGCGACCTTCCGCGCCAATCACCCGCAAAACGAAGACGAGGAAGACAGCAACCAGTCTTCCCGCAACGAAAGCGGGCGCATCTTGCGCGATAACGTCTATGGCACCCTGGAGGAAGACGCGCAACGTCGTGACTTCACCATCAATGCCCTGTATTACGATCCGGTCAGCGAACGCGTCCTCGACTACGCCAACGGCGTACACGATATCCGCAATCACTTGATCCGCCTGATCGGCGATCCGAAGCAACGCTATCAGGAAGACCCGGTACGCATGCTGCGGGCCGTGCGTTTCGCCGCCAAGCTGAACTTCGGCATTGAAAAACACAGTGCCCTGCCAATCCGCGACCTGGCGCCGATGCTGCGCGAAATCCCGTCAGCTCGCCTGTTCGAAGAAGTACTCAAGCTGTTCCTCTCCGGCCATGCCGCGGATACGTTTGAAATGCTGGTCGACCTGCAGTTGTTCGATCCACTGTTCCCGGCCAGCGCCGAAGCACTGGAATACAACCCGACGTACACCCACACCCTGATCAGCGAAGCCCTGATCAATACCGACTTGCGGATCAAGCAGAACAAACCGGTCACCCCGGCATTCCTGTTTGCAGCCCTGCTCTGGCCTGCCCTGCCGGCCCGCGTCTTGCGCCTGCAGGAGCGTGGCATGCCGCCGATTCCGGCAATGCAGGAAGCGGCGCACGAACTGATTGCCGAACAGTGCCAGCGCATCGCGATTCCGAAACGCTTCACCATGCCGATTCGCGAGATCTGGGACATGCAGGAGCGCCTGCCCCGCCGCAGCGGCAAGCGTGCCGATCTGCTGCTGGACAATCCGCGTTTCCGCGCCGGCTACGACTTCCTGCTGCTACGCGAAAGCGCTGGCGAACAGACCGACGGCCTGGGCGAATGGTGGACGGACTACCAGGACGCCAACGACAGTGAGCGCCGCGACATGATTCGCGACCTCAGCGGCAAGGACGAAGGCACCGGCGCCCCGCGCAAGCGTCGTCGCAGTGGTGGTTCCAAGCGCAAACGCGCCGCTGGCGCTTCGAGCACCACGGGCGAGTAATCCATGGAACGCATCTACATCGGCATGGGCAGCAATCTGGCTGACCCCGCCGAACAATTGCGCAGCGCCGTCGAGGCGCTGGCGCAGTTGCCGCAATCGGAGCTGGTCGGAGTTTCCGCGTTTTATCAAAGTGACTCGCTGCTACCTGGCCAACCGCGCTACACCAATGCGGTGGCCGCTCTCGACAGCACGCTGGCAGCGCTGGACTTGCTCGATGCCTTGCAGGCCATCGAAAACGGACAGGGTCGCGAGCGCCTTGAGCGCTGGGGGCCGCGTACGCTGGACCTCGACATCTTGCTGTTCGGTGACCGGCTGATCGATGAACCGCGCCTCAAGGTTCCCCATTACCATATGCAGGAACGGGCCTTCGTGTTGTATCCGCTGGCGGAACTGGCACCTGCGGACCTGCGACTGGCCGATGGCCGGACCTTGGCCGATCTGCTCAAGGCATGCCCGTTCGTCGGCCTGGAACGCCTGCTCCCGACGTGACACAAATCCCCTGTGGGAGCGGGCTTGCTCGCGAAAGCGGTGTGTCATTCAGAATCAATGTTGGCTGAAACACCGCTTTCGCGAGCAAGCCCGCTCCCACATTGGTTTTGTGTCGAGCACAAGATCTGCTGCTGAATCGCATCAGTTACCCCGGTAACACCCCACCCGTAACAATGCGGTAACACACGCAATTGACTTCCCTCGTTCTCCTCACGACTATAGGCGTCCCGCTGCCGCCAACACGGCGTTTAAGGGCGCAATCCAGGCCTTAAAAGCACGACAAAAGAACGTGCGCCTGTATTTCACGAAGAATCACGCGCGTTACTCGCAGTAGTTTCCACAGCGCCTGAATGAGGAACTTTTCATGCCAGCCATCACCCTGACCACCCTGCAAGGTCTGAAGCAAAAAGGTGAGAAGATCACCATGCTGACCTGCTACGACGCGACCTTCGCCCACGCCTGCAATCAGGCCGGCGTCGAAGTGCTGCTGGTGGGCGACTCCCTCGGCATGGTTTTGCAGGGCCACGACAGCACCTTGCCTGTCACCACCGCAGAAATGGCGTATCACGTGGCCGCCGTCAAACGCGGTAACAGCGATGCCCTGATCCTCGCCGACCTGCCTTTCATGGCCTACGCCACCACCGAACAAGCCATGAACAACAGCGCCCTGTTGATGCAGGCCGGTGCGCACATGGTCAAGGTTGAAGGGGCGTTGTGGCTGGCCGATTCAATTCGCCTGCTGGCCGAGCGCGGCATCCCTGTATGCGCGCACATGGGACTGACGCCGCAATCGGTGAACATCCTTGGTGGCTACAAGGTCCAGGGTCGCAATGAAAACCAGGCGCGGCAAATGCGTGCCGACGCGATTTCCCTGGAACAGGCTGGCGCGGCAATGCTATTGCTCGAATGCGTCCCGAGCGAATTGGCAGAAGAAATCACCCAGGCGGTGAAGATACCGGTAATTGGTATTGGCGCCGGCAATCGCACCGATGGCCAGGTGCTGGTTCTGCACGACATGCTGGGGCTGTCCATTACCGGCCGCGTGCCAAAATTCGTGAAAAACTTCATGACTGGCCAGACCAGCATTGAAGCTGCATTGAGTGCCTACGTGACTGAAGTCAAGGCGGCGACTTTCCCTGGGATCGAACACGGATTCTCTGCATGAACACCGTAAAAACCGTACGCGAACTGCGGGCCGCCGTGGCCCGTGCCCGTAGCGAAGGCAAGCGCATTGCCTTTGTGCCGACGATGGGCAACCTGCACAGCGGCCACGTTGCATTGGTGACCAAAGCCTCCCAACGGGCGGACTTCGTGATCGCGAGCGTTTTCGTCAATCCGCTGCAATTCGGCGCTGGCGAAGACCTCGACAAGTACCCGCGCACCCTCGCCGCCGACCAGGAGAAACTGCTCCAGGCCGGTTGTCATTTGTTGTTCGCGCCAACCGTCGAGGAGATGTATCCCGATGGCATGGCCGGGCAGACCCGCGTCAGTGTCCCGCAATTGTCCGAAGGCCTGTGCGGTGCCAGCCGTCCAGGGCATTTCGAAGGCGTGGCGACGGTGGTCAGCAAACTGTTCAACATGGTCCAGCCGGACCTGGCGATTTTCGGTGAGAAAGACTTCCAGCAACTGGCGGTGATTCGCGCGCTGGTACATGACCTGAACATGCCAATCCAGATCATCGGTGAGCCCACTGTTCGCGCAACCGATGGCCTGGCGCTGTCGTCGCGCAACGGTTTCCTCAACGAAGAGCAGCGCGCTGTGGCACCGGTGGTCTACCGCACGCTGAATGCGATCAGTGAGGCGATCAAGCAGGGCGAACGCGATTACCCGGCGCTGATCGACACGCAGATCAAACAGCTCGAAACAGCTGGCCTGCGCCCTGACTATCTGGAAATCCGCCATGCACTGACCCTGCGCCCGGCGACGGCGCAGGATCGTGACCTGGTGATTCTGGTGGCAGCGTTCCTCGGTACGACGCGGTTGATCGACAACCTGCACCTGAACCTCGACGCTCCAGCCTGAACACCACAAAACAAATGTGGGAGCGGGCTTGCTCGCGAAGACGATTTAACATTCAACATAAAAATTGACTGTCAGGCCGCTTTCGCGAGCAAGCCCGCTCCCACATTAGATCTGCGCCGGTTCCCAAGCTGTATTGCCGCCCACAAAGCCTTCGGGCAAACTGCCCGCCGTTCGATTCCGACCTGGGAAACACTCATGCACGCCATCATGCTCAAAGCCAAGCTGCATCGCGCCGAAGTCACCCACGCTGTACTCGATTACGAAGGCTCCTGCGCCATCGACGGTGAATGGCTGGACCTGTCCGGCATCCGTGAGTACGAACAGATCCAGATCTACAACGTCGACAACGGCGAGCGCTTCACCACCTACGCCATCCGTGGCGAAGAAGGCTCGCGCATGATCTCGGTCAACGGTGCTGCCGCGCACAAGGCCAAGGTCGGCGATCGCGTGATCATCTGCGCTTACGCCCACTACAGCGAAGCCGAACTGCTCAACTTCAAGCCGCGCATGCTCTACATGGCGCCGGGCAATGAGTTGAGCCACACCAGTAATGCCATTCCGGTCCAGGTCGCCTGATCGAAGACTGTCTCCCTTCCGTTTGTCGGCTGCTCCTGCCTTCGGTGTTAAAAAAGTACCGGAAACAGGTCAGACAAAGTCAAGACAGATCATTGCGCGGGGTTTACTGTATTCGCCCTGCGCCATGAAATCGTGTCGACGCAGTTGACCGGACGCCCTCCCATAGCGCTCCGGGATTTTTAGTGTTCAAAAGGCCGTTCAAGTAAAAAGGAAACCCGCAGCGATGGCGTATTACCGCACTCCTCACGACGTTACCGCTCTGCCCGCCTGGCAAGCGTTGAATGACCACCGCCAAGCCATGCAGGATTTCAGCATGCGCGAGGCCTTCAATGCCGATCCGCAGCGCTTTACTCAACTCACCCTCAGCAGCTGCGGTCTGTTTCTCGACTACTCGAAGAACCTGATCAACGCCGAGACCCGTAATCTGCTGGTGGGCCTGGCCAACGAAGTCGACCTCAAGGGCGCGATCAAGTCGCTGTTCGACGGCGAAATCGTCAACTCTTCCGAAGGCCGTCCAGCCCTGCATACCGCCCTGCGCCGCCCGGTTGGCGACAAGCTGTCGGTCAATGGCGTCAACGTGATGCCGGAAGTGCACAAGGTGCTGAACCAGATCACCGACCTTGTCGGCCGTATCCACGATGGTCTGTGGCGCGGTTACACCGAGAAGCCGATCACCGACGTGGTCAACATCGGCATCGGCGGTTCCTTCCTCGGCCCGGAGCTGGTGTCCGAAGCCTTGCTGTCCTACGCCCAGAAAGGCGTGCGTTGCCATTACCTGGCGAACATCGACGGCAGTGAGTTCCACGAACTGACCATGAAGCTGCGCGCCGAGACCACGCTGTTCATTGTCTCGTCGAAATCCTTCAACACCCTCGAAACCCTGAAGAACGCCCAGGCCGCACGTGCCTGGTATCTGGCCCAGGGTGGTTCGGAAGCCGAGCTGTATCGCCACTTCATCGCGGTATCGAGCAACAACGCCGCTGCGGTAGCGTTCGGCATCCGCGAAGAGAACATCTTCCCGATGTGGGACTGGGTTGGCGGGCGCTACTCGCTGTGGTCGGCCATCGGTTTGCCGATTGCCCTGGCCATCGGCATGTCCAACTTCAAGGAGTTGCTGTCCGGTGCCTACACCATGGACCAGCACTTCCAGAGTGCGCCGTTCGAACAGAACATGCCGGTGCTGCTGGCCTTGCTCGGCGTGTGGTACGGCAACTTCTGGGGCGCGCAAAGCCACGCGATCCTGCCGTACGATCACTACCTGCGTAACATCACCAAGCACCTGCAACAGCTGGACATGGAATCCAACGGCAAGAGCGTGCGCCAGGATGGCAAGCCAGTGTCCACCGACACCGGCCCGGTGATCTGGGGTGGCGTCGGCTGCAACGGCCAGCATGCCTATCACCAATTGCTGCACCAGGGCACCCAACTGATCCCGGCCGACTTCATCGTGCCGATCGTCAGCTTCAACCCGGTGTCCGACCACCACCAGTGGCTGTACGCCAACTGCCTGTCACAGAGCCAGGCGCTGATGCTCGGCAAGACCCTTGGCGAGGCCGAAACCGAGCTGCGTGACAAAGGCATGAGTGAGGCCGAGGTGCACAAACTCGCGCCGCACAAGGTGATCCCGGGCAACCGTCCGAGCAACACCCTGGTGGTCGAACGCATCAGCCCGCGTCGCCTCGGCGCTCTGGTGGCGATGTACGAACACAAAGTCTTCGTGCAAAGCGTGATCTGGGGCATCAATGCCTTCGACCAGTGGGGTGTGGAGCTGGGTAAAGAGCTGGGCAAAGGCGTCTACAACCGCCTGGTCGGCAGCGAAGAAACCCCGGCCGAGGACGCCTCGACCCAAGGGCTGATCAATTACTTCCGTGGTCGTCACCGCGGTTGATTTGACGCCATTCCTATGGGGCGGTACTAACCTTGTAGGAGCTGGCTTGCCAGCGAAGACGGTGTGTCAGTCAAGTAAATGTTGACTGACACCGCGCTTTCGCTGGCAAGCCAGCTCCTACGAGGGTCGCGCAGCTCCCCTCTTGTCGCAAAACAAGAATAAGGAACCGTCATGTTCGATATCAGCACGTTCCCCAAAGCCGATGCCGTCCGCCGGGCTGCACAATTGAGTCAAGACGACTATCAGCGCCTGTACCGCCAATCCGTCGAACACCCCAGCACCTTCTGGGCCGAACAGGCCACGCGTTTTCTCGACTGGAGCGCGCCCTGGGAAACCGTCCAGCGCTACAACCTGAAAACCGGTGAAGCCAGCTGGTTCGCCGGTGCGCAATTGAACGTCAGCTACAACTGCATCGACCGGCACCTGGAAAAACGCGGCGATCAGGTCGCCATCATCTGGGAAGGCGACGACCCTGCCGACTCCACCTCCATTACCTACAAAAAACTGCATGAAAACGTCTGCCGCCTGGCCAACGTGCTGAAAAGCCGTGGTGTGAAAAAAGGCGACCGCGTGTGCATCTACATGCCGATGATTCCCGAGGCGGCCTACGCCATGCTTGCCTGTACCCGCATCGGCGCGGTGCACTCGGTGGTGTTCGGCGGCTTCTCCCCGGACTCGTTGCGCGACCGTATTCTCGACGCCGACTGCCGCACCGTGATTACCGCGGACGAAGGCGTGCGTGGCGGCAAGGTCGTGCCACTCAAGCAGAACGTCGACAAGGCGCTGCAAAGCTGCCCGGACGTGAGCACCGTGCTGGTGGTCGAGCGCAGTAAAGGACAAGTGAACTGGGTCGAAGGACGGGACATCAAGTACCAGCAGGCCCTGCGCGAAGCCAGCGCCGATTGCCCGCCCGAGCCGATGGACGCCGAAGACCCGCTGTTCATCCTCTACACCTCCGGCAGCACCGGCAAACCCAAAGGCGTGTTGCACACTACCGGCGGCTACCTGCTGCAAGCAGCGATGACCTTCAAGTACGTGCTGGACTACCGCGACGGCGAAGTCTTCTGGTGCACCGCCGATGTCGGTTGGGTCACTGGCCACAGCTACATCGTCTACGGTCCGCTGGCCAATGGCGCGACCACGCTGATCTTCGAAGGCGTGCCGAGCTACCCGAGCACTTCGCGCTTCTGGCAGGTGATCGACAAGCACAAGGTGAACATTTTCTACACCGCCCCGACGGCCCTGCGCGCGCTGATGCGCGAAGGCCCCGGACCGCTGAAGCAAACATCCCGCGCCAGCGTCAGACTACTCGGTACGGTCGGCGAGCCGATCAACCCGGAAGCCTGGGAGTGGTACTTCCATGAGGTCGGCGAAGAGCGCTGCCCGATCGTCGATACCTGGTGGCAGACAGAAACCGGCGGCATCATGCTCAGCCCGCTGGTCAGTGCGCAGAGGATCAAGCCTGGTTGTGCGACGCAACCGATGTTCGGCGTGCAGCCGGTGTTGCTCGACGAGCAAGGCAAGGAAATCAAAGGCGCCGGCAGCGGCGTCCTGGCCATAAAATCCAGCTGGCCGGCGCAGATCCGCAGCGTCTATCGCGACCCGCAGCGCATGGTCGACACCTACTTCAAGCCCTACCCCGGCTACTACTTCACCGGCGACGGCGCACGACGCGATGAAGATGGCGACTACTGGATCACCGGGCGCATCGACGATGTGATCAACGTGTCCGGCCACCGTATCGGCACCGCCGAAGTGGAAAGCGCCCTGGTGCTGCACGAGAGCATCGCCGAGGCCGCTGCGGTCGGTTACCCCCACGACATCAAGGGCCAGGGCATCTATGTCTTCGTCACGCCCATGAACGGCGTCGACACCAACGATGAACTGAAAAAAGAATTGCTGGCCCTCGTCAGCCAGGAAATCGGCAGTTTCGCCAAACCGGATTTGATCCAGTGGGCGCCGGCCTTACCGAAAACCCGCTCGGGCAAGATCATGCGGCGCATACTGCGCAAGATCGCCTGCAATGAACTGGACAGCCTGGGTGATACTTCGACACTGGCCGACCCGAGCGTGGTGCAGGGCCTGATCGACAAACGCCTGAATCAATAACGTACTGCCCTCTGTAGGAGCGAGCTCGCTCGCGATGAACTCAGGCGCGCCGCGTATATTCAGGAAATACGCGTTATCGTTAACGTCCATCGCGAGCGAGCTCGCTCCTACAGAACCTATTGAGTTGCCATGGAATTCATCCGCACCCGCATCGAAACCCAGATCATGAGCCTGAGCGGATTGTCCCTGGGCAAACTCGACCTGGAAAACCCCAAGGGCGACCCCGGGCTGTTCGGGCCGGACTCGGTGAGCTGGCAAGTCCATGGCGATTTCAGCAGCATGCTGATCGGTGGCATCAGCGCCCTGATGCTGCAGGCCCTGCACCCGCTGGCATTGGCCGGGGTCTGGGACCATTCGAACTTTCGTGAAGACATGCTCGGCCGCTTGCGCCGCACCGGGCAGTTCATCTCAGGCACCACGTTCGGTTCTCGACAGGACGCCGACTGGCTGATCGAAAAAGTCCGCACCATCCATTTGCAGATCACTGGCACGGCACCGGACGGACGCGCCTACGCTGCCAGCGATCCCGAATTGCTGACGTGGGTGCACGTGGCGGAAGTCAGCAACTTCCTGGCCGCGCATTTGCGCTATCGCAACCCGCACCTGTCCCTGGCCGATCAGGATCGCTACTACGCTGAAATTGCCCTGGTCGCCGAGCGACTCGGGGCCCGGGATGTACCCCGTTCGCGGCAGGAAATTTCCGACTACCTTGAGCGCATGCGTCCACAGTTGCTGTGCGACGAACGCAGTCGCGAAGTCTTGCGCCTGTTGTTGAACGCCCCCTCCCCCAGCCGCCTGGCCAAGCCTTTCGGCGGTTTGATGATGCAGGCCGGGATCGATCTGCTGCCGGACTGGGCCAGCGAGATGCTCGGCGTCAGCCAGAACCCGCTGCAACGCAAGCTGATCCGCGCCAGCGTCAATCGCAGTGCGCCGATGCTGCGCTGGGCGGTGCGTAATGGATCGGTGCAACGGGCTAAACGACGGATGGGTTTACTGACCTGAACACAACGTCTTGAATGTGATCACTCTGTGGCGAGGGAGCTTGCTCCCGCTCGAGTGCGTAGCGCTCGCAAAAAACCGAAATGTACCGGGATTTTGGGGCCGCTTCGCAACCCAGCGGGAGCAAGCTCCCTCGCCACAGGCAAGCCCCCTCATCCCTGCGCCACAGTGTTAAACTCCCGCGCCCAATTCCCTCCTGCAAGGCGCCCAGCATGTCTTCCTTGAATCAGGCGCTGCGCGCCGCCCTCGATCAACGCCAGGACCTGCTCGCCGAACTGCACCAGCAAGGCACCGATTGCTATCGCCTGTTCCACGGCAGCCAGGAAGGTGCCGGTGGCCTGACCATCGACCGCTACGGCCCGCAATTACTGGTGCAGAGTTTCCACCAGCCGCTGGAGCGCGAGGCGCTGCTGCAACTGCACGACGCGATCAACCAATACCTGGGTTTTGAAACCCTGCTGGTCTACAACGACCGCTCCCGTGGCAACTCGCGCATCGATCGTGAAGACATCGTCTACCGCGCCGACGAAGCCGCCCTGCAAGACCTTGTCGGCCACGAATGGGGTCTGAACTATCGGGTACGGGGTCGGCATGCCGGACAAGACCCGCTGCTGTTCCTCGACCTGCGCAACACCCGCGGCTGGGTCAAGGATCACAGCAAGAACAAAAGCGTGCTGAACCTGTTCGCCTACACCTGTGGTGTCGGTCTCAGTGCTGCCGCCGGGGGTGCGCGCGAGGTCTGCAACCTGGACTTCGCCGAAGGCAATCTGGCAGTCGGCCGGGAGAACGGTCAACTCAACCCGCAGTTGCCGACCATGGAATTTATCCAGTCCGACTACTTCCCGGCCATCCGCCAACTGGCCGGTCTGCCGATCAGCCAGCGCCGCGGGCAAAAACTGCCGAGCTATCAGCGCCTGGAACAGCGCCAGTACGATCTGGTGCTGCTGGACCCACCGGCCTGGGCCAAGAGCGCATTCGGCACCGTCGACCTGCTGCGCGACTACCAGAGCCTGCTCAAACCGGCCTTGCTGACCACCGCCGATAACGGCGTGCTGATCTGCTGCAACAACCTGGCGAAAGTCAGCATGGACGACTGGCGCGAGCAGGTCTTGCGCTGTGCAGAGAAGGCCGGGCGGCCGGTGCGTGAGTGGAGCGTGATGAAGCCAGGCGCCGACTTCCCGTCAATGGATCAGCAACCACCGCTGAAAACCCTGATCCTGCAACTCTGACCGTTGTCGGAGAAATCTGAAACTTCCTGAACAGGGCGATCACTTCGGAACCGGAAACGCGTGCCATACTCCAACGCACTCCGAATCAGACAGATGACGCCCCGCACATGTACAAAGGATTGATTCGCGCCATCGGCGCCTTGTTGACTGCTCTGGCCCTCTACAGCTTGCTGGGTTTTCTGATTTTACCGGGTGTCGCGTTGCGCGTTGCCAACCAGCAACTGGCCAACTACGCCACCACACCCGCCACGATCCAGCGGATCGAGTTCAATCCGTTCAGCCTTGAACTGACCCTCTGGGGCTTGAACATCGGCGAGCCCGGCAAGGAGCAGGTCGCTTTCGAACGCCTGTACGCCAATCTGCAACTCGACAGCCTGTGGACCAAGGCGGTGCATCTGTCCGACGTCGAGCTGGACAAACCCAAGACCGAAATCCTGTTCGGCAAGGACGGCAAACTCAATCTGCTTGGGCTGTTCAAACTGCCAGAAAGCGAACCCACACCCGCCGACCCGAACGCCAAGCCGTTTCCGCTGCGCATCGAACGGATCAAGCTGGCCGGTGGCGCCGTGCACTTTGAAGATGCCCGGCCCAGCGAGCCCATCGAGTTTCTCTACGACACCCTCGATTTCGAGCTGAAGAACCTCAGCACCCTGCCCGATGACAGCGCTGACATGACCTTGGTGGCCGTCGGCCCCAACGGCGGACAGATCGACTGGACCGGCAACTTCAGCCTGATCCCGATCGCCTCCGAAGGTAAGCTGAAAATCACCGATGGCAAGATGAAAGCCTTTTGGCCCTATGTGCGCGATGCCGTGCCACTGGACCTCGAAAATGGCGTCATGAGCATCAGTTCCGACTACAAATTCAGCTTGGCCAAGGAAACCGAGCTGCTGCTGAGCAACGTAGCGGTCAACATCGCCCCCTTCGCGATCAAGGCCCCGGATGGCCGGCCGCTGGTGAAGCTTGAGCGCCTGGACGTCAGCGAAACCACCGTGGACCTGGCCAGGCAGCAAGTGGTGGTCGGCAAGATCCGCAGCAACAAACTGGAAACCTGGGCCGCGCTGGAATCAGACGGCCAACTCGACTGGCAGAAACTGTTCGCCAGCCAGCCGTCCAAACCCGCCGCCAAAGCCAAAGCCAAGGCGGACGCCGAACCGGCCAGCACTCCGGCGGCGGCAGACTCACCGAAGCCTGAGCCGGCCGCACCAGGCAAACCCTGGCAGGTGCTGCTCAAGGATGTGCAACTGCGCGACTACAAGGTGCATCTGGCCGACCGCAAGGCACAGCCTGCCGTCGCCCTGGACCTGGCTCCGCTGAACCTCGACCTGCAAAACTTCGACAGCCTCAACGGCTCGCCCTTTACCTTCAAGCTCGACACCGGCGTGGGCAAGCAAGGCAAGATCACGGCTGACGGCGAGGTCAACCTGGCGCCGATCAGTGCCAGACTGAAGGTGCAGACCAAAGACATCGACCTGCGGGTTGCCCAGTCCTACATCACGCCGTTCATTCGCCTGGAACTGCGCAGCGGCATGCTCGGCAGCGATCTGGCGGTCGACCTGAAAGGCACCGAGCCCCTGGCCTTCAGCGTTACCGGTCGCGCCCATGTCGATCAGCTGCATACCCTGGACACCCTGAAAACCCGTGACTTCCTCAAGTGGCAACAGGTCGTAGTCGAAGGCCTGAACTATCAGCATGGGGACAGCCTGTCGATCGACAAGATCAATCTGTTCCAGCCCTATGCGCGTTTCATGATCAACGATGATCGCACCACCAACATCGACGATCTGCTGATTCCACAACCGGCGGACTCCGGGGCAAAACCGGCGGCGAGCAAACCGGCCAGCAACGAAAAGCCGTTGGGCATCCACATCGGCGGCATTTTCATCAATGACGGTTCGGCCAACTTTGCCGACTTCAGCCTGACCCCGAACTTCGCCACCGCCATCCAGCAACTCAACGGGCAGATCGGCACCATCGACAGCCGCCAGCCGAAACCGGCCAGTGTCGATGTCAAGGGCAAGGTCGATCGCTACGCACCGGTGACCATCAAGGGTTCGGTCAATCCGTTCGACCCGATGGCCAGCCTCGACATCGCCACCAGCTTCAAACGTGTGGAACTGACCACGCTGACCCCCTACTCCGGCAAGTTCGCCGGCTACCGTATCCGCAAGGGCCGGCTCAATCTCGACCTGCATTACCAGATCACCAAGGGGCAGCTCAAAGCCGAAAACAAAGTAGTGGTCGAGCAACTGCAACTGGGTGAAAAAGTCGACAGCCCGGATGCCGTGAGCCTGCCGCTGAAACTGGCCATTGCCTTGCTCAAGGACGTCGACGGCAAGATCTCCATCGAACTGCCGGTCACTGGCGATCTGAACAACCCTCAGTTCAGCGTCATGCCGATTATCTGGCAGACCCTGCGCAACCTGATCGTCAAAGCCGCGGCGGCACCGTTCAAGCTCATTGGCGGGCTGGTCAACGGTGGCGGTTCGGAAGACCTGGGCAGCGTTTCATTCGCGGCGGGTTCCAGCGAATTGGGCAAGGACGCCGAAGGCGCCCTGGACAAACTGTCCAAAGCGCTTAAGGAACGCCCTGCCCTGCGTCTGGAAATCGAAGGCACCGCCGCCCAGAGCAGCGATGGCCCACTGATCGCCGAGCAGCGCCTGGAGCGTGAATACCAGTACAACTACTACAAAATGCTCCAGCGCCGCGGCGACAAGGTCCCGGCCCAGGCTTCGTTGCTGGAGGTGCCGGACGGGGAAAAAGGCCCGTTGCTCGAAGGCATCTACCGCACCCGCCTGAAAAACCAGCCCCCTGCCGAATGGAAGGACCTGGGCAAGGAAGAGCGCACCGCGAAAATGCGTGCCGAGGTGATCAAGTTCTGGAGTTCCAGCGACGTGCTGTTGCGCCAACTGGGCCAGGAACGCGCCAGCAGCATCAAGGATTACCTGGTCGACAAGGCCCAGCTGGAAGATGACCGGGTGTACTTCATCGACGCCAATCTGGGCGAGGCGCAAAGTGACGGCCGCGTGGTGACACCGATGCATCTGGATGCCGAGTGATGATTCGGCGGCAGCTGGCAGGCCTGGTTCTGGCGCTATCCGCCAGTCAGGCCTGGGCGGCCGATACCCTGCGCTGTGGCAGCCAATTGATCAGCGTCGGCGATCGCTCGAGTGAGGTCCTGCAGAAATGCGGCGAGCCGGTCAGCCGTGACCTGCTGGGTTACAAGCGCAGTGCCGATCGACGCGAGGAGTTCCAGGTCGAGGAATGGACCTACGGGCCCAATGGCGGGATGTATCAATACTTGCGGTTCGAAGGTAATCGGCTGAAGCAGATCAGCAGTAAACGCGGCAATTGATTAGTACTATCCAATGTGGGAGCGGGCTTGCTCGCGAAGGCGGACTGACATTCAGCACAGTGTTGAATGAAAAACCGCTTTCGCGAGCAAGCCCGCTCCCACAATTGATTTGGCCCCGGCAAAAATGCGCGGGGCTCTTCGCATAAACGCTCAGGTTGCAACAGACGTATGACTCGGCCCGTCTGTCGCGCCCTCTCCCGGTCCAAGCGAGAAGCCTTGCCTTACTCGGCTTTCAGGCCGTCAGCGGAGACCGCCTTGACGCCTTTGATTTTCTTGGTGATGGCCACAGCCGTGTCTTTTTGCATTTCGGTCACGGCGGTGGTCGACGACAGCGATACCACGCCCTTGTTGGTTTCAACCTTGATGTCGCTACCTGGAATGCCTTTTTCGGTCATCAGGTCGGCTTTGACTTTAGTGGTGATCCAGGTATCGGAAGTAGCTTCTGTAGCCTTGGTCATTTCACCCGCCGCCAGGGTCATGGGCGCCTGAGAGGCTTGAGTGGTCTGGGCGAATGCCGCGTTTGCCATGGTCAGGGTCAGCGCGGTAGCAGTAGCGGCAGCGATAGCGAACTTCTTCATACGAGTAACTCCTGTTTTTCTGGAAAGTCTGCCGGGTGTCTTGTCGGCAGGGTTACCAAGGATATTGCGAACGCTGTGCCAACTTTAAAACAGAGATCAAACTCTTAAAAATCAACAAGTTATGCAATTATCAAAGTTTCGAAATCATGCAAAATGCACGAGACGCAGAAACACTGCATGCAAGTTGCGGGTTTATGGAAAGTTCCTAAAGTCCTGAATTTCCGAGCTTTCCCTGCAGCTTTTGTGGCGGTAATGCCGATCAGTCAGGCGAACCCGCTACGCATTCCTTGTAGCAGCTGCCGAAGGCTGCGTCCGGCTGCGCAGCAGTCGTAAATCCGGCTTGCACGATCTCTCTGACGTACCGCGAACTCTGATTTCACGACTGCTGCGCAGCCGGACGCAGGCTACGCCAGCTGCTACAGATTGCGTTGTGGCTTAACTGATCGGCATTACGCAATGACGGGGACTTGATTCAGCTATTCATGTCGCAGGACCGGAACACCCTTTAGGCAAATAATCCTGGGATACGGTGCCTTTACACGACCAGCCTTTAGTTTCGTTCCGTGTCAGGGTGACGGTTTTGCCCAGGACCACCCCCGGGGCATTCTGCAACGTACAAACGATTGATCCCTCTCCCGTTGGAGTTGAAGCTGTCACCGACAGGGCGCAGTGGTTAGTCGATGTGGCGCCGGCGGGCGCCACGTTGGCAATTGTCGGGGTGTCCCCCTGATTGATCGCATCCTCGAAGGGCACCTTCATTGCAGTCAGCTCGGCCAGCGCCGCCGTGACTTTGGCCCGCGTCTGGTATTTGGAATACATCGGCAGACCCAGTGTTGCCAGGGTCCCGATGATCGCCACCACGATAAGCAACTCGATCAGGGTAAAACCTTTTTGTTTGTGCATATTCAGCCTCCATGCATGAGTCGAAAGCTCATGATCTGCCACATGGCAGCACAGCCTGTGCCAAGGCCAAAAGCCCCTGTTGGCAGGGGCCGTGGCAGCCGTAAAGCCCTTTCCTACCACCAGGATCAGCACTATCTGACGTTTTTTGTCACCTCACCCTGCTGGTTTGGCTCTGTCGCTTGACTAGGCTATAAGAGCAATTCAACCGGATTACCCAGGACTGAACATGGCGGTCAAGGCAGCGAAAATCAGCGTGTATGCATGGGAAGGCATCGACCGCAAAGGCACAAAGGTAACCGGCGAGCTCAGCGCTCAAAACCCGGCGCTGATCAAGGCGAAACTGCGCAAGCAAGGCATCAATCCCGGCAAGGTTCGCAAAAAAAACCATTCGCTGTTCAACATGGGCAAGCGCATCAAGTCCCAGGACATCACCCTGTTCACCCGGCAGATGGCGACGATGATGAAGGCCGGCGTGCCGTTGTTGCAGTCGTTCGACATCATCGGCGAAGGCTTCGACAATCCGGCCATGCGCAAGCTGGTGGACGATCTGAAACAGGAGGTCGCGGCGGGCAACAGCTTCGCCGCCTCTCTGCGCAAGAAGCCCCAGTATTTCGATGAACTGTATTGCAACCTGGTGGATGCCGGCGAGCAGGCCGGTGCCCTCGACACCCTGTTGGAGCGGGTCGCGACCTACAAGGAAAAAAGCCAAAGCCTCAAGGCCAAGATCAAGAAAGCCATGACCTATCCGCTGGTGGTGGTGTTCGTCGCGGCGATTGTCACCGGGATTCTGCTGGTCAACGTCGTGCCGCAGTTCGAGTCGGTGTTCAAGGGCTTTGGCGCCGAATTGCCGGCCTTCACCGTGATGGTCATTGGCCTGTCGCAATTCATGCAGGCCTGGTGGTGGGCGGTCCTCGGCGTGCTGATCGCGCTGATCTTCGGTCTGCGCCACGCCTTCAGGACATCCCCGGCCTTTCGCGACCGGATGGACAGCTGGCTCTTGAAACTGCCGCTGGCGGGCACGTTGATGTACAAATCCGCCGTGGCCCGATTTGCCCGCACGCTGTCGACTACCTTCGCTGCCGGCGTGCCGCTGGTGGAAGCCCTGGAATCGGTGGCCGGTGCAACCGGTAATATTGTGTTCAAGCGTGCGGTATTGCGCATCCGGCAGGACGTCTCGACCGGCATGCAATTGAATTTCGCCATGCGTACGTCCGGCATCTTTCCGAACATGGCGATACAGATGACCGCCATCGGTGAAGAGTCCGGCGCGCTGGACGCTATGCTCGACAAAGTCGCGGGGTTCTATGAAGACGAAGTCGATAACATGGTCGATAACCTCACCAGCCTGATGGAGCCGTTCATCATGGTGGTGCTGGGTGTTATCGTCGGCGGCCTGGTAGTTGCGATGTACCTGCCCATCTTCCAACTCGGCTCAGCGATCTGACATGCCCTTGAATGAAATCCTGATTCACTATCCGCTGGCCTTTGTCCTTCTCGCGGGCATTACCGGCCTGCTGGTTGGCAGTTTCCTCAATGTCGTGATCTGGCGCCTGCCGAAAATGCTCGAACGCGACTGGCGTGAGCAGGCCCATGACATCCTCGGGCTGCCCGGCGAAACGTCGCTGCCGACCTACAACCTGATGTTGCCCCACTCCCAGTGCCCGCACTGCGGTCACCGGATTCGTGCCTGGGAAAACATTCCGCTGCTCAGTTATGTGTTTTTGCGCGGGCGCTGTTCAGCCTGCACGGCAGCGATCAGTCCGCGCTATCCATTGATCGAACTGGCCTGTGGCATGTTGTCGGCGTTTGTTGCCTGGCACTTCGGCTTCGGTTGGCCGGCCGGCCTGGTGCTGGTCTTGAGTTGGGGGTTGCTGGCGATGAGCCTGATCGACGCCGAACATCAAATATTGCCGGATGTCCTGGTACTGCCACTGATTTGGCTGGGGTTGATCGTCAACAGTTTCGGCCTGTTCGTGTCGTTGCACGAGGCGCTATGGGGTGCGATAGCCGGTTACACCGTCTTGTGGTCGATGTTCTGGCTGTTCAAGCTGATCACGGGCAAGGACGGCATGGGCCACGGTGATTTCAAGCTGCTGGCGATGCTGGGCGCCTGGGGTGGCTGGCAAATTCTGCCACTGACCATCCTGCTGTCCTCGCTGGTGGGAGCCATTATCGGCCTGATAACCCTGCGCTTGCGCAATGCAAAAACTTCAACGCCGATCCCTTTCGGTCCCTATCTGGCCATTGCCGGCTGGATTGCCATGCTCTGGGGTGGTCAAATAACCGACCTCTATTGGCAGTTTGTCGGTTTGAAATGAATACCCCTGTGGAAAAACCCTGGATTCTCGGCCTGACCGGCGGCATCGGCAGCGGCAAAAGTGCGGCTGCCCAACACTTCATCGACCTGGGCGTGCATGTGGTCGACGCCGATCATGCCGCTCGCTGGGTCGTTGAACCTGGACGCCCGGCACTGGCACAAATCGCCGAACACTTCGGCCCCGGCGTGTTGCAGACCGACGGGCAACTGGACCGCGCTGCGCTTCGCAAGTTGATCTTCGAGGTGCCTGAAGAACGCCGCTGGCTGGAGGCCCTCCTGCATCCACTGATCGGCGAGGAAATCGCTCACCACCTGGCACTGGCAAAATCGTCTTATGCAATTCTGGTTTCACCGCTGCTGATCGAGTCCGGGCAATACGCCATGACCCAACGGGTGCTGGTGATCGATGCGCCCGAACAATTGCAGATCGAACGCACCCAGCAACGTGACCAGACCAGCGAGCAGCAAGTCCAGGCGATCCTCAAGGCCCAGTCCAGCCGTCAGGATCGCGTGAGCCATGCCGACGACGTCGTGGTCAATGACCGCGACCTTGCCTGGCTGCACAGCGAGGTCGAACGCCTGCATCACTTTTATCTTTCTTTGCGTGGAGGCCAGTCATGAGCCAACCAACAACCGTCGAATGCCCAACCTGCGGCGCCCCTGTGGAATGGACGGCCGAGAGCAAATTCCGGCCATTCTGCTCCGATCGCTGCAAGCTGATCGACCTGGGCGCCTGGGCGTCCGAAGAACACAAGATTCCAGTGCCCCCCGATGCCGAGGATGAGATGTTCAGCGGCGACTTCGACCCGCGTCATTGATCCCGACCGTGGCGATTTCAGGCTTTGATCCGGATCAAGGCTGGGGATCGTCGTCTTTCCACGGTGCCGAGAGGTAGCGGGTGCGGTTGAACGTCTCCAGCCATTCCGGGCAGAACACCACCAGCGCACTGACCACCATGCCGTTGATAAACGCCTCGGGGAAAATGATCAGCCACAAATAACCGATAAAATCCTCGAGCCAGTACGGCATGGCAAACAGCTCGTCGTACCACAACACCGTGAGCGCCAGCACCAGACACAGCAACGCCGAAAGTGCCGCGGCAAAGAAACCGGAAACGAAGATGTACACGAAGAGGTTTTTTGGCTGCGCACGCTCCACCAGAATCGCGCAGCATTCAGTGACCAGTACCGGCAACAGAATGAACAGCGCGCCATTCACTCCCATCGCCACAAGGTCCTGACGACCCAGCAGCACCAGCCCCGCTTGCGCCACCAGCCCGCCGACGATCGCCAGCGGCCAGTCCAGCAGCAGGGTCACCGCCGTCATGCCGATAAAGTGATAAGACACGCCTGTATCGAAATCCCGCCGCACCAGCCACAGCAGAAACAGCGCAAACACCGTCCCGAACAGCAAATGCTGGCGCCGACTGTCGGTGAACAGCTCAACCCATGGGACGCGGCAGACCGCCCAGATCAGCACCGGCAGGTAAATCAGCCAGCCGACTGACAGCGTTTCCGGTGACAGCAGCTCTGCGCCGATCATGTGGCCAATCCTCCGTCCTTCACCGCAGACTCCCTGGTTGTTCAGGCCCGATACCCGGCAGTCTACTACGGCGACGAAGTTGCTCCAGCCGATGCAAAGCTTTCTGCTTGTCGCAATTGAACGCTAAGCTTGGGCCTATGGATGACTCAGATTATTTACGCCTGCTGACCATCGCGGCCGAGCAAGCCAACGCGTTCCTGTCCAATGCCCGCAAATGGGAGCGGGAGCGTTGGGTTTGCCAGCGCCTGTTGCAAGGCTTGAACATTCCCTATCGTGCCGATGAATTCGCCCCCGCCGGGGAGCCACCGGATGTGTTGTTTCGCGATGCCAGTTTCGAGGTGTTCTTCGTGCTCGACGAAGGCCGGCGCCTCAACGATGAATGGCGCGACGAACTGCAACGCCGACGCAGCGCGTTTTCCCTGAGCCAACTGGTGCGCCGCGAGGCCAAGCCCCGGCGCATACCGGCCAATGAATTTTTGCTCAGACTGGCGCCGACCTTGCGCAAAAAAGCGCACAACTACAAAGAACGCGGCATGGATCTGGGTGAGCTGGACATCATTGCCTTCGCCAGCCTCAAACGCGAAGTGCTGGACCTCAACAGCCATTTCCCGCCGCCGACCGAATACCTGCGCCAGGGCTGGCGTTCGTTGTCATTGGTTGGACCGACATTTGCCCGCGTGCTGTTCGCTCACCCGGAAGCGCCGGACTTCTTGCGCAGCAACCTGGGGCGCAGCATTGTTTTTGATGTCGGGATCAGCCTGTAAGCCGCGCCCCCTCCCCGCTCAACAGCTAAGCTCCGTTCACAGGGGAATCATTTCCCTGTAGCTTCTACACATTCAGCAACGTCTACCCCTGACGAGGCCCGATATGACCAGCCGCCTGAACCCCGACGACCAGAAGCATGTCGAAGAGTACCTGCAACTGTCCCAGCACCAAGTCGAGCGCCGACCTTTCCGGCCGTGGATGCTCCTTGTACTGGTACTGGCAGTGACCATTGGTCTGGGCCTGTTGAGCCGACTTATCAGTTACCTGACGCTATGAGCTGCCTTGCGCTCGCTTGGGTAACGATGACAAAGATTTCTTTTAGCCTTGCGAGTTATCCCTATGTCCCATCGTATTGTTATTGTCGGCGGCGGCGCCGGCGGTCTGGAGTTGGCTACCCGTCTGGGTAAGACTCTGGGCAAGCGCGGCACGGCCAGTGTGATGCTGGTCGACGCGAACCTGACCCACATCTGGAAACCGTTGTTGCACGAAGTGGCGGCCGGTTCCCTGAACTCTTCCGAAGACGAACTCAACTATGTGGCCCAGGCCAAATGGAACCACTTCGAGTTCCAGCTGGGACGCATGAGCGGGCTCGATCGCGCGAAGAAAAAAATCCAGCTGGCCGCCACTTATGACGAAGCCGGCCTGGAACTGGTGCCGGCCCGCGAAGTGCCTTACGACTCGCTGGTGATCTCCGTCGGCAGCACCACCAACGATTTCGGCACCCAGGGCGCGGCGCAACACTGCCTGTTCCTCGACACCCGCAAACAGGCCGAGCGTTTCCACCAGCAACTGCTCAATCACTATTTGCGCGCCCACGCAGGGCAAACCGACGTGGTCGAGCAAATCAGCGTAGCCATCGTCGGCGCTGGTGCCACCGGGGTCGAGCTGGCCGCCGAACTGCACAACGCCGCCCATGAGTTGGCAGCCTATGGCCTGGACCGGATCAAACCGGAGAACATGCACATCACCCTGATCGAAGCCGGACCACGGGTACTACCGGCGCTGCCAGAGCGGATTGGCGGGCCTGTGCATAAAACCCTGGAGAAACTCGGGGTCAATGTCATGACCAATGCCGCGGTCAGCGAAGTGACGGCCGACAGCCTGATTACTGCCGATGGCAACGTGATCAAGGCCAGCCTGAAAGTCTGGGCCGCGGGGATTCGCGCACCGGGTTTCCTCAAGGACATCGATGGCCTGGAAACCAACCGCATCAATCAGCTGCAAGTGCTGCCAACCCTGCAAACCACCCGTGACGAAAACATCTTCGCGTTCGGTGATTGCGCCGCCTGCCCGCAACCGGGCAGCGACCGCAATGTGCCGCCACGCGCCCAGGCCGCTCACCAACAGGCCTCATTGCTGGCCAAATCGTTGAAACTGCGCATCGAAGGCAAGGCACTGCCGGAGTACAAGTACACCGACTACGGCTCGCTGATCTCGCTGTCGCGTTTTTCGGCTGTGGGTAACTTGATGGGCAACCTCACCGGCAGCGTGATGCTCGAAGGCTGGTTGGCGCGGATGTTCTACGTGTCGCTGTACCGTATGCACCAGATGGCGTTGTACGGACCGTTCCGCACGGCGATGCTGATGCTCGGCAGCAAGATCGGACGCGGCACAGAGCCTCGCCTGAAGCTGCATTAAGATCTGCGGCGCCTGAGAGGGCCTCTTCGCGGGCAAGCCCGCTCCTACAGAACCGCATCAATCCTGTAGGAGCTGGCTTGCCAGCGAATGCTTCACCTCTGCCCCTTGGAATCCGGACAAAAAAAATCCCCGTATCTTTCGATACGAGGATTTTTAATATGGTCGGGGTAAGGGGATTCGAACTCCTGACATCCTGCTCCCAAAGCAGGCGCGCTACCGGACTGCGCTATACCCC